>OMQN01000004.1 GCA_900313235.1 uncultured Prevotellaceae bacterium | reverse complement strand
GAAGTCGCCAAAGCCCATGTGCTCCTCAATCATGTGGCGCAGGTCGACATTGAACTTCTTGGAGTTCTTGTCGAGGAAGTCGAAACCCTCAGCCCATGCTTTGTCGCGGTTGGCAATCTCCGAACTCTCCAGAATCAAGGGAACATACTCGTCGCGACGGCGTATCTCGCGCAGCAGCTTCAGACCCGCCTCGGGGTCGCCCTCTTCTACATGTGCCAAACGGCCATTGACACCATATAATGGGAAACGTGTGTCGCTGATGACACCCAGCACGTTGTCGTGATACATGTCATACCAGTGGATGGCCTCCTCGTAGGTTGTTGCCAGCACAACTTTCGGACGTCCGCGCTTGCGCTGTGCTGCAGCATGGGGGTTCAGGGCCTCCGTCGAGAAGTTCTTCGACTGTGCGAGGATGTAGTTATACAGATTCGGCAGTACCGATGAGTAGAAGCGGATGTTGTCCTCCACCAGCAGAATCATCTGAACACCAGCCTCCTTGATGTCGTGCTCAATGTTCATCTGGTCTTCTATCAGCTTGATGATAGACAGGATGAGGTTGGTGTTGCCCAGCCAGCAGAAGACATAGTCGAAGGCGGTCATGTCCTCGTTCTCTATGCGTTTGGTGATGCCATGCGAGAAAGGCGTCAGTACCACACAGGGGACGTGGGGCGCACGCATCTTCACGTCGCGGGCCACGGCAAAGGCATCGTTGTCGGCGTTGCCAGGCATACAGATGACGAGGTCTATATCAGTGGTCTCTAACACATTGCAGGCCTCTTCTGTGGTCGACACCTGGGTGAACGTGGGTGGATAGCGCATACCCAGTTCCATATACTCGTCAAAAATTTTCTCATCGACGCGTCCGTCATCCTCCAGCATGAAGGCATCATAGGGATTGGCCACTATCAAAACGTTGAAGATGCGGCGCGTCATCAGGTTGATGAACGAGACGTCTTTCAGAAAGAAATTATTAAACTCCTGCGGGATATTATCACTCATCATAATCGGTTTTTGTGCCACAAAGATACAACATTTTTAATAAAATGTAACCTTTTTAGTAAAATAATTCCATTTTTTCATTGTTATGTCAAAGATATTTATTATTTTTGCGTTGTCGAACTGACATAATGCAACTAAAACTATCTTTTAAACCTATATACTATGAACGTAGAGAAAATCATGCAAGACCTGGAGCACAAACATCCAGGCGAAGTAGAGTTTTTACAGGCAGTACGCGAGGTGTTGGAGTCTATCAAGGACGTTTACAACCAGCATCCGGAGTTTGAAAAGGCAAAGATTGTGGAGCGCATCGTAGAGCCGGAGCGCATCATCACTTTCCGAGTGCCTTGGGTTGATGACAAGGGTGAAGTACAGGTAAACATCGGTTACCGTGTGCAGTTCAACAGTGCCATTGGCCCGTACAAGGGAGGCTTGCGCTTCCATGCCTCAGTGAATCTGAGCATTCTGAAGTTCCTGGGCTTCGAGCAGACCTTCAAGAATGCACTGACCACGCTGCCCATGGGTGGCGGTAAGGGCGGTTCCGACTTCTCACCGCGTGGCAAGAGCGACGCTGAGATTATGCGTTTCTGCCAGGCTTTCATGTGTGAATTATATAAGGTGATAGGTCCTGATGTTGACGTTCCTGCTGGAGACATCGGTGTGGGCGGTCGCGAGATAGGCTATCTCTTTGGTATGTATAAGAAGCTGACCAGCCAGTTCCACGGTGCCACCCTGACGGGTAAGGGCATGGAGTGGGGTGGTAGCATCCTGCGCCCCGAGGCTACAGGTTATGGCGCTTTGTATTTTGTACATCAGATGATGGACACCCACGGTCTCGACATCAAGGGCAAGACCGTTGCCCTGTCAGGCTTCGGCAATGTGGCATGGGGTGCCGCCAAGAAGGCCACCGAACTGGGGGCCAAGGTGATTACCATCAGTGGTCCTGACGGCTATATCTATGACCCCGCAGGCTTGGATGCCGAGAAGATTGATTATCTGCTGGAGTTGCGTGTCAGTGGCAACGATGTCTGCCAGCCTTATGCTGAGGAGTTCCCCGGCTCGAAGTTCTTCGCAGGCAAGAAGCCATGGGAGCAGAAGGCCGATATCTATCTGCCATGTGCTACCCAGAACGAGTTGAATGGTGACGACGCCGACATGATACTTGCCAATAAGCCGCTGTGTGTGGCAGAGGTGTCAAATATGGGATGTACCGCCGAGGCTGTCAACAAGTTCATTGCTGCCGGACAGCTCTTTGCCCCTGGCAAGGCTGTCAATGCCGGTGGCGTAGCTACCAGCGGTCTGGAGATGACGCAGAACTCTATGCGCATGGCATGGAGTGCCGCAGAGGTCGACCAACGTCTGCACCAGATCATGTCGGGCATCCATGAGCAGTGCGTGAAGTACGGCAAGGAAGGTAACTATGTAAACTATGTCAAAGGTGCTAACGTGGCAGGTTTCATGAAAGTTGCCAAGGCTATGCTGGCACAGGGAATAGTATAATGCCCACCCCAACCCCTCCCCGCGGAGGGAGGGGCTATGGAGAAGAATGAAGAATAATAAAAGATATGCCAACAGCAGGCACGCAGTATGTTTTTATTGTGTGCTTGTTGTTGGCATACTCTTTTTTGTACCCCCTCTGTTGGGTGGACACTGGGGAGAGGCTTCTGCTCAATCTCTGCAAAAGGGTAAGGCCTCGTTTTATGCCAGGCACTTCAATGGGCGTAAGACCGCCAGCGGTGAGCGTTTGCACCCAGACAGTCTGACGTGTGCGCACAGGAGCTATCCCTTTGGCACCATGTTGCGAGTCTATAATCCTGTTAACAGCCGTAGTGTCATTGTCCGTGTGATAGACCGCGGCCCCTATGTGCGTGGCCGAATCATCGATCTGTCGTGGCGTGCTGCAAAGGAGCTCGACATCATTGGACAGGGTATTGCCACCGTGTTCGTATCAAAGGCCAATGCCTTTGTCGTTCCCTTCCTGCCTACGGACGAGATAGAGATTCCTGATTTGGAATTGGAGACCAACGATGGTGCACCTGCGCTGCATCCTCTATGGAAAGACATGAAGGATGACCAGTTGAAGGAACAGCAGCAGGCACTGCCTAAGTCGCAGCACAAGACACCGCAGAAAGTTCAGCAGAAAGGCAAAAAGCCTAACAAGTAGCAGCCAGAGCGCATTACCGTTCTAAAAGCACTAAGGGCTCGCAATCACTGCGAGCCCTTAGTGCCTAACTTAAAACTTTGTATGAAGAATCTACTAACCAATTAAAACAATGCTTATGAAAAAACTTACAACTCTTTGTTCTTGTTTCTGATGATAAGGACAGTGCAAACCGAATGCAGAGAGCTCGCTCTTTGCTGAGGTGCAGCCTGTTCTCGCTTTTGTGAAAGCAAAGATAGTACGTTTTTCACTCGCCTCCAAGTTATTCTCTCATTTCTTCATGCACTTGTTGCGACACGTCGCCCCCCATGCGACAAAACCGCACCAACCCGCCAGTTTTTGTCCGAATTGGAACATAGGAAGGCAAGATGAAGTGGGACGACGAGTTGCTCGATGTGTAAAAGGAAAATGTCCCATGTCTGCCTCATGAAAATACCCCCCGAGAGTTACTCAAAACTCTCGGGGGGTAAATGTTACATACAGCTGGATACTCCTAGTGTGGTGGTCAGTGCCGTCAGCACCGTCACGATGACCTGAATCACCGTCTTCCAAAATTCCTTGTTCTTCATAGCTAAATACAATTCTTTGTTGTTTTTGAACCAAAACCTTGAAAACCCTTTTCTAAAGTTTGGTACTTTGTACCCACGTTCTGTTCTCGTCCATCATCTGATTGGAAGCCAGCTTCCATCATCTGCTTGCCGACCTCAGAACCATCCTATGGATGTCAAACTTTCGAAAAGAAAAACCCCGGTTCTTCGAACCTCAAAAAACAGGCTGCGCCTATCTGCGAGATCCGCGCAATCTGCGAGAAATTGAAAAACATGGCTCTGGGAGATATTGACTTCTCGCGTGAGTAGTTATTCTCTCGCAGATAACGCAGATGACGCAGATTTTCTCACTGACTTTGTTTTTTAGGACCGCAAGGTCCGTGGTTTTTCCTTGATGAGAAAGGAGTCCCCGCAGGGGGCATGGTTTCAGCGTTAGACTGCTGTGAGCTCGCTCGCAAGCAGGCTGGGCGCTGATGGCATGAGGACTCATTAGAGTCTCCTTTCTCGTCAAGGGGTTTTCATTGTTTTTGTTTTGGAAAGCCCCCTCTTTTAGGAGGGGGTTGGGGGGAGGCTCACTCCCCGTCCTCCTTGCTGACCTTGTTCTCAGGCAGCTCCTCGACCTTCACGCCCTGCAGGAACTGCTTGGTGCGGTTGCCAGCCTGGTCGTGGCTACGCTCGGGGGTGAACACCACGTGCATGCCCTCGATGTTGTCGGTGATGGTGAACGCCTTGGCAGAACGGGCACCGCGACAGTTCAGACCGATTTTGAACGAGCCGAAGCCGTCGAGCTTCACACGCTTGGAGTCCTGCATCTGGTCCTTCATGACCTCCACCAGCTCCTCGGTCCGAGCGCTTCACGGTACAGTTACGCTGGATAATCTCTGCCAGGCCACGGGTGTTGATGACGCCGATGGGTACGGCACGGGCATACCACTTGCCGCTACGGGCGGTTCCATGACTCTGATCCTGATGCAATCTGAATAATACACTCATAATGATTTGAATTTTTAGTTAATAATGTGGCTTTTGGCCGCTAGCCTTTAGCCTTTAGCTTTTGTGCTGATTGTCGACTTTCAACACTACAAAGGTACTACATTTTAGCCCGGATTCCAAGGTTTTCCCCCACGGCGTCACGTTAAATAATGTGAATACGGAAATACAGCTAATACGCAAAAAAATACAGCTAATACGCGTCTGTATTAGCTGTATCTGTGGTGCTACTACAGCTGTCTCGTTCCCGTATCAGCTGTATTACTTTCTATCTCTCGCAGATGCCGCAGATTTCGCAGATATTCTCATTTACAAAAACCATAAAAACCCTTTTGTCCTGGTCGAGACTACGTCTCTGATGCCGTGTCTGTTTGCTTTGCCTAGTGAGCCAGCTCACTGCCAAACCCCACAGCCCCACCATCCACCCCCAAGGGGATTCCAACCAGGCCAAAAGAAAAACCAAGAAAAAAGTCCACTAGAATTTTCAAACATTAATTCTTTTACCTAAAGGTCAAAGTGTGGCCTTGCGAATTCCACAAATTATCCATTAATTCTCATTAATTATTAATGATAAATTATATGATCGATTAATGGCAATTATATGTTGATATTGCAATGCGCAGCCTGTTTTTTAGGTTCGAAGAACCGTGGTTTTTCCTTGATGAGAAAGGACTCGTTAGAGTCTCCTTTCTCTTCAAGGGGTTTTTCAGGTTTTTGTTTAATAATCAGGGTACACGGTAATTAAAGATGGCCTGGTGGCGGTTGCGCTTGCGGTCCCACCGGCACGAGAGGTGCAGCCATCGGTTGCGCATGCGACTGCTGTGCTCGAAGAGCAGCTGGTCGAAGTTCGTGTTGCGGACGATCCACTGGAACCAGTCGCGAGCCACCTGCTCGTTGGGCACGGAGAGGTCGGCAGCCTCGCCCAGCATGTGCTGCGAGCGTCCCACGCCACCCACCGCCCGGTTCAGCTCCTCGCAGCGGTAGCCGCTGGTGATGCGGATGGGTTGGCCGTAGTGCTGGCGCAGGGGCTCCAGGACTTCGCGACACAGATTCCTCATGGCGAGCACCTGCTCATAGCCAGGCTTGTTATTGATGCCGAGGCGCTCGGCAGTGATACTCTTGGTGAACTCACTTAAAGAAAAGTGCTCTGATAATTGAATGTCGTTTTGTTTATTCATAGTGCTTTTGTGTTTGGTTTGTGTTTATTATTGACTAGAAAAATACAGATGATACAGATAATACAGATAAAAACATAAAAGTCTACGCGTACCTGCGTACACATAGGTACGCGAAGAGTCTTTAGAAAATAACCGCATCATCTGTATCTGTATTGGCCATCTGTTGACGCATGGCACGCATCTCTTCGGCCGAACGACGCACGACGATATAGCCGCGGATGTTATGGGCAGTCTTTGCCTGGAAGCCCAGTTCCCTGAAGGCACGGCCTATCATCACACTGCTTAGCTTCTGTGTGATATTGGCACCGACCACCTGCAAAGCCATAGCCACGCTGATGAACTCGCCAGGCTCCTTACCTTGCGGAATACGGAAGTACTGTTGTATCAGCTCCACCTCCAGACGCGGTGTCTCGAACTGCTGGTTATGCTGCGAGAGGCGGAGAATCTCGTCCTTGTCGAACCAGTAGCGGAAGCCCTGGCGGTAGAGGGCATAGGCCTGCGAATAGATGCCCTCGTAGTCGAAGGGCGACGTCAGCGGACTCTCTATCGACTCCACCACGAAGGGCAGCCAGCGGCGCGTTCCCGTCGGGTCAGACAGGAACTGCACATTATTGCCTGTGCCGCAGAATGAGGCGATATGCGGGCGGTTCTCATGGTAGTGGGCATAGGCCGCACGCTCATTGATGGTGGGCATGGTCATCGCCGCCTTCAGCTTGTTCAGCTCCTTCTGCTGCATGCTGTCCAGCTCCTCCCAGCAGACCAGTCCATACTGTGCCAGCACCAGCAGGTCGTCCTTCGACACCATGCCGCTGTTGGTCTTGGTATAGAAATACTCCCTGAGAGGTGGCGGCAGCAGGTGGGAGAACCAGGTGGTCTTATACAAGCCCTGCTCGCCGATGAGCACCAGCATGACGTTGTTTACCACACGGTCGTCCATCCACGACGCTACCATCGCCACCAGCCACTTCTTCAGATACGCTGCAAAGAGGAACTGCTCGTCGGTGTCACCCTTCACCATCACCGACAGCGACAGTCCAAGGATATGGTCCTCTTTACCGTTCCAGGGCGGCAGGTGCTCCAGATAGAAGGCGAAGGGGTTATACTCCGCCACATAATCAGACCCGATGACATACTGCAGGTCGCGCATGCGCACGGGCTTCTGTTTCGACAGGTCCTTCCACAGCGTATTCTCTATGCGGTCGTTCATGCGTTCCCACTCCGGCGGCTGGCTGAGGTCGTCGCCCCAGTCCGTCAACCAGTGTACCTCCGTCTGGTGCGTCACCACATTGAAGCGCAGCATCACCCTCTCGTCCAGATACTGCTGGATGTCCTCCACCGTGGCATACACCTCCTGCCAGTTGGGCTTACGATCTGCCTGTGGTGCCTTCTTCTCTTTCGGCTTCTTGTCTTTCATACGTTTCTACATAATGGTTAAGGGTTAGTGTTGTTTAATCAGATGTAAAGGTACAAAAAAATGAGGGGATGAGCAAGAAAAAGCGCAGCGATTTACTGTCGCTGCGCATGATAGTAAACAGAGCGTTTACACCTATTCATCAAAAAGGTCACGAACACGTACTTCAAGTGCTTCCGCGACCTTATGTAGCCATCTGATATTGATGTCACGACGACCATTTATCCAGTTGTTTACTGTCTGACGAGAGCTGTTAATGCGTCTTGCCAGTTCTGCATCACTCACGTTTTTTTGTTCATCACTCGTCGCAGGTTCAGCTGCGACTCAAAGACTTCGTTTTTTTTCATTGTTTTGTTGTTAAAATATTAATAAAAAAGGCCTGCAGAGCCGTATTCGCACAACTCTACAGGACCAGGGATTTCTTTTTTTTATTCAATCTCTTTCTTGTTGTTTACACTCTTGACATAACAGTCCAGCAGACTGCCACATGCTACCATTAACACGAAGAAATAAAAGGTTCCAGCCATAACATATAGTTTTTTTAGTTTGACAATCTTGTTATCGGCTGCAAATATACAACAGGGGGTGTCCCAAAGTACGGGACACCCCTGCGGATTTAATATCTTTTAAGATTTCTGGCTATCATTTCCCTCATCCTTTGTCGGACGTGGGCCGGTTCCAGCACCTCTATGCCGTCGCCGTGGGAGAGCAGCTGTCCCAGGAAGTCGGCCGTGGGGCGTATGTCGAAGGCAAAGTCGGCATACTGTTCGGTGGTCGCTATCTCGCATTGTGAGTGGTGCAAGGGCAGGGTGCGCAGGTAGTTGGCCGTATTGCCGTAGGTGCGCACGACGACATGCGCCATGGGTGTCTTGTCCGTCAGCACGCCGAAATACTCGGAGAAGTACTCTTGCGGCAGGAAGTCGGCAGGCATGACGAAGCTCTCGTCGGTCAGCGTCACGTTCTTCAGACGGTCGAAGGCGTAGATGCGCATCTGGTCGTCGGCGGTTCTGGCCAGCAGGTACCAGCGCTGGTGAAACAGCTTCAGCGCATAGGGGCATACAGTCTTCTCGTAGCCCTCGGTGCCAAACTTCTGGTAGCCGATGTGGACACGGCGGTTTGTCTTGATGGCTGTGAAGATGGTGTCCAGGTACTCCAGGCCTGCCGGCACGTCCTCCAGCACCACGCGTTCCTTGACGGCTGCGCTGTCGCTGAGCACGCCGTGCACGGTGAGCGTGGAGAAGAGCCACCGCTCTATGGAGCCGTCGCTCAGCGAGTCTTTATTGCTGATGTAGTATTTGTAGGTCTTCTTGTCGCACTCAATGATGATGCCGAACATGGAGAGGATGGCGTCCCGGTGGCGGTTGAACGAAGAGCGTTGCAGGGGGTTGCCGTCGGCAATAGCGTCGGTCGCCCACTTCTGGCTCAGCTCCTCGAAGGTAAGTTCCTTGTAGGCTCTGAGCGTGTTAATAATCCAGATGTACTGGCGGAAGGTCTTAGCAGCTTTCATCACTGCAA
Organism: uncultured Prevotellaceae bacterium; assembly: GCA_900313235.1. Taxonomy (GTDB): domain Bacteria; phylum Bacteroidota; class Bacteroidia; order Bacteroidales; family Bacteroidaceae; genus Prevotella. The sequence continues at coordinate 57,675 of OMQN01000004.1, read as the reverse complement.
AAGTACGAATAATTTTTCTGATATCACATGGATTCTCTAAAATTATTCGCTGAGACACTGACGGATGGCGGTGATGCTGTCTTTCTGGACTACCCGCTTCTGGGAGTCTAGCAGGTATAGGGCGGGCATGACCGTCAGGTCGTATAACTCGTTGGTCGTTACCACGGCATGGTCGGTGGCAACAGTCCAGTTGGCGGGCATATCCTTGAGCGTAGCGTGCCAACGGTCGTAGTCCTCTTCGGTATATATGGCAAGGACTGTCAACAGTCCCTTGGCGATAGCCTTGTTGATGGCCTTGTCCGTGCGCAGGCGTGCTATCATGTTGCGGCAGTTGTCGCAGTCGGGGTCGTAGAACAGCAGGAGTGTCATGCGGTCGGTAGCCGTCTCGCTGAGCAGGCGACGCTGACCATCGGCTGTATAGTATGCGAAGTCAGTAGCCACGTCACCGATGCGGTTGCCAGTGATGCGCTCCATAGCGATTAGGGCATAGACGGGAGATTCGGGATTGGTCAGATACTGGCGGGCCTTGCCGACGAAATAGCGATAGGCGGCAGGAGCGGTATTCAGCATGCGTACCCACTTGTCGACAGCTACTTCGCGGCCCTTCTCCGTGGCGTACTTCGCCAGCCACAGGAAGTCGACGAGCGCCTGCTCGGCATAGTCTGTTCTGAGTATGGTAGTGTCGTTGAATTCGTAGTGGTCCCAGTAGCGCTGGGTGGCATAGTCGCAGCGTGCGGCAGCATCCGTGATGGAGTCGGGCACCTGAGGCACCGGATAGCCCTGGGCCGCCAGCGACAGTGTTGACAGGCTAACCAGCACTGTCAACAGCCATCTCCTGCCTATATGTCCTGGCCGCATCATTCGTTACGCTTGCCAACAGTTACATTCGCATTACCCGTCACCTCGGCATTGTTACCACCGCCATAGACATTGCCACGGATGTCGGCACCGAGGACGTCCTGCTTCTCGTAGTAGGTGACATGTTCCTCGGCAGTGCCTGAAGCTGCAGTATAGACATACGGGCTGGCATCAGTACCTGCTCCGCTGCGCGTGTAGCAGCCGGCTGGCAGGGTGGTGCCAGCAGCTACCTGCTTCACCACAAAGACATCGGAGAGCGTAGCGATGTTGACCGTCGTGCTACCAATGACCTTGGCAGCGTTACCGCCACCGAAGATCTCGCTGATAGCACCCATCTTGCCCTTGGCATGTGACGGGATGGGGTAGTTGCCGGAAGTCTTGGCATCATCACCGACAACCGACGTATCGTCGTCGTACCATCTGCCATAGACCTCGTTGACGTTCACCGTCGGATTGCCCACCATCGTGGCACCGTCACCATAGCCACCGCCGAAGACCTTGCCGATGCTGGTGAAGGACTTCACGTTGACCTGTGGGTCTTCGTAGATCTTCGTGCCAGACTCCTTCGGTGTGCCGTCGGCATTATAGCCATATACCGAGTAGCCAGCCTGGTTGCCACCGCCATAGAGCTCGCCAATCTTGATAGGTCGGCAGCCTATCTCCTCGATATTCACTGTGATGGAACCATTGATGGTACCGCTGAGATTGTTACCGCCAAACACACGGTCGAAGGTACCGTTGGTGATGTTCAGCGTCACATTGCCCTGGATGGCGGCAGCCTCGGCACCGCCATAGACAGCGTTCAGTCCCGGTATACAAGCCATTAGCAGCTTGGCTTCGGCATCCATCGGTGCACTCTTACCACCGCCGTAGGCCTCGTCTACGCAGAAGTCACATCCGCTGTTCTCGTCCAGCAGGGTGACAGCTGTCTGGCGCACATTACCCTTGGTGTTAGAACCGCCAAAGACGCGGTGAATGGTACCACCAAAGACATTGATGGACGCCTGGCCGGTGCCATAGGTGATGGCACTGTTTCCTGCGGTACGCTCCTCTTTCGTGTCATAAGCAGGGTCGTCCTTGGCAATCCATTCCTCAGCCACTTGCTCGTAAACCGTATAGTTCTTATAACCCACGTTAGCACCAGGGTTAGGTCTGCCGTCGGGCAACTTGTCAAAGCCGTTACCGCCGCCGAAGAGCTCCAGGACCTCGTAGGTGCCATTCACCTCCACATTGGTAGCAGGTGTAGAAGCAGCGTTACCACCACCATAGACCTGACGGATACTCGTCAGTCCGCAACCATCGATGATGACGTTGGTAGACTTATTGGTGTTCTTGCCGCCTTCTGGCTCATAAGCAGCCAGGTTGCCACCGCCATAGACTGCTTCGACGTCAAACGTCTGAGTACCCTTAGCCGGTTTGGTGCTGATGTTGTCTTTGTCAGGAGATTGTGTGGCATAGACGTGTACGGTGACGGTGCCCTTTGGCGAACCGTTCATATCGTTACAACCGAATACCTGGTTGACGATAGCACCCTTTGTTGAAGGAGTCTTATTCAGATGCACTTCCACATCACCTTGTGTGGTTCCTGCCGCACTGATACCATCAATGTTATCTGTGCTACCCTTACCACCTCCGAACACACTGCCGAAGTTGTAATACTGGGTAGCATCTCCCGGATTAACAATCTTCGTGCCTACAGTTCCGCCGTCGATATTCAAGGTTGCATTCTGAGCAACAATACCAATCTCGCCACCGCCATAGACACTACTCTTCACAGTACCACCAGTCATGTTCAGTGTAGTACCCTTACACTGACCCAGCTTCTGCCATGACGTCAGCACCGTCTTACCATCCAGTGCATAGAGTCGGCCCATACCGCCTGTGAACACATTACCACCCTTGGCGTATTGCAGATGGTTCTGATAGTCGAAGGTGGTGTTAGGTATCGCTGCCTTCTGAGCAGCAGTAGGATTATAGATGTATTCTTTATCGTTACCAATGGTACCGCCGCTGATATTGATGGTGATATGTCCATGCTTGTCATTTCCATTGTCCGGCATCTGCTCGCCGTAATTGGCATCTGTTGTTTCTACAAGATATGTACCCACGGAAGCCAGACGTCCGCCGCCATAGATCGAACCCAGTATGTTACCACCTGAGATATTCATAGTTACATTTCCACCGACATTACCAGCCGTGAGGGTATTGCCGGAGAAGCCGCGACCACCACCGAAGACGTTACCATCCACGTATGAGGTGCCCCAAGTACCGATGATTGCTCCAGGCTTGATATCCATTTTAATATCGCCTGTCACGTGACCGTCCTCCGAGCCGCCGAAGACGGAACCGTAAATGATACCACCCGATATCTCTACCTCTACACTACCCGTATTGGTGTAGTCATAGAAGCGGGAGCGCTCGTCACCCTTACCTGCGCCAAAGAGGTAGCAGGTCAATGGGTGCTTGACAATCTGTTCCAGAGTGCGCGGCACGCCAATCGTACCGCCAGTCATCTTCACCTTACTTGTACCCTTGACGTCGGTAATCTCGTTGCCGCCATAGACGTTTGTCAGGATATGACCGCCAGAGATACGCACTTCGGTATCACCTTCCACCAAACCTGCTGAAGGACACCAGTCGTAGCCTGTACCGTCTTTCTTCTCGTAGGGCATATAGCCGGAGCCGCCCGCGAACACACAGCCAATCCATGTCTTACCGTCTGACGGATTTGAAGTGCTGGCCGGAGCAAATTCCGGATGAGCAGCAAAATAGTCAGGATACTTCTCGCAATACGGGTCGTATGGCAGGTAAACCCAATTGGGGTTCTCGGTCGTGCCGATATTCCTTCCGTATGGGTAGTGCGAACATTCAGTCAAAGAATTGGCATCGGTGATAGTCGTTGTGAGAGGATTGACGAACTGGTTGTCAGCATAGCGTATGGGCCTGTTGCTACCATCAACCTTTCCCTCACCAATACCAATCTGGCCGCCTTCTATCTTGACGAGCGTATTGCCAAGCACACGTCCGAACTCACCACCACCGATGATGGATTCCATGATGAGGGCAGTACCACCGATGGTCACATCTGTACTTCCTACGTATGACGTAAAGTGCGTATCAGGATGCTCCGCAGGATCTTCCACGAGACCCTGACCGGCACCCCATACCCAGCCTTCCGGTACGGGACCACCGTCTGCTTTCGACCTGTTCATACCCTGTGTTGCCACTGAAATAGGACCTATCTGACCGCCGTCAACGACCACCGTACACTTACCCGTGCCTTCTGCGCAGGAAACGGGCTTACCGATACAGCCGTCATGAGCCGTATGCCCATAGATGTTGACATCTTCGGCAGCCGTACTTCTGGTGAATGTACCCACCGAACCGGCATAGCCGCCACCAAAGATACCGTTAAAGACATAACCGTCACTCATTGTGACATTGGTATTGCCCAGCACGTCAGCAGCATTACCGCCACCAAAGACACTGCCAATGATATAGGCACTCTTATTTGCTTCTGTGGCGATGTTCACATAGGTATCACCAGCGATATTGGCAGCATCACCACCACCAAATATATTTCTGATAATACCCAGTTTATCAGGATTCGGCGCAGTCTTCGTAACATCAAGACCCAGTTCTGTCATCATTGCAGGAATATCATCTGCAAATGCACCCGCTTCCATATTGACGTTCACCGTCGGGTTGGCATACATCACAGCACCTTCACCAAAGCCGCCACCGAATACGTTGCCGATATAGGTGCAAGAGATGATGTTCAGTTCGGGCTGGTCGTAATTTGTAAAGTCGCTGATAGAAGCATATTCTGTTCCATCATACTTTACGGGCTTACGAGGATCTGTTGCCGACTCTCTCGGCTTCAGAATCTTCTTGCCGGTTACCGAATGAATTTCGTCACTCTCATAATAGCCGAAGACAGAGTAGGGTGCCTCATTACTACCCAGGTAGAGGTCGTCAATCTTGATGGGCTGACAGCCTGTCTCCTCGACGTTCACCGTGATTTTTCCCTTGATAGCACCACCCAGGTTGTTACCACCAAAGACCTTGCCGAAGTGACCGTTGGTGATGTTCAGGGTGATATTACCGTTCACGTTGGCCTCGTCGGCACCCGCAAACAGCAGGTCAACCTTTTTGCTCGGCTGACAGCTCAAGTCCATATTCACATCGCCGTCGATATCCGCATACTTACCGGCACCTACGATTTTCTCTACTTCCAAATCGCAACAGTACCCAGGGTCTGTAGATGCTTTAGGAGCGGTTGTCTGGTTGATAGAACCCTTGATGGTACCTCTCGTGTTACTACCACCATAGGCCTCGTGAATCAATCCGCCCTCCATCAGTGTGTTGGCATTACGCGTACCGTAAGTCGTCGTGCCATGGTCAAGTGTACCGACGTCGGCACCAGGATTAGTGACACCCGGCGCAATGTCGTCCTTACCGTTACCACCACCAAACAGGTAGCCTATCTCGTAAGCGCCCTTGATAACCACGTTGGTCTCAGGAACGGCAGCAGCATTACCACCACCATAGACGGTCTCGATACTGGTGAGCGCACAGCCCTCAATAAGGACTTGCGTCTTAGCACCTGAAGTGCCGTCATGTGGCGTCACAGGATTATAGGCAGCCTGATTGCCGCCGCCATAGACTGCCGTGACATCATACGTGTTGGTATTCTTATCCGGTTTAGTGCTGATGTCGGCTTTGTTCAGAGATTGTGTAGCATATACATGCACCATCACGTCGCCCTTAGGCGTTCCGTTGACGTTGTTACAACCGAATATCTGTCCAACAACACAACCCTTCGCATCCGCATCAATGGGTGAACCTGTTGTACCTGATGTTGTTGTACCGTTCAGGTCAACCAGCACATCACCCCAGACATAGGCAGGTTTACCTTCTTCTCCCAATCCACCGCCGAAGACCTCTTCACCGACACGTCCGCCAGTCAAACGAACGGTAGTGGTATGGAGTGTGGATTTATTTTCTGCGTCAGCCCAGCCGCCCGCATTTTCATTCGCAGTAGCATCCCAGTTGCTGGTCTGCGTGTCAGCCAAGGCACCACCGCCATAGACGTCTTTCAATATCAGACCACCCGTCATGTTGACGGCTACGCTTCCCTTGACAGTACCGGCCTCGCCGCCACCGAATACAGTACCGGCGATGAGCTGGACATTCTTGTCGGCATTATCGGCAGCAGGTGTTGTGGTATAACTGATGTTTACCTCTGTCTCCCTGACATTAGCGAGACCTGAAGCAGCAGTGCTCACGCCATAATCACCACGGGCAGCACCGAATACATGTCCATTATCAACACCATCATAGCCGATACGACCACCAGTAATGTTTATCGTTGTCTTACCACTGTTGGCATCAGCACCACCGCCCACAGAACCCATGGCGCCAGCACCATAGACATTGTGTACAACCTGTCCACCAGCGATGTTGATAGTGGTAGTACCCTTTACGATACCAGCCAGCGGGTTGTACTTGTCTTGTATCCCGTCGCTATTGGAGTCGTACATATCCGTACCGCAACCGCCACCATAGACGTTGCCACGATAGGCATAAGCAGCACCGCCATCAATATTAGTATCGGTAATACCGACAGTACCCTTCTTAATATCTATAACGGTATTCTGGAAGGTGTGACCATTCTCGCCACTACCATAGACAGAGCCCCTGATGTCAGGACTCGTTGCAGCATTGGCATCGCCAATGGTGACGTGTGTGCTGTAAACCCATGCCATGCGGTCGTTGGGGTCTACGGCAGGCTCGCCTTCCGGAGTGGCTACATCACCACGTGACGAACCGAACACCATGCCATTCTCATGACCATTGCTTCCGAAGGTACCACTTTGAATATTGACGGTGCAACTACCTGTATTCTCAGCACAAGACGTAGGCATGCCCGATGTTGGGTCGTAGGTGAAATTACCCACAGAGCCGTATGCACCACCACCATAGACATTGTGATAGATGGTTGTAGGTTTGTCTGCTGATGCCTGACTGATGTTAACTGTCGTATTACCCTTAACGTAGCCAGCCACCTTGTCACCAACCTTACCTTTGCCACCGCCATAGACGTTGCCATACTCAACACCACCCTGGCCTTGACTACCAATGGTACCTCTGGTGACATTCACTTCAGTATCGCCAACTACGCCAGATTCCTCACCACCGCCATAGACGCTCCTACCAACGATGGTTGTTCCGTTGATGGTGAGAGTTGCCTTGCCTGTTACGGTACCAAGGTTTTCAAGCGACTCTTCGGTATAGAAGTATTTCTTTCCTCCATACTCAAAGGTTGGGTTGCTAGTACCAACACCAGCAGGAATTACAACACCCGATGGAATAACCACGTTGGTAGTTTTATTCTTGTAACACCAAGTATAGGTCGTGCTGGTACTATTGGGATCCGGATTAGGAGTAGGAGTAATAATACCAGTATAGACATTAAGAGTAGGTGCGGTCTTATCTTTATTATAGATGGTTACTTCTGGTACACTGGCTGAGTAGCCTGCGCCAAAGGCTGAACCAAGAACTTCTGTGTCGGTAAGCGTTGATGTGACATCGCCTATTACACCGCCCAGGTTGCCGCCGCCATAAAAGCTTGTGAGCACTTTGCAGTTAGCAAGATTATTGGTAATAGGACCAGTATTGGTGGCAGAGAACTGTGCTGCAAAGAAATAGGTTCTGAAAATTCCTTTATTGGCGTCTGTACCTGCCGAGGAATTTACAATCTCCATTTCATAATTAGCCATATAGTTCTTGTCCCCACTACGATAAGTGTTAGGAGTATAACTGTTCAAATTTCCTTTACTTCCACCATTCCAATCATAGGAATTTTGGGCATTAGTTTCAGTAACATCCGTTTTACCATACTGCACATAGCTAGTTCCTCCATTACCGCCACCATAATACACGCCAAAAGTAGTACCGGTTGCATTAGTGGTAACGGTCTTGTTATTCGCAGGGGTATCTTCATCCAAATTCATATTACCAAATTTCGGACCGCCACAATATTTGGTTATTTTGCTATTGTCAACAGTGACGTTGATGTTGCCTTTGACGGTTTTAAAATTATTGCCAGTGCTTTGGTCCATAGTGCTACCACCATAGAAATCTTCGATGACGGAATGATTAATCTTGAAGAACACATTACCGTTGATACCTTCCTTACCTGCAGCGGCAACCTGCTTAAAGTTTCCTCCGTCTATATAACAATGGGGATTGTCAACATTCGGCGTAACATTATTGTTAAAGTTTCCTGTTAGATAAAGGTTATTTATTCTTCCTCCAAGGACATTAACGGCACAATGACGAGTAGAATAATTAGCATTGTTGTTGACATGGGCTCCTGGTGTAAATGAAGGCATATATACATTGCCTCCGATAATCATATAGTTGATATCATCTTTATCAGCATTTCCGACACCTGTACCCTTAGTGAATTGGTCATAAATGCCACCATTTAAGATAAGAGGAGCCTCTAAAGAACGATTCTGGTTTGCAAATTCGAACTGTCCGAAATGTATTAAAGATGTTTCTGTTACCTCAAAGTGGCCTAATGGACGATAACAACCCAATGAATAATATTGTGTGGAGCCGTCCTCTTTCATTGCCATACCCATTTCAATAACAGGCAGGAAATCGAAACGGATAGGACAAATATCCTGTCGGTTCGTACCAGTACCTAATTGCCACACAAGACAATAATCTGGTTCGTCGTCTAAATCGAAGTCTGCACTGATTATCGTGCATCCTTTGGTCGCAGCTCCTAAATTAACCCCACCTGTACGATACTGGTGATTACCCACTAAGACAATGGCCTTATTGTACACGTCGTTGTTAGTAGGTAATTTGCTTGAGACGGTTCCTGTTTGGACGGTCTTTCCATTTCCAAGAGTTGTAGGGCGATGACCCGCAGGGGCAAAGTCAGTGCCTGCATTAGTTCCCGACATGTACACACGGTCATAACTATTGTTTGCACTATTATCAAGATAAATAGCATCTGCCCATTTTGCTGTGATGCTAATTGCTGTCACTCCGTTTGGCACATAATAATAGCCGCCCTGGGCAAAGATGCGTTCCTTGTCCTTATTCGTACAATCACGATCTGCGAAGTTGTAACCGGTTTCCCAGTTTTTAACTAATTCTCCTTCTGTGCCACCACTTACACTTGTGATTTCCCAACCGACAACGACTTGATCTCCATAGTTTCCACCATATCTTGTAGCCCAATCACTACTGTTTGGGTCACCAAAGATACTGTTATAATAAGGCAACTGTATTTTACCATAGCAGAAGTCGTTATTTTCAATATCCATCGCAGTGATAGTGATGCTTTTGCTGCTTGAACCACTAAGACTTCCTCCTTTATTGATAGTGACGGTGACGCTGCCTAATTTCTGTCCCTCAGTGTCGGGTGCTGCTTTGGTCATAATCGTATTTTCAGAAGTCGGGCGACTTTCCCAAGCCTTGCTAACAGGATTAATACGATTGTCGGGGTCCTGATTAATCGCTGAGTAATACTTTCCTGGAGCCTTCAAAATTGGATAAGGCGCAATGCTGGGGTCAAGCACCCATTTTGCCATCAGTGAGGCATCTTTTTCCACAGCCTGAACATCAGCTATGAGCATGCCACTCGGAGCAGAAGGAGCGCCTACCCACCAGCCGCAGAGTTCACGGTTACTATTCAGAAGGTAACGGTAGTATTCATATTTTGTGAGATACTCCTCTTGAGCCGGCCATGAGCAGTTGTAGTGGCTATTATCTGCCAAACCTAAGTTTGCCTCTGCACGATAGAAGTCGTAGTTGTTGATACCTGTAGCAGTGTTATTCAGGATTTTCTCACCGCCATATACAGGATATCGTGTTGTACCTCCTGTAATATTACCATAGAACATACAGTTTACTATAGCTGTCTTAAGCTCTGTATATTTCCCGTCAGTAACTTTTGTGGTTGATGCGAAGTTGTTATATCCTACGATACCGGCTACCGTCGTACCACCAGTGATGTTAGCATAGCTGAAGCAGTTGATGACACGCGAATCATCCTTCAACCAACCAACCAAGCCACCGCAGTAGCCATCAGAGCTTGATACGTATGAACTTTCGTTTTCATACTTGTTATTACTTGGCAGGATACCACAGTTGTAGATACAAGTATATCCACTTGCCACTCCTGCAATAGCACCCACATTGCCGCTACCGCTGATTTGGACATTCTTAAGCATGACATTCTTTACCACACCACCATTGACGGTGTTGAAAAGAGGGTGTGACAGACCACTAACGGTATAACCGTTTCCGTCAAAGGTTCCAGTAAAAGGTATCGTGATAGCTGAACCTGCATCAACATTTGTTTGAAGAACATAATGATAAGTTGCCCCTTCTGCGGTGCTGGCCATATCTGCGAATATCTCAAAGTCTGTTTGACTATTTATTAGATATTTCCCATCAGTAGGTGTCAACTCATTGTGTATCGTTTTCGTAGCTACTTCAGAGTTGTTATACCCTGTAGCAACGGCAATGGCTTTAATAACGTCACCAGGTTCAACTGAGATAGGACTTGTGTATGGTGTACTTGATGTTGAAGGTTCATCTCCATTCTTGGTGTAATAAATAGAAACTCCACTTGTTGGAGAAGGGCAACTGATAGAAATATAGTTTTCGTTCTTAGTGAAGACGGGAGTAGCACAACTAAGTGTTACAGCACCTGAACCAATGGCAGAATTTATCATTCCGTCTTTAACTGCTATCGCTTTAATGAGTACACCCGAAATGTTTTCTGTTAATGGAGCAGTATATTCTGTTGACGAGGTAGTAGGATCAGAACCGTCAATAGTGTAGTAAATAGTCGCGCCATCTGTTTCAGATGTGATGGATACGGCATAATGGCCATTGTCCTGAATAGTGGGAGTCGCAACTTTAGATATAGTCGTTGTCGTAATATCCGAAGGGGTGAATCCAGCTCTTGTGACAATAGCCTTAATAGTTGTCTCCTCTGTCACATCAAAGGGGGCACTATACAATTTGCCATTAGTTGATGAAGGCTCTGTTCCATCTGTGGTATAGTAGATGGATGGATTAGAGGTAGTTGTAGTTATGGTTACCTCTCCTGTAGTGTTGGAGAAGGTAATAGTCGGGTTGGCACATTCTGTGCTATAATCTGTAACCTCAAATTTCCATTGGGCATTGGTTGCTCCTCTGCTTTTTATGATGCCCATATTGGCACCATCGCTAACGCTCGCAGAACCTATGCTATTACTTCCCCAAAATTGTTCTTTGAGTAGTTTTGGTATGATAGCATAACACGTAACGCGGTTTGAACCGTCACCTCTTGCCGCTTGAATTACAGCAAATTGATAGCGGTCTTCATTTTCGGAATTATACTCTTTTACACTGACTGCATTTGTTTGGTTACTTCCATTGATAGCAGTACCGTCATAATACATGTAGCGGCCTCCTGTTGAAGGATTAATAATGTAATAGTATTTATTCCAAGGTTCTGATGGATCATTTGGAGCCTCTTTAAGATACCATACCATGCGGTCAGTTTCGGTACTTGCATAGGTCACCTTGTCTGGCGTTGCGTCAGTTGATACATAAAAACCTCCGCTATTTACATTGGAAATCTTATAAAAATGTTTGTCCGAATCAGTGGAGGGGTTGAAAGGACGGGTTGGCCAAACATATGTTCCGTTAAAGGGTACAAACTTCCACTTTGAGTTGGAGTCGTGGATATACTGATCATTCGTTAATCTAATAGGATTGCTATCATTAGCGCTACCATTTTGCTTGTTTAAGCCATAATATTCATTACCAGAACGTCCCTTTAAATCAATGTTATAAAAATTTGTTGTTCCACCTTCATTATCTACAACAAGTTTGAACTTGCATGTTTCCCTGTTGGCATCAGTCAAGGAAACAATTTGGATTAAACGGCCACTAGTGTTACATATGTATTTCCCCGTACTATTGTTGACGATATAGTAATATTGAATTTCATTATCAGTCCCCGAATTGTCCTTCCCTGCATCCAGGAAATACCACAGCAAATATTCACCAAGTATATTATTGGTAGTAATGTTGTAATTATCCTGAGGTGCTATATAGAAACTTGGGAACGCATTCGTTTGAATCAGATAGAATTTCTTCTCGCTATCTTCGATGGTACCATTCCCATTAGTATCAGTTGTTATTTCAACAGGACTTTGTCCCCACACGCTTACGCTTTCCAATACCAGCATGAGAAGCAGGGATATAGAGCCTGCCATCAACCTTGTTACTTGCTTTGTGTGTTCGTATGTTGTACTCATATCTTTTGTATTTTTATTTCAGCGGGTGAACCGCTGAACACTGTTTTCTTTTTTTTGCAGCGGGTGAACCGCTGAACACTTTATTCGCTGTTTTTCCACCAGTCGTCTTTTTGGCGGCAGAGGGCTTGGGCAACGCAGTTCATCGCCTTGCAGAAGGGGATGGTGACCTGCTCGTTCTTGCCACGGTATTGGTATTGCCACGGGGTGACCAGGAGCAGCCGGTCTGTGGCACATAGGTCGAGGCGCACCGCTGACGGGTGGTAGCGCTCGGGAAAACCATTGTCAGCGATGATTATCACGGGGAAACCGTGATTCACCATCTCGTTCATGATTTCCTGTTCGCCAGCAGAGATACGTGCTGACACCATGATGGCTCCATTACCAGCCTCTTCCATACAGCGGGCTTTCTGTTGCTCGAAGAGGGACTTTTCCTTGCGATGACATACTACGGGCAAGAGCTTGCTATTCAGCAGTTGGCGGTTGCCGTAGGTGTCGAGGGCAATTTTCCCGTCTGCGAGAAGCAGACGGCACTTGATGGCGTCAAGAGCCTCTGCGGTGGCGTGCTTCTGCAGGCACTCACGCAGTAGGAAGCCGCGAAGTGCTGATGGCGTGAGGGCTGTGGTAAAGCCGTTGCGGCAGGCGGTCAGAGTGGCGCGCTGGCGGCTGCGGAGCAGACGGCTGCGCGGATTGGCTTTGATGTAGGCGCGCTGCGTGTCCAGCTGCTCGGGGGTGATGGGCTGCACGTCGCAGTAGCCGTAGGCAAAAAGGGGCCTGCGGCCTGTAGTGCCTGAAGAGGGGGTGCGCTTGCCCTCTCTGGCGGGTGAACCGCCAGACACCCGGGAAGTGCCGCCAGACACCCGGGAAGTGCCGCCAGACACCCGGGAAGTGCCGCCAGACACCCGGGAAGTGCTGCCAGACACCCGGAAAGCGCTGCCAGACACAGTGTTCAGCGGTTCACCCGATGAATTTACAGCCTGCGCAGCCCCCGCGGCGGCATCTTGCCCCGTCATGGTCCAGTAGCGGCGGTTGCAGCCTTTCTTGAAGCCGGCTATCACCTGTCCGAGATGGGTGGGGCGGCCTGTGCTGCTGACGATAGGTGCTGTTACTTGCAGGAGGACGTGCAGATGCTCAGGCATGATCACGAAAGTATCTACACGAATCATGGCATAGTGCATGGTGATGCTGGTGAGCAGTTCTTCGCGTACCATATTCCCTACTGGGGTCATTGCCACATGAGGCGCGTTGGGGCTTTCGTCTGGTTGCTCCAGAGAGCCTTGTATCTGGCCCAAGGGCAGACCCATACCGTCTGCCACATGCAGGGTGATGTGGTAGGTGCCAGGCAGCGCGTAGTTATGTGTAGCCATGCGGCGCTGCATGTTGTGGCGGGTAGGGTGCTGCTTTTCCATTTCTTACTTTTTGTACCAGCGGGTGAACCGCTGGGCACTCTGTTTTTTTGTTATGCCTGCGGAGAACCGCTGGGCACTCTGTTTTTTTGTTATGCCTGCGGTGAACCGCTGGGCACTCGTTATCTTATTGCCAGCTTTTTCTGGATGCGGCCACCGTCGGCACGGACCATGTAGACGCCAGCGACACCGATGTTAGTATCGATGGTTTCGCCAGGCTGTATGGTGAAGGTGGCTATGGTGAGACCACTCATGTTGACGATGCGTACGTCAGCCTCACGGCGCAGCGACGAGGTGACGCTGACGGCATGTTGACGGATAGTGATGACGAGGTCACCCTCTCCGAAGTTGTCGCCCGACGGGTCTTTGTCGTCACCGAAGGCGAACGACGAGTCGTCGTTGTCGAAGAGGATAGACTGAACCTTCGAGCGGTGATGAGCGGGTGCCGGCGAAGCGGCAGCGATGAAGTACGGACGGAACGGTACGGTCATGGCACCGCCAGCAGGTGTTACGTCGAAGCTGTTGCCATCGGCGTTCATCAGGTAGCCGTCGACCTTCTTGCTCATGTAGTTGGGCACAAAGGCGTAGCCGTCATCATCGACACCGGTCAGTTCGTCGTCGCTGACACCAATCGTAATGCCAGTGTCGGAGACAAAGCTGATGGTCTGCTTGGCGAGCTGGGCAGGAGCAGTGGTAGCCGTGTTCTTAGGTGTCCACTGACCGCTGAGGTCGAACTCATAGTAGGTCTTGCCTGGGAAGCCGACGATATACGGCTGGGCGGTAGCCAGCAGCGGATAATCCGGCAATTCGCGAGGTTCCTCGTAGTACGTCTGGTAGGTGTCGGCATTGGCATCCTGCTGGCCGTTCTTTCTATAGTAGTAATCCCAAAGGAAGGTGTTACCAACGGTCTTGGTGGCGCCTGCAGCATCTGGATAGTTGAAGGTAGCAGTTACCACAGCGGGTGAACCGCTGGGCACTGTAGCGCCCTTATATTCGCGCAGCCAGTATTCGTGGCCAATCTTGGCACCGTCGGCAGAACCGTCGGCAGTGCGGCTCTTGCTGTAGAAGTGGGTAATCTCACCTTTGTCCTGTGTAGATACCAGTTCTGCGGTGAACGGCAGGCTGACAGTCTCCCAACCCTTGGTGAGGTCGACGAAGAGGTCAGGTGTGCGCTGATACCACATGCGTTTGCCTGTGGCAAAGGTATAGCTGATAGGACAGTTGAAGTCCTGCTTGTCTATCAACAGGTGGTCGCTATTAGCTGTGAGGTCACTCTGTACCAGATGACCATTGACTGTCGATGCTCCAGCAGGAACAGCCACGCAACGATATGGGCTCTCCTGATAGCTGTCTGCATAAGACGGGTCGGTGAAGTAAGCGTTCAGCACACCGTTTGTCTGTGCATTGTTCTCTGCAGAAGGAGCATATACCAACAGGTTGTTGGTCTCGTCGCGGTTGGTGATGCTCTGCAGACCGTCGTCGTCGAGCAGCGGACGGTAGAACTTATCTACTCCAGCGGGTGAACCGCTGGACACGCGACCTATTGTCCATTCGGTGTCGCTATGGCCGGCAAAGTCGATGGCGGTCATATTCGGATAGGCCGGATTCAGGTCGGTATCGTTAGCGGTCTTTGGCTTAGAGTATGCCACGAGGTTGACAGCCGGATTGAAGTGAGCCACATCCATTACCTTCGACTGATAGTAAGCCGGTGCACGGTAGATGCGGTTGCTCTCATCAGTGTTCGGCAGACGACTGCTGTTCTTCACGATGCGTGAAGGAACATTCTGGTGTGGGCGCTGGTTGTTCCAGCTGTAGGTCAGCATCTGTCCGAAGTAGAGGTAGTCATCAGGCCAGATGGGGTAGAAGTGACTATTGCCGTCAGCATCGACCAACGTACGCTGATCCTCATTCTCGGGTATGTTACCGTCAGCATAGCGGAAGTCACCATCGCCATAGCGGTCTTCTACATAACCACCATTCAGATATACACCATCAACACCCGACGAGCAATATTCTGCATTGGCAGCGTAGTGCTTTGTCAGAGGCTCGGTCAGTGTGCCGTCTTCCTTGTTGATGGCATAGTACTTGTACTCAGCGGGTGAACCGCTGGGCACCAGGTGGTCGTTATAACGCTTGAACAGGTAGAAGCCGTTCAGGTCGTAAGCCACCGTACCATTATAGAAGGCGTTGGCAGGCATCGGGCGAGCCATGCCGTGATGGTCATCCGATGTGTCGTAGGTCAACGTGTTCGGATAGTAGCAGTTGACACGCTTGTAGCCACTGCCTGTCGGGTTGCCGAAGACAGCCTTGACTCCAGCGGGGAAACCGCTGGACGCTGTGGTGTTAATCCAGCAGTTCTCTACATAACCATCGCCTGTATCTGCAACACCTGCCGAGGTGAACGAACCTGTTACGCCGAGGTTATAGACATTACCGCAGAGGTGGCCGAACAGTGAGTTGTCGAGACCGTCGATGCGGTAGCCGTCACCATGGAAGTTACCGGAGAAGCAGTGCTCTGCGGTGCCGATGGGGGTCCAAGCGGGGGAACCGCTTGGCACTGTAACGTTGGTGTGCAGGATGAACTCCAGGTTCTGGCAGTTTTCGACGTGCGAATCCAGAACAGCAGTAGCGGGCGTACCACTGGGCACGGTGAGGTCGAAGAACTGCTTCAGTTGAGCGGCACCGTTAGTAGCATCATTGATGTATATCTTTGAGTTACGTTGAACGGTAGGATTGTCCACATAATAGTGATGACTGGTGTCATCGAGCACCTTCTTCAGGTCGTGGTAGTTAGCCACGCTCACCTGGACGGTGTTAGAGTAGGTCTCACCGAGATAGGTCTTAGCGTAGTAAGCCAGATAGTAGCCGTGCTGATACCAGTAGAGCGGGTCTGTGGTAGGCGTATATTCGATACCGTTGATGTGGCTCTCGGCGTCAGACTTCTTCTCGAAGAGTTTCCATCCACCACCTGTCACCTCGTAGGCACCAGGAGTGACGTGCGGTTCACGGACACCGACGTATGTGCCAGGCAGCACAATCTGCGGAGCCTTGATGTCCTCGACGAAAGGAATACCGCTCTTGAACATCACGTGAATGTTCACCACGTGGCGTTCGCTGACAGGAGTGACGTGTGTTCCAGAAGCATCGCTCTCCTCGTAGTTGTACTCGTAGATGACGGTAATAATCTTCTCCTTTGAGAGGTCGAAGATGTCAGAGAAGCGGCTGACGTACAGCGTACTGGTCTCTGTAGGAGCAATACCATGGATGCTGAAGTCCGTCTGGTAGTT
Organism: uncultured Prevotellaceae bacterium; assembly: GCA_900313235.1. GTDB lineage: Bacteria > Bacteroidota > Bacteroidia > Bacteroidales > Bacteroidaceae > Prevotella. The sequence goes on along the minus strand of OMQN01000004.1, from coordinate 40,785 downwards.
GGGCAAACTGTTGAAGTTGCCCTCTGTGATGACGAGACCTACAGGAACGGTCTGTCCGTCACTATAGGTTCCTGACACACCACCCGTGACAGCGACACCTGTCACTGGTTTACCTTCGGTATTCTCACCAATCTTATAACTCTCACGACAGTAATAGTAGGTGTGGTTCTTCTGCTCGTCGGTAAAGGTCAGTGTGGTGATATTTGCCTGATCAGATTGTCCCAAGCTAGTATATGTGTTTGCAGAGATGACGGTGCCCACAGCATATGGTGTGTTGCCTACCTGGAATGGAGCCTTGACAACATACACGTTGCCTGCTTCCTTCACGTCTACAGTCGTGTAGTGGCGCTTCTCGTTAGGCAGTTTCTCGTAATCCTCACGAGAATATTCGGTACCAGGAGACAGCGTTACACCATTGTGAGTAGTAGTTGCGGTGCCGTTATAGGTTGCGGAGTAGTTGACAGGTCTCTGCAATGAGTAATGAGCAAGATTGTTCTCTGCTCCAGCCAAAGTTCCGTCTTTAGAGTCATATTCGTATTTCTGGCCCTCAGGATATATGACACTGGTGCCGGCAGCATTCCAACCGTAACGAGGATCGATGAGTATGTCTAAAGCATCATAGTTAAAGGTGAACTTCTCACGGTCTTCCTTAGACATAGAGCTCCATACTTCCAGTCCACGATAGTTCTTGTTTGCCTCATAGTAGTTACCACCATAGAGACCCTCTACAGTACAATAGTAGGCAGGGACGATATCATCCTGAATCATCTGTGCCAATGCAGGATTAGCATTCTTGTAGGTATTGTAATATGCCGTCTTCTCTGCCTCCGTCATGCGGTTGCCGACATAGATAAACTCTGTCTTGCTGAGCTGGATGGTGCTGGTACAGATATAAGCAGGTGCCACATAACCAGTCATTGTAGCGGCCTGTGTGGCAGATACCGAGCTACCCACATTCAGATGAACGTCACCGCTGGTATATTCGCTTGTGACGATATAGGCCTCTTCGAAGGTTGCCTGTCCAGTAGTAGGTATAGCCTCAGAATGGTTCGACGTCATCGTCTGGTAAGAGGTGTAAACATCCTCAGCGATGAGGTTGCTTACCTTATACTCACGCTGTCCGAGGACACCACCCTGACTGCTGTCCTTCAGGCGATAGGTAGGTCCGTCTTCGTAGCCGGTACCACCTGTCTGGTTCTTTTCTGCAGTGGCACTCTCAAACTTGGTATACCAGGTATCCCAATCTGTCGGGTTGTTCACCTTATAAGTCAGCATGTAACCCGTATTGTGGCTCATGTTGTTGCTCGGACGGTAAACAAACTCGAATGGAACATCCTGCTGTTTCTCTATGTGGTAGACTGTCGGGTGGGCAGTTCTCAAAGTATTGTATTCAGCAGGCAGCATCACCGTACCAGCAGGGATGGTGTCAGTGCTTTCGCTACTGAACTTACAGTCAGCGATGGTGACGTATGTCTCATCGACAAACAGGTTCTTCTCAGAGCTGGTCAGCAAGTACCAATCCCAGTAGTTGATAGGATCGTTCAGATGATACTCAACTTCGTTGATGACCATCTTCTTGTCACCCTCCAGCTTCACACCAGGAGCAGAGTAGTAAGCATATTTGTTGGGCATCACGTTGAGCAGCTTCATCGTACCGTGCGAAGCGGCCGTGATGGTCAATGGGATGTCAACCGTTTCGCTGTATGCGTTAGGTGCTCCGGTATATGCAGAGATGTACTGGTCATATACATATACAGACCCCTTGATGAACCAGTAGTGTGCAGGAACAGCATCGCCCTCTTTATACTTGCCGCTGACGTTGTAGCAGTCGTCGATAATGGTCTGCGTACTGTGGATGAAGTTACCCGTTGTCTCCCATTCCACCTCAGCGCCATCAAATGTGAAGTCGCGTCGTGTCACAGCATTAGCATTCAGTGCCGTCAAAGTGTTATGCAAGTGTCGCGTATACGTACCCACCTTGTGTACGTTCTTAGCATATACGAAGCCACCACCCATACCTGGCTGCACATTGATGAGGTCCAGCTCTACGACACCGGTGATGTAACCCCAGTCCTTCTCATACAGGTCATTGCCAGTACTCTTTTCTGTGGTGATTTCCAGATACACGCCTGATGCCAGCGCCACCTTATTCTTACTGGTACCGTTGTTGCGCTTGCGCTCGTTGACAAATCCTGCCTTCCAATCGTAGTAGGTTGCTGTTTCGTAGTCCTTAGAAGCAACAGCAGAACCACCGTTGTTGTATGCCTTTGATGCTGTCTTGTAGTCAGGATTAGAGGCGTTATCAGTAACACGGATATCCTTATTAGGCAGGAAGAACACGTCACTGGTCAGCGCACCTAAGTAGTTCACGATGCTATAGATGCCGAAGTAGTTACCATGAACCTTCTTGCCTTCGTCGGATGCGTCAGCTGTTCTCACAGACTGCTTCTGGTTGAGTGATACCTCACGTACACGGTTGATGGTGTAGTTGGTGTGATCGACAATCTCCGGCACACGGTCCTGTGCTCCCTGCATCACCATACGGCTACCGAAGACGCCGCAGAAGTCAGCACGCTGGATGGTGTTCATCAGTCGGCCGGCATAGACAGGGACAACACCATTCTGCTCCCAATAAGCAGGATTAGGATAATACTCGCCCGTTTCCGAATTAATAAGAAGAATATCGTCATCACCGACCTTGATACCTTCAAACAGCGTCAGCAGGTCGTCAATGGTCAGTGTAGAAGCCTTGGTGTGCTCGCCACCTTCCGGATAGTAGGTCGTTCCGTCCTTATCCGTACACTGCTCGATACACTTATACTTCAGCTGATAGTAATCGGCCTCACGAGGAGGAAGCTGTTCATAGGTGGAATTATCAATTTCCGGGTCTAAGCTATAATAGTCAGTACCGTAGTTGGTGATGTTCAGTCCACGATAACCATCCACGAAGGTCAGGTTACCATCACCGTACAGACCTCCCGTACGTCCTGTACCCAGCGTAATCAAGTCACGATGATAGACGTCGTGGATAGAGGCTGTAGCGTTACCAAACACAGTGGTAGAGTTAGCATACACGGTAGAAGAACCTGATGAGGTGTTACCACCGGCGAATACGGCATTGAAGATGGTGATACCCGTAAGATCCAAACTGCTCCAGGCAGGATCTTGTTTGTTGCCCAGTGTATGAAGATCAGTAGTCGTTACATAGCTACCTTCCGCATAGTTATGACCGTTGACGGTAATGTCAGACAGTGCCTTACAATAAGGCTCAATCAGCACCTTGCAGTCCTCAGTCAGCACATACTCGTCTGCATCCTTGACCCAATTCGGGTCACTGTCTGCAGGCTTGGTGTCAGGAATATAAGCCTCATCACCTTTCTTATAAGCATAATAGTAGCCCTCCCATACGTTGTCGTAGCGTTCGCCATCCTTGATGCCAACATAGAGCTTACCATCCTGCTCGTATGCACTATACACATATCCGATATCACCGCCACCGAAGACGTTACCGTTCAGGCGTGCCAACTCCTTCGCCGTACCTACTGTGCCGCCGTGTACATGCACCTCGGTCTGTCCGAAGACGTAACCGTCGGAGTAGAGCGTACCACCTTCACCGAGGTTGTTATAGCCACGGCCACCACCGAAGACATTACGGTGTACCTGGCCTTCGAACAGTTCTACGCTGGATCTACCAGCCTTATAGATACCCTTCAAGGTACGAACGCTGTTGTCTGTGCCGCTGGCTTCGATAACACCGCGACCGATGGCAGCAATCTCACCACCGCCGAAGAGGGCATTACGAACTACGCCGCCATACATCTTGACATTGGCAACATCTACACTACTGTTGTCGATATATCCACCACCGAAGATACAACCACTATCGTGCAGACGGTTGGTGCCGTCGCCCGACCAGGTCTCGTCGTGAAGCTTCTCCTGATAGTAGTCAGAGCCAACCTGTACATAGTCAAGGTCGGTATCTGTAGTAGGTACGCTGTTGAAGTGACGATAACCGATAAAGCCCTTGTTGAGCGTGATGTTGGCAGTACCGAATACAGCACCACCCTCACCACCACCGTAGGCATTACGCTCGATGGCAGGAATACCATTGATAAAGCTGTCACCGTCTTTCTTACCAATGACGACGTGTGTCTCGCCGAGGATATCACCTGTTGTGGTGTCACTAATAGCACCAGCGTGATAACCTACGCTGCCTCGCCAACCACCACCATAGACGTTACGTGCCGTACCGCTTTCGATATAGGCATTGGCAGAAGCGATGAACGCCTGGTCGAAGTCATCAGTAGCTACGTTGTATCTGTTGTTCACCGAACCAACGGTACCAGCGGCATAGAGGTCCTTGGTTACCTTACCACCCAGCAGGGCGATGTAGGTGGTTCCGTGAACGTCACCGGTATTCGAAGTATTTGCGTCACCCAGACCACCACCGTAGGCGTAAGCACCGCTGAGGCTACCATTATACATATAGCCGCAGACGTCAGCGCCTTGGTTGATGATGACGTTGGTGTTGTATTTCTTGCCGTTTCTGGCTACTGCCAGGTCATTGTCCAATCCGGTGTCGGTATAGCCGGTACCGATAGAGAGGTCAATGTGTTTGGCTGTCGTGCTGGATGCTGCGGCTTCTGCATCAGCAGCAGCATCTGCTTCTGCTGCCCATGCATCGACAGACTTCTTGTTCATCACGCGACCTAACTGACCGCCACCATATACCTCATATACACGAGCGGTGTTGTTCAGGTTCACCTCCGTATATTGTGACCAGGTATCTTTACCATAACCTGCACCATAGACAGTAGCGTAGTATTTGTTGGCCTTGTCATAATAGACAGGTGCATTGACGTTTACACGACCATAGAACGTGCGGCGGCAGTTGTTGTTACCACCATAGAGACCTGTGCGGTAGCCGCCTACGAGGGCATCGCTACTGTTCCAGTTGACGTTCGCCTCATATACGTCGCAAGGATACTCCTGATACACACCGTAAGCACCACCGAAGATGGCTTCTGCACGGAAGGTAGAACCCTCAGGCACATTGACCACCGTACGACGGGTGACGCCCTCCTGATAGCTACCGCCATAGACCGTCTTGAAGTGTCCGCTGAGCAGGTCGATCATGGCAGATGCCTTGTGGGCTGTCTCTGGAGCGTCTGCTGTAGCTTTTGCTACACCCATACCAACACCGCCACTCTCTCCGGCACCGAATATCTCCGTATTCTGATAGGTTTGCATGGTCTGTGGTACGTCGACGAGAATATAGCTGCGGCTCTGCATCAAGTCCTGTTCCCCTTCACCGAGGTAGCCCTGACCGGCTCCGTATATCTGTTCTACGGCATTCAGCGGGTTGTTGGTGTCGTTAGGACGGAAGTTGATGAAGGCATTGTCCAGGAAAGGCTTGTGGTAGCCAGGACGTGCATGACCTTCGTTTTCAGGTGTCGTACCTTCGCCACCTGTTGCGTAGAAGTATTTTCCATAATGCGGATCTTTATAGTCATACACACCGTAGGCACCACCGAAGATTTTCTCCACGCGTCCCTGTACATATTCCATATAGGCGGAGGCGTTGAGCATATCGGTATTGTATACCTTGCTGCGAACGGCATCGTTGCGCAGACGGCTGTCGAAGTTGGCAGTGCCTAAAATCTGTCCGCCTAGGTCGTTACCGCCATAGATGAAGTCACGAACGTACGGGAAACCGTTGGTTCCGACATAAGTCTCTGTATGTCCGAGGATATCGGCATTACAAGCTCCTGCAAAGGAGTCGAAGATACGTCCGTTGCCTAAGTTGATGATACAGTTACCAGATGTGATGCCTAAGAAACCGCCACCATACATGAACTCGCACTCTGCGATGTCCTCCGTCATGTTGTCATGTCTTGAGACACCGGCAATAGGACCGTTCAGGTTGATGTAGGTGCTGTATCTTGAGTCATAATTGTAAGTACTCGTTATCCCATCGTGTACTCCCCTGCCGATGGCGCCTTCCTCGCTACCACCGAATATCTGGAACATATAGCCGCGATTGAGGTTGATGGTGACAGAACCCCATATCTCGGTTTGCACACCCTTACCGCCACCAAACACGTTGAGCGCCTTACCCAATACGTCCATTCCTTGCTCGGAAAGGATGACGCCGCTGTGTCGCTCCTGGATGTGATATTGGTCGTTGCCATAGAGCTTGTCCTCACCCGTCTCATCCTCTTCTACCTTGTCGAAGAGTATCTCGCGGTCAACAATAGAACTGTTGATGTTGATGACGACGTTGCCGTTGACGATACCGCTGGTATAGCAACCGCCATAGATGTTACCGCCATCGAAACGACGATCCAGGTCAGCATCAGTACTGGTAGTTGGTTCACCTGATGTTACAGGGTCAACAGGGAGGCCTGTTGACGAGCTGATGGTGTTCCAAATCAGTTCGGTATGAGTGTCGTTCCAACGCTTTGGTTGTATCTTCAAACCGGCGAAGTTCAGCTCCAGCTTGTCGCCGATAGTTCCGGCCGGTGAACCTGTCGGTGCCGGATCGGGGGCGCCCAGCAGTCCGCCTTCATAAATGGCATTATAATCGGTAGGAGTCACAAAGGCATTGTTACAGCCACCTACAACCCTGTTGTAAACAACCACTTTATCCGTGAAGTCGATTGTCGTCTTACCCTCGGTAATCATACTACCCACGTTACCACCGCAGACGATAGAACCGAACTTGGTGGAATAAGGTATGTAGTCAACAGCGTCGCCATTGGCTTTGCTCTCGAAGACAACGGTTGACTTCACCTTCATGGCGCAGCCTTCCATGTACTTGGCAAAGACATCCTTGTCTTTCAAGTCCATAGTACTAAATTTGGTATTGTCAGGAGCGATACCGGTGCGTGCAAATGTGCGCAACACGCCTTCGTTATGACCAGATGGATCAGCCTCGTCGGTTCTAATCATGTTTGCGCCGTTGTTGCCGAGGTACACATTGTCGATGATGGCATATGAACCAATCTTGATGTGCGTTTGCTTGCCAGAACTTGAGCCGGAAACATTCTCTCGCAGAGAGGCACTGTTACCACCCACATAGAGACCGCCATCCACGATGGTTGGATTGGCTTCCGTACCTCTGACGAGGATAGACACCTTCTCTGCGTTAGGACGGATGAGGTTGAGGGCTGTAGCAGATTTGAGCTTTTCCTCTACGCCTGTGATGCCTGCAGCTTCAAGGATGTCATCAGGATTGTAGTAGAAGTCACTCCAATGTGGATCATCCTTCAGTTTATCATTGTCCGTATAAGCATAAGAGCCGTTACCGCCACCATAGACGTCGCCGTAGATATGGGTCATGATACCAACGGTATTGCCGGCATAGACATTTCCTGAAATGTCGTTACCGCCATAGACGTTGTTGATATGACCAGCCAGCACTCTGACACGAGCAGCGTAGCCGGCAGGAATGTTGTTCGGGTTGTCCGCAGGGTCCAATGCCACTTCGTTGTATGGCACAGGTGTCGCGTCGTTGTTGTTGTACAACGGTTTCACGTCAGCCTTACGACAACCGCCATAGACGTTGTCGACCTCCATTCCTGCACCTTCTATCTGCATGAGCAGACCCTCAGGACTGGTCATACGGCCCTCATTACCACCGCCATACAGCATTCGCACCTTACCTTGTTGCAGGTTCCATCGAGGACGGATGGCCATATCTGCTTTGTTGTTACCACCAAAGAGACGACCTATCTGGTAGGCTTTACTGCTGGGATATGAGAAGGCGGTGTTGATGCCCATCTTGTCCTCGAAGCGGGCGTTGGTCAGCAATTCACCAGTATTATCAGCATTAGGATTGGTAGCATCTATGATGCTGTTCACCACTTCACTGGGGTTATCCAAACTGATAACAGTTCTCTCTGTTACTGTAGCATTGTTACCACCACCATAGGCATAGACAATGGAACCGCCATGAATATCAACGAAGGTCTTGCCAAGATCAGGGACTTTGAATGGGGTAGTACTAGTAGCTACCTCTATATTGTTCTCTTTGGCATAATAGACAGTATTAGAGCCTTCGGTCCTTGAACTATATTCATACTCACCATCGCCTCCGCCAAACAACTGACCGATATATATCTTCTGGGCATCGGTGGCCTCTGTTCCATCTGTATTTGTTTTTGTAGAAATGAGCAAGAGGGCATTCCAGCTTGTGTCAACATTATTGTTGCTTGCATGATTCTTTATCTCATCAGGCAATTCTTCTGTCGACTTGCCAATGGTTCCCGCGATATCGTTACCGCCATAGAGACGGTTAATGACAATATAGTCAGAGGCATGGGCACCGTCAATATTCACGAAGGCTCTGCCCTTGACATCTGCCATACGCGCGCCACCGAAGACTCTGTTCAAGTCACCTTCTCTGATTGTCACAGTCGAATTACCACCAGTTTCTCCAGCATTACCACCTCCATAGACGTGTCCGCCTATGACAATCTGTGCCTGCATCAGTGTTGCAGACAAACAAAGTAGTAGGATGGTCGTTATCTTGCGCATATCTTTATTTCTCAATTGTCACTTCTCAATTGTCAATTTTAATCGTTGGGTTGTCCAAGTCTGGGTCAGACAAGACATAAAGGTATGTTGGGGTGACAGTCAGATTCACCTGTACCCGTTGTCCTCTATTGGCTTCCAGATTCGGCAATTTGTTGGTTGCCGTGCAGTTCTGACGTATCAGGTTGCCTTTGCTGTCGTACACGTCATAGGTGCTGACCAGTGTCAGGTTGGCTGAAAGGGTGGGGGCAAAGCAAGCGTTGACAGGCAAGGGGACCGACTTGTCAAGGGCCGTTCCCTCATCGCTGTTGAATATCACGACGGCATCGCTAGTGCCTGATGCTGTGTAAGTTACGTTAGAGATGGGACTTGCGCCTGTCTCGTTGTGCGTCAGCGAAATAGTGGCATTCACGCTTCCCTTATTGGCGCTTAGCGTCATCGTCTTCAGTTTGATGGTACGTAGCAGTGCATACTCTGTATCTGTTTTCAAGCTGAACAGGGCTGCAGCATAGAGGTGGTCCATCAGCAGGTGAATTTTGTAATTCTCGTCTCCTGCAGAAATGGGCCAGTACCAGCTGAACTGTCCTTCCTTCAATCCTTCGTCGGTATCCTTGGCACCCGTGATGATGCAAATGTCGTCCGTGGTGACAGGTTTGATACCTGTAATGGTCAGTGTGGCAGCATCGGCAGTGCTTTTTACCAACGTACTGCTCATCTCTCCCGTTTTGGGCATATAGCCATAGACGGTATAGGTCTTGTCTGCTGTTACCTCAAAGAACGCATGCCACTTATTGTTGTTGTATATGATTTTTTCTTCTTTAGGAGTAGTCCAGCCCTCTGACAGCAGCATATAGATGCCCATGCTGGTTGTCTTGTCAGGGGTATATGCAGAGAACCCTGCAGGCGCGGCACGATGAGACAGCTCTTTATCCGTAAAGGGAGAAGCATACGACACCAGTTGCACCACCTTACCTACGGGTTCTTCACCCGTAGTAACCGTCTGTGCTTCGGGGTCGTCCGAGGAACAGGCGCTTAGCAGCATCATGGTGGCTGTCAATAGGATGCCAATATATTTATTCTTTATGCTCATTCTTTACTCTTTTACTGAATATCACCAATTATAGAAGTTGTGATTGACTTCTTTCGTTGACCAGTCTTTAACATATAGTGACTCCACCTGTAGCTTGCCAGCACCGGCATAGTATGCATAGACAATCCAGGTGTGGTTGCGACTGAAGTCGCCAGCCTGCTGCATGGCGAAGTCAACAGTTTGTGGCTCAGCGTCACCAATCTTGTATGTAATTGTACCTGCCAGTTTCTTGTCGCTCTCTCGTAGATAGACAGGGCCTTCTACGGTGACCTCCGCCTTAGGCTGCTTGTTGGCAGCTGCGTTAATCAAATCTTCGTATTCCTGTGCCTCTTGACCCAGATAGAGATATTGGGTGGGGTCAGCAGTCTCAGCGATATCACTAATAGCTGTTGACAGCAGCTCTTTCTCCTCAGTATTATAGGACATAGAAACAGGAGTTTTGAAAAGATACTCCTCATCGGGTATCATAGCGGCATTCATCTTGATGCTGGTAATGTTCACCTTTGGCTGTCCTGTCGTCTTGGCAAAGACGAAGCGCATCTTCGACACCGCACGGGTCAGTTGAACGGTGGAAACCGCACTGAGCGTACCTACACGCAGTGTGGGGGCATCGCCAACAACGGGCTGTGCGGTCAACTTACCTGCAAACGGCAGACCAGCGGGCGGTATGCTTCTTGTATTTTGCTCCAAACCAAAGTATCCATTCGCTATCTTGGCACCGTCCAGCAGGTCTGTACGCGTCGTCTCCTTGTCCAATGTCCCTACACCGCAGTTGGCGGTGGTCACATTAGCCATTACATAGACGTTAACATTGGGCTTGGCGGCAGCAAATTCGTCAGATACTGGTAACTGGTAGGTAGTACCTTGCCCATTATTCAGTGCTACCACATCTTCGGTATTGAAATAACCGACGTAATTGCCCGACTCTGACTCGTAAATCCAGATCTGCAGGCTCTTGATGGTACCTTCAGTGGTGATGTCATCCACCTCACCCACGTTAGCACGAGTTGGTGCGGCATTCTTTTTAGCTGCCGCTTGCTCAGGAGCATAGACATAGATAGCCAGTTTCACCTGCTTGTGTGAAACTTCCTCTCCTTCATCACCAGAAGAGCAGGCAGCGCACAGCACTGTCAGAATGCTGCACAAGAGCCATTGGAGGAGGTATATATGTCTATTCTTCGTCATTTCTTATATTATAGTTCCACATTCGTGGTGGTTGCCTGAATCCATTTGGTCACCACCTGAACGCCAATCTCCAGACGTGGAGCCAGCAGGTCGGGCATACAGGTATATGCCTTGGCGAGCGATGTCACGCTCATCGACATGGTGGTGGTATAGTCTTGTGTGAACACGCGGTCTGCATATGCTCCTGAGCCCTGTCCGGCAGGGTCTATCATTGCGATGAGGTAGAAACGGGCATCTGGATAGACGATGCCATCCTTACCTGTGAACGCATGTCCGGTCTTGTTCTCGAACTCCAGGATGACGGGTACTTTCTCGTTGTCGTAAGACTGGAGCACCAGTGTGCTGGTCTTGTAGCCTTGGGTCGCTAAGTTCGAAGCATCTATAGTTGTCTCATAGATGAAACGACCGTCGACATCTGTCTGTTCGCCTTGTGGCTTCATATTGAAACCAACGGTATGCTGTCCGCCAATGATAACACCTGTAAGCGGCATCGTTGACATATCGGCATTGGTTACCACATTGTCTTTAGCATCCTTCAGCGTGGCGCTCATGCCGGTCAGTGTGAGATCCAGCTTGGCAACGCCGTACTGGATGGGATTCTCTACAGCTACCGCCTTGGTATTCGTATTGACGGCCGTGGAGCCGGTGTAGTATGTATCCAGGAAAGCACTCCATATTTTGGTATTCTCCTGGTAGACGGTTTTCGACACCTCTTCTGCAGAGGTGCGTATGGGGCTATCTACAAAGAACATCAGTTCTGCTGGATAGGTATAGCGGTTGATACCGTTGATATTGTCGAGTTGAGTAGTAGTTGTTTTGACTTCAAATTTGCTGCCCGTCCAACGGATAGCAGCGGCTCCATCGGGCAGACCGACAGAGCGTGGATAGGTATTGGCGGATATGTCAGTAGCATCAATATTGGCCTTGATAGCTGTGCAGAGAGCATCACTTCCCGTCAGCAGTCCCTTGAGGGCCGTCACGAACGCTTTGATATTGGCAGCTGCACCGCTCATGAGTCCGGCACCTTCCGAACCCATACGGATAAAGTCCAGATAGTAGCTCTTCAGCGTTGCGTCAGTTGTCGTGCTCCAACCGGTAGTATTGGCTATGGCGGTCATATAGTTTGCCAATGCCTGAGCATCAGCATCTGCTTCCGTTGATTCACGGATAGAAGTCAGGCTGAACAGGATGTCAGCGGTCTTCTTACGAATGGTAGGCAGCACACTCAGTTGACCATTTACCTTAAGGTTGTTAGACACTGGTTTTGCCTTTCCATATACCAACATGCGGTCAGTACCTGTCATCAGATGACAGCTATTCACATAGTAGGTGTTGTATTTCGCTGTCTCGTATTCTTTCGCTAAGTTGTCTTCATCTGCACCTACGAGGTCTATCAGCGGAGCGTCGTTTGCTGTCACATTTGCCCCGTTGGTGCGATAAGGAATAGCCACCAGCAAATCCATCTCAGTGAATGTAGGGGCTCGATGGGTTAGGGTAGATGCCTGTTTGGAAGCCTTACTGCCCATGCTAACCAGCAGGTCTACCTGCTTGGCTTCCGAAGCTGTCGTCTCGTTGATCTGTTCAGCCATATCGTCAGAAGTTGAACACGATATCATCATCATGCTCAACAACAGATAGTATTGGATATGTCTGAAAGTTTTCTTCACGCGTGTACCTATTTATATAATACAGTGGTTATAGTTCGGGATCGTATGTCCCGCCTTTGTTCCAGTCCAGGGTGACGCTAACACCCACTGTGCTGTCGTATGGCCGGACGGCACCCTCGTCGTCGAGCGAGCCCTTGATAATCTTCAAGTCACCTGCTTTCAGCGGTTCGGTGATTTCCAGCACTGTTTCAGTGACTGAATCGTCCATTTTGGTGAGATAGACCTTTAGTTGCCAGAGAGATGGCTTCTCTCCTGCCCGTCGCTGTGCTGATGCTAAGATAGCATCCCGCGAGGGGAAGTTCACCGTGCAGTAACACAGTAGGTCGTTGGAAGTAGCCACTTTGTCAGCCCGAATGAGCGGTGACGTAGTAGGATAGACGTAGGTGCTGTCACTGATGTGGAACTCATTGGCAAAACCTGTACCGTAAACCTTGATATCCTTGTAGGTCTGTCCTTTGGGATCGAGCACTAACGTTGCGGCACAATTAGCCATATACAGTCGCACATTGAACGTCTGGTCAACACCCTCCAGCACCTCCATAGCTTGACGGGCAGTAAAGAGGCCCGTGGTATGAGAGTCAACTATTCTGACGGGGGAACCATCAGACACTGTGCCTTCTGCCTGTTGTAGCATGGACGTGGGGCTGTGATCGTCCTTGACCAGTTCTACGACATGGTTCTGGGCAATGTTTGCCACTGCCAGGTGCAGGTATTTGCGCATGGGCAGCGTGAGGTCGTAGGTGGTCTGGTTGGTATTGATGATGTCAACACGGTGTTCCAATCGTTCCTTGGTCGTTTCGGTATCGTAGAACGAGAGGTTCACGTCGTGGGCGAAGTCGCTGAAGATATTCTCAAGATGTGTTTCGAGAGCACTGGCGACACTGAGTTCAGTGATGGTCGTCAACTGGGTCTGCAGTTCTGTCGTCATGTTGGTCACCAACTTCAGTTCGTATTCCATTTGATACTGGGCCTCGTCGGTCGGACAGTTCGACAGATCGTCGTCAATGACGGAGCATCCCGCCATCAGCCATAAGGCTGACGGCAGGAGCCACATCATGAAAGTATTTCTTCTTGTCTTCACCGTATGAACCTAAATTTTATTTAGAAGTCTACATTAAAGTTCAAGCCTGGACGCCATTGTAAATCAACACTCAGGCCAAGAGATATCTGCGAAGCACGCAAGTCAGGAATGGTGGTGTAAGCATTCTTCAGAGAGTTTGCACCAATCTTAAAGGTAGCTGAAGTCAGATAATCCTGAATGAATACGCGCTTGGTCTTGGTAGACTGACCAGAACCATCATAAGGAGGTATTGCATAATGATCAGGCCAAGTAATCGTCTCTGTATTACCTGCCAGATTCAATGTACCTGCCAGATAGAATGTTCCTCCCTTAGGAATCATACCACCTAAACCATAGATGTCTTTGTCGCTGTCATTTTTAAACTCCAAAGCAACCAGTACATTGGTAGGTGCATCTTCGAAGTTATCAAACACCAACGTGTAGTTAGGTGAAACTGTTGGTATTGCTCCATCTGCAATTTGGTTGTCGTAAATGACGAAATTCTTGTTGGTAGCCTCTTCGTTAGTTCTGACAAAGTTCCAGCCAACGTTCTGATATTGTCCACCAATGAGCACACCTGTCAGGGTGAATTTTTTAATATCATTTACTGCAAAGGTAACATTATCTGCTGCAGGATGATTATCTTCAAAGTTATCACCTATTTCGGCATCATAAGTTACCATTGAGCTTAACATCGCAACACCATAATTGATATTGTTCTTTACAGCTACACTACGGGTGGTTGAAGCCACAGGACCAGTTACCCAACCTGTCCATGCGTTAGTGTCCCAAACATTATATCCATTAGGATAATTACCAGCAGCCACTTCATTGTCGTTCACACGAAGGAGACTATTGTCAAAATAGAGCAATTCAGCAGGATAGGTGTATTTTGCCGGATTCAACGTGGTGCCAAGATCTAATAATGAAGTACTGTTCTCAAGTGTTTTAAACACAAAGCCGCCAGTAATTTCTGAACCCTCTACAAAATCAGTGAATGTAAGCTGTGCAACACCGTCAGGAAGATTAAATGCATGGGGATAACCTTGTAAATGATAACTGTCTACCTTAGCATATTTACCACCAGTGGCAAAGTCTGCTTCCTCAGCAGCATTATTAGTGACGAGAGCGTGCTTGGGAGTTCCGTCATCATTAACTTCACCAAGATTTTGGAACGTTGTAGGAGTTGTGGTTCTATTGAAATAGTAGCCTATACGTGTGATAATGACATCAGCAAGTCTTTGAGCATTTAACTCGTCGTCATTAGTAGCTGTTGCATCTGCTACAGATTTTGCTACGCTGTAAATATCATCAATGGTGTTACATATAGAAGCTGCAGAGCCAGCATGTATGGAAGTTACATCTGAATAAGTATCTCGGATAACCTTATAGATTAATGCCAAATTCTGCTGAAGAGGTGCTAGTGCGTCAATCTGTGCTTGAGTCTTTGTGCCAATTTCTCTCCACTTCAGTGCAGGCATATTTGCCTTCTGTGTATAACCGTTTCTTGGTGAGGGGGTCGCAGGCAGAGCATGTGCTGCTACTTCACTCAACAGGATTCTGTTATAAATGAGAGCAGCAAGATTACACGTCTGTGTATAAGCCTCACTTTCTTCCAGGCGTGGAACCAAACCGAAAGTGATGCCTTCAGGTGCTGCATAACTTGCAGGCATTGTAACTTTTCCGTTCAATGCTACATTATCATCGGGTATTGCACGACCATAGACCAGCATAGCGTCAGTGGTAACGGGCAATGTTAACTCTACAACACGATGAGAACTTTCATCTTTGTTCTTGTCACCAGTGTTGTCAACTGCAGTAGAACCATACAGCGTCCCTAAATCATAGACTTTAGCTTTTGTATTGCTGCCTGTTGTCCAATCTGTCTGAGTAGTTTCTCCGTTGTATGGGGCAAGGAAGGTGTTCGCTTTACCAGTTGCCAAACCAATGAGCGTGGCATCCTGCATACCACGGAAGTTAGCTGCCTTCTGGACAATAGCTGAAGACTGTCTTGTAGTCGCTGCAGAAGATACATTTAGGACAAACTTAGTCGTTACCGATTTTGTCACAGGGTCATAGGTGGGATTCGTCTCCTTCGGTTGTTCAGCCAAGGTGTCGTCAGAAGACGAGCAAGCTGTGAAGACATACATGCTTACAAGTGCTATCGCACCCGACAAAGCATAACTGAAATACTTTTTCATCGTTGCTTGGTTTTTTGTTATTATTATTTGATTTTTATTGTTTCTATATCAGTACGTTACTGCTTTTCGTCGTCTTCGTAGTAGACGATGATGTAGCCAGAGTTACGCTGATTCTTCAGGATGTTGCGACGGATGTACTCCCATGTTTGTCCGTGGTTCATGACGTGCAGGCGCCACTTGCGGTTGTTGACATTGGGGGCAGTGTCGATGATTTCGATAGCGCGCTTCAGGTCAGGGCGCTTGTCGACATTCTCCACCAACTGCTTGCGGAACCACTCCCATGCTTCGCCGCCACCGACAATCTCGAATTTCTCGTCGGGCAGGTTTACGCGCTGCTGTACATATTCTTTCAGGGCTAAGGCACGGTTATGGGCCAGTTGCTCGTTATATGCTGTGTTACCCTCTACAGATGCCAGACCCACAATCTGTATCTTCTTGATGGTCATGTTGCCATTGCTTGCCGACTCGCGGGTGACATCAATGATGCGCTGCAGGGTCTCGCGGTTCTCACGGAAGTCTTCGCTAAGCACGCTCTTGCTCCAAGGGAAGTGAACATACAGAGTGTCTCTGACTTTGGGGACAACAGGTACGGGCTCCACTTTCTTCTCCGCCACGACGGGTTCTTCGATGACGGGTTCGGGAGTAGGTGTTACTGGCTGCTCGGGCTGCGGCTCTATGATAGGTTCCGAGACGATAATCTGTGGCTCCTCCAACTGTTTGCGCGGACGTCCCGGTATGTTGTAAACCACCGACAGAGCAGCCTGTGGCAACAAAAGCACCTTGCTGTCGTCCTTCAGTTTCCTGCCACAATGTCCGCAGGCATAAGCCGAATATTTGGTGTAAGCCACAGCGGCTCCTATCTGTGCCTCGATGTTCCAATAACGCCCCAATGGCCACGAGTATCCATAAAAAGCACCAACGGCGCCAAGGTCTCCCTGACGTCGAATATCTTTAGCTGCATTGTAGATGATGGGATCTACATTAGCTATGTTGTAGTGGGCGTATATGAGGTTGCCCCCGATGAAATGTCCCGTGTTTACCCCCTTGAACCAGTACCGGACGTCGGGAGAAAGCAGCAGATGCCGCCACTTGGTATTGGTCTCGTCATCGGTAGGCCAAGGCCGGTACCCTGCGGTAAGTCCTGCCGACCAGTGCTCTGCGAGCCTAATGCCGATACGGAGATTGGGCGTCAGCGTAGCGTCGTATAGCAAGTTGTTACCTATTGTCATGTGGAATGGTTGTTGGCCTCTGACAGCTAACACGTGGCACACCAACAGTAAGGTAATGGATGCTACTTTTATTATATGTATTACTGCTTTATACATCTACAGTTTTCTGATTGATTGTTAATACTTTTCGACAAGTATTGCAAAATTAGACAATTTTTCTTAATAATGGTACATACTATACCTATTAATATTATACATTTAACAATAATTTACCAAGTATGTTGGATATGTTAATGCGAATTAACAGAACTGGTAATAATAGTAAGCAGGTGCCCTGTTGTAACATAATACACCTGCTTGGACAAGGGTAGGGATTGTTATATGCAAACCTGTCAAATTGTCATTCTTTTTAATTTTTTAGTGAAATATTGAAAAATAATTGGCGGAATGAGAAAAATATCGTAACTTTGCGCCCAATATTGACGACACGGGGTATATGTCTCCTGTGTTATATTTAATAAGGTATGTCCAATAATAATAGTTTTGTAGGATCCAAGATTAAAGGAATCAGGGAATCCAAGAACCTCTCCTTAGAGGAAATAGCAGAAAGTAGTGGTCTTACGACAGACCAGATATCTTCCATTGAAAGCGGCCAGACGATGCCTTCGTTGGGCCCGCTGATTAAGATTGCGCGTGCTTTGGGAGTGCGACTGGGAACTTTTATGGACGACAACGATGCCCTGGGTCCTGTTGTGTGCCGCGCAGAAGACAGGGAACGTGACAGCAGCATCAGTTTCTCCAACGGTGCTACCGATGCTCGTAAACACATGGAGTATCATCCGTTGGCACAGCAGAAGGCTGGCCGTCACATGGAACCATTCATCATCGACATCAATCCGGAGGAGAATCCCGACTTCCAACTCTCAGCACACGAGGGTGAGGAGTTTATCTATGTGATGCAGGGTGAGGTAGAGATTGTCTATGGCAAGGAGACCTATTTGCTGAAAGAGGGTGACAGCATCTTCTATGACTCTATCGTCAAGCACCACGTGCATGGTGCGCCTGCGAAGAGTGCGAAGATTCTTGCAGTGGTTTATATTCCGTTCTAAATAGTCGTCGTAACGTGACAACGTAATAACGAGAAACGAAAAAAGTAAAAAAATGGCAAAACTTGATATGGCGGGCCGTCCGTTGCCCGACAGAACATACCCTGCTGAGACTGGTTCGGAGGGTTATAAACTGTGGGAAAGAACGTTGGGCGAATGGCTGGAATACTGGGCTGAGACTACACCTGACAAGGAATATATCGTCTATTCGGACCGTAACCTGCGCTTTACGTGGAGCACGTTCAACCAGCGTGTGGACAATCTGGCCAAGGGCTTGATTAGCATTGGTGTGAAGAAGGGGTCTAACGTGGGTATCTGGGCGACTAATGTGCCCGACTGGCTGACGTTCCTCTATGCCACCGCCAAGATCGGTGCCGTGTTGGTAACAGTGAATACCAACTATAAACAGAACGAGTTGGAATATCTCTGTAAGGACTCTGACATGGAGGTGCTCTGCATCACTGATGGTACGTGGGACTGTAACTATGTTGACATGACCTACACCATGCTACCTGAGTTGAAAACCTGTGAGCGTGGTCACCTGAACAGTGAGCGTTTCCCCTTCTTGAAGAGTGTGGTATATATTGGCATGGAGAAATATCGAGGTATGTATAATACCGCCGAACTGCTCTTGCTGGGACAGAATATAGAGGACGATACGCTGAACGAGATGAAGAAGAACGTGACCTGCTACGATGTCTGTAACATGCAGTATACCAGCGGTACCACGGGATTTCCCAAGGGGGTCATGCTGACGCACTATGGTATTGCCAACGATGGCTACTTCACTGGTGAGAATATGGGCTTTACGGCTGACGACAAACTCTGCGTCTGTGTGCCCCTGTTCCATTGCTTTGGTGTGGTGCTGGCCACGATGAACTGTCTGACACACGGATGCACGGAGGTGATGGTTGAGAAGTTTGACCCGCTAGTTGTGCTGGCCTCTATTCATAAAGAGCGGTGTACTGCTGTCTATGGTGTTCCTACCATGTTTATTGCCGAGCTAAACCACCCGATGTTCGATATGTTCGACCTTAGCTGTCTGCGCACCGGTATCATGGCAGGTTCGCTCTGTCCTGTGGAACTGATGAAGCAGGTGTCGGAAAAGATGTTTATGACCATTACCAGCGTGTACGGCTTGACAGAATCATCGCCCGGCATGACACAGACCTGTCTGAACGATACCTTCGAGCAGCGTTGTACCACTGTAGGTCGCGATTTCCCGTTTGTCGATGTCAAGGTGCTTGACCCAGAGACTGGCGAGGAATGTCCCGTGGGTGTTCAGGGCGAAATGTGCTGCAAGGGCTTCAACGTGATGAAGGGCTACTATAAGAACCCCACAGCAACCGCCGAGGTCATTGACAAGAACGGCTATCTGCATTCTGGTGACCTGGGTGTCAAGGACGAGCAGGGCTTCTATAAGATTACCGGACGTATCAAGGATATGATTATCCGTGGTGGTGAGAATATCTATCCACGCGAGATAGAGGAGTTCCTCTATCACATGCCTGGCATTCGTGATGTTCAGGTGGCTGCCGTTCCTTCCAAGAAATACGGTGAGGCCGTGGGCGCTTTCATTATTCTGGAAGAGGGTGCCACAATGACGGCAGAGGATGTACAGCTGTTCTGCCGTGGTAAGATAGCTCGCTACAAGATTCCTAAGTACGTGTTCTTCATTGACCAGTTCCCGCTGACGGGTTCGGGCAAAATCCAGAAGTTCAAACTCAAGGAGATGAGTCTGGAACTTTGTAAGAAACAAGGTATCGAAGTCGTTTAACCTTTCAGTTCTTTACGATAACAACGATGGCGCCGATGTTGCGTGGACTCTAAGTACTGCCACTGCGATAGCACACCCTCGTTGGTCTCCATCTGTGGACCCGTCTCTGCCCAGTCGAAGCCGTAGCGCTGGAATTGGCGGATGAGATCGTCGAAGATGAGCGCATTGGCACCCTTGCTGCGGTATTCGGGCAGTACGCCAATGAGTAACAAGTCTACGGTGTCCGTCTTGTGCCATTTCAGTATCTTTAGCAGGTGCCACCAACCAAAGGGGAGGAAGCGACCATCGTGTGTCTTCTGCAGCGCGCGGGAGAACGAGGGAAAAGTGATACCGAAACCTACCAGTTTGTCGCCATCCATGACACCTGTCACGAGGTTGAGGTCGGCAATCTTGATATAGTCGTTGACCAGTTGACCTATCTGGTGGTCGGACAGTTGGCTGAAGCCATAAAGATCCTTATAGGTCTCGTTGAGCAGGTCGAAGATGCGCTTACCCCAGCCGCCGTCAATCAGTTCTTTGCGTGAGAACTTATGGACACGCAGTCCGTAGCGCTTGCGTACCATCTCGGTAATCTTGGCAAATTTCTCGGGTACTACCTCAGGAACCTTGACGCGCAACTCCACCCAGTCGTTGGCTTTCTCGTAGCCCTCCATCTGTTCCATGTGTTGCGGATAGTAGGGATGGTTGTAGTTGATGTACATGGTGGAGAGTTTGTCGAAACCATCCACCAACATGCCCTCACGGTCGGTATCGATGAAGCCTAACGGACCGGCAATCTCTGTCATCCCCTTGGAACGGCCCCAGCCCTCGACAGCCTGCAGCAGGGCAGTACTGACCTCTTGGTCATCCACAAAGTCAAACCAGCTGAAGCGTACTTGCTTGCGGTCCCAGCGTTCGTTGGCTCGGTTGTTGATGATGGCAGCAACACGCCCTACCAGTTGCCCATCTTTAAAGGCCATAAAGTACTGGGATTCACAGCATTCAAAAGAGGTGTTCTTGTCGTGTCGTAGCGTCGACATCTCTTCACTGTACAAGTAGGGTACGGCACAGTCGTTGTTGCGATATAGGTCGTAGTAGAACTGCACGAACTGTTGCAGTTCCTGACGGGTAGTCACTGGTTTGATTTCAATCTTGCTCATGGCATTTTTTCCTTTTCAGCATGCAAATTTACTGCAAAAAACTTAAACACACAAATAAATACCCTTATAAATTGTCAATATACTGCCACAACTGGTGGTAAAAAGGATGACGTGTCAAGGTGGGGACGTCTCCTAAGATGATGAGTTTCATGCGGGCACGGGTGATGGCGACATTCATTCGGCGCAGGTCGCGCAGGAAACCAATCTGGCCATCGTCGTTGGAGCGCACCATAGAGATGACGATGATGTCGCGCTCCTGTCCTTGGAAACCGTCGACGGTGTTGACACTAATATATCTGCGGAAGGGCTTGAAAAACTCACGCTTCATCAGCAGGTGGCGCAGATACTGCACCTGAGCACGATAGGGCGAGATGATGCCAACGTCGATGCGTTCGTCCAATAAGCGCTGTTTGCCAATCTGATTGAAATAGTGCTGTAGCGCTAGTAGCGTCACCTCTGCCTCGGCCTTGTTGATGCGCCCAAAGCTTTCGCCAACAAACTCTTCCTTAAACGAGACGTCGCTGTCGGCAGGCAGCTCCAGTTGTGACGTATCAATCCATGTCATCGGGGTGTCCAGGTCGAGAATGCTGCGATATTTTACTTCTGGCGCACTCTCTACCTGTCCATCGTAAAAGTAGTTGCTGGAGAAGCGCATGATGTCATCGTTCATGCGGTATTGCACCTTGAGCAGTGTGACGGCTTCGGGGTGTGTCTCGACAATGCGCTCCATCAGCGTCTTACCCAGTCCGGCCTTCAGGGCTGCAATGCTCTTGACGGTCGGGGGCAACTGGCAGTGGTCACCCGCCAGGACGACACGGCTGACGCGCCGCATGGGTATCCAGCAGGCAGCTTCCAGTGCCTGTGCCGCCTCGTCGATAAACAAGGTGCCAAACTTCTGACCGTCCAATTGTCGGTTGGCCGAACTGACCAGTGTCGAGGCGATGACGCGTGCCTCGCCAAAGAGCTCGTTGTTGATGCGTATCTCCAACTCCGTGGCGCGACTCTTCAGACTCTCCAGTTTCTGGTGGTATTTCTCGTCGCCTCGTTTGCGGTGGTTGCGCAAGTCGCGAATGGCCTTGCGAATAGCCCATAGGTGCGGATAGTCTGGGTGGGCTTCGAAACGTCGCTCGTAGGTGAACGACAGCATCTTGTCATTGACACGCGTGGGATTGCCAATGCGTAGCACATTGATGCCGCGGTCGACGAGCTTTTCAGATATCCAGTCGACGGCCATATTGCTCTGTGCACATACCAATACCTGGCTCTCGCGCATCAGCGTCTCACGGATAGCTTCTACAAGGGTGGTAGTCTTTCCTGTTCCTGGGGGCCCATGAACGATTGCTACATCCTTGGCCCTTAGCACCATGTTGACAGCATTCTCCTGTGTGGCGTTCAGGTAGGGGAAGTGCATGGGAGGAAAAACGAATGTAGAGACTGCGCCCGACTTCCCCGAAGACGAGGAGGAAGAAGTTCTGGAAGGAGTGTAGAAAAGGTCGCGTAGCTCGCCCAGACGCCCCTTGCCCTTGATGGCACGGTCGAGAGCTTCCATCATCAGCCGATAACTGGTTTCGTCGAAAGAGAGCTGTACACCAAGTCGGGCGGCGTTCTGCAAATCGATGATGGGGAACCCGTCGGGGACTGTCACCACCATGCGGTCGCCGTCGACATAGCTGACAGTGCCCGTCTGTCGAAAGTGTTTGATGACGGTAGAACCGTCATCCATGTGAAAGAACGATACCGGTCGGCCGAACTCAAAGTTATGCTCAATGTCGTTGTCGGTCGTACGTACCAGTTCGACAGCCAGCTGGTTCAGTGAGTTGTAGTAGCTCTTGCTGACTTTCACGGGCCACCAGGCATCACCGCGTTTGACCTTCCGCGCAATACCCGTCTGCTGGGTCTGTTGGCGGAAAGTCTCTTTCTCTGTCTCGTACTCTAACTGCAATAAGAGCCGTTGCTGTTGCAGTGCCTGAATGGGTGATGTCTGCACGTTGATCAGTAAGTTTGTTAGATTTCGAAGTCCAGACAGCTACGCTGTGCGGTGTAGGGGCGTACCTTACCGTTGGCCACTGCCACATGTGCCGGGTGTACGGCATAACCCTTCAGCGCCTCTTCGCTCTCTAGGGTGCTGTCGAGCATGACGTCCGCATTCGATGATGCCAGACGACCATCGATGTGTACCTTTGCATCGATGAGTCCGGGGACCTTACCTACAAGACCTTCCAGGCCTTCTTTGATGCCAGCCTTGACGGTCATCTTCTCTTCCTCACTCAGTTCGGACTTCAATGTCCAAAGAATAATGTGCTTAACCATAATGATAATTTTTTTAAATAATTAAAAGGGTATTTCGGAGGTGATATGCATCTCGCTACCTGAGACCGGATGCCGGAACCAGATCTCGGCAGCATGCAAACAGAGCCGCTGACCACGTGTGCCATATAGTTCATCGCCAACAATGGGGTTTGCTAGTCCGTCTGGGTGGGCGCAGTGGATGCGTAGCTGGTGGGTACGTCCCGTTTCCGGCCATAGTGCCACCAATCTGTTGCCGATGAACTCATAGCGGGTGGCGGCGCGCTTGCCGTGATTCATATCCACCACCTGGCGGGGACGATTCATCGGATCTGGACGCATGGGCAGACAGATACTCCCTGAGCCCTCTCCGGAATGCTCCAACAGGGCGGCGTATTTCTTTTTTACTTCATGGCGGATGAACTGCTGTTGTAGGATGCGGTATGACTCCCCGTTTTTGGCAACGATAAGCAGACCGCTGGTTCCCATGTCCAGCCGGTGGACTACTATGCTGTCGGGATAACGTTCGCGCATGACCGCTTCCACGCTGTAGTCCTCTATGCGTCCGGGCACCGACAGCATGCCGCTGGGTTTGTTGACCACAAGCAGTGCATCATCCTCGTAGACAACTGGTATCTCCATGTGTTGAAAACCTAATAGTTCTGGGTTGGGGTCGACGTCGAGCCCTTGTAACATCCATGTCAGAATGGGTTTGCACTTGCCGCGACAGGCCGGATAGTAGTTCAAGTGTTGGCGCACCTCCTCTTTGGTGGGCGCTCCCCACCAGAATTCAGCCATGCAGACAGGGTGTAGCCCCTTCTGATAGGCATACTGCAGCAATTTGGGGGCACAACAGTCGCCCGTACCTCCTGGTGGCAGTGGAAATTTGCGGCGCAGCTTCTCACGAGTGTAGTATGACTGCCAAATGGCTACCAGGTCTTTTTTCTCGCCATGAGCATTGAGTAGCTGGTATTGATGAAACAGCCATAACTGCAACTCCTGCGACATCTCCTTGTCGCCACCCTTTGCGGATATCTCGTGCTCTGTAGTCTTGAAGTGTCCATCGGGTTGTTGGGCATCGTAGACAGGAGGTACGAAGTACGACCAGTCATTGCGGCCGGCCAGCAGTCCACTGTAGGCAGCCAGAAAAGCCAGATCTCCCTCTTTCCCGGAGACGGACGTGGGCAGACTTACCACCAGTACTCCAAACATTTTGCCACGGTCGGCATCAGTGCGTATCTCCTCATGTTCCGCTATGTATTGTTGCACCTCTGCTGCTGCCTCGCAGCACAAGGGGTGAGGTTCGTAGCAGAACGGATAGGTGAACCGCAGTGGCCGTTCTAATGTCGAGTTATGGAGTGGGTGTATGTTCATCAAGTTCGTTTTGCAAAGATACAAAAAACCGCGAACATGACCAAATCATCTTGAAATTACTTGATGATAACAAAAATATTTTCCGAAAAATGCGGTGTTATCATTTATTTATTGTATCTTTGCAGAATAAACAAATTGATAAACGCTATGACATTCACAGAAAAAGCCAACAAAATATTCAATCAGGCCATCCGTGACTATCACTTGAAGGACGACGTGGATACTCCCATCAACAATCCTTACGAGCGTGATACGATAGAGTATAGCCTCTACCTGAAATGCTGGATAGATACCGTGCAGTGGCATTTGGAAGATATTATCCGTGATCCACATATAGATCCCGCTGAAGCGCTGGGATTGAAACGCCGGATTGATCGTTCCAATCAAGACCGTACAGACTTGGTTGAAGAGGTCGACACCTATTTCCGCAAGGTATATGCCGACGTGAAGCCACAGACTGATGCCCGACTGAATACAGAGAGTCCGGCATGGGCTATTGACCGTCTGAGTATTTTGGCACTGAAGATATGGCATATGAAGGAGCAGACTGAGCGTAACGATGCCGATGCTGAGCATGTGCAGCGCTGTCAGACCAAACTCGACGTGCTGTTAGAGCAACAGGTAGACCTCTCTACGGCTATCGACCAACTGTTGGAAGACATCGAGGCTGGTCGCAAGTATATGAAGGTATACCGCCAAATGAAGATGTACAACGACCCGGCAACCAACCCTGTGCTCTACAAGAAATAGGTAAGAGCTAACAGCCAATAGCCAATAGCTAACTGCTAATAACCAACATGAAGAAAGAACACATACTTGTTATCCGCTTCTCCGCAATGGGCGATGTCGCCATGATGGTGCCTGTCGTTTATTCTTTGGCGCACCAGTATCCTGGTATTCGCATCACGGTGCTGAGCAGAGCTTTTGCCCGTCCTTTCTTTGAAGACCTGGCACCCAATGTCGGTTTCATGGTTGCTGACCTGAAAAACGAATACAAGGGCATCAAGGGACTCAACGCCCTCTATCGTCGACTGGCTGCCAAGCAGTTTACAGCAGTGGCCGACCTACACAATGTGCTGCGCTCTAACTATCTCCGCATGCGCTTTAATCTGGGACGCTATCGTGTGGAGCATATCAATAAGCACCGCAAGGGGCGTCGCAGCATCACTTCGCCTACACACAAGGAACTGGTGCAGCAGCCTACGTCGTTCCAGAACTATGTTGACGTCTTTGCCAAGTTGGGCTATCCTGTGGAGATACAGTTTAAGAGCATCTTCCCAGATGAAGGAGGCAACCTAAACATGTTACCTCCTGGGCTATGTGTCAAGAAATCCTATGAGCAGTGGATTGGTGTGGCTCCTTTTGCCGCACACGAGGGAAAAACTTATCCCCCTCGCTTGATGTTGCAAGTGATAGAGCAGCTCATGGAGAAATATCCGAAGGCACGCATCCTGCTCTTTGGCCGTGGCGAACAGGAGAGCAAATATTTTGCAGAGTGGAGTGCACAGCATGCTGCCTGTGTGAACGTCGGAGCTCAGCTGGAGTCGATGCATCAGGAACTGATACTGATGAGTCATCTAGATGTCATGATATCTATGGACTCTTCGAATATGCATTTGGCATCACTGACGAACACACCTGTCGTCAGCATCTGGGGCGCTACTCATCCCTATGCTGGTTTTATGGGATGGGGGCAGTCAGAGGACAATGCTGTACAGATTCCGCTCGACTGTCGTCCGTGTAGCATCTTCGGCCAGAAGCCTTGTCTGCGTGGTGACTATGCCTGTATGCGTAACATCGCACCAGAAACCATCGTTGAGAAGGTGGAGAAGGTATTGAGAGTGAAGAGTGAAAAGTGAATATTTTACTAACCCATTAAATTTAAAAGCTTATGAAAAAGTACATTTGCGACACATGTGGCTACGTGTATGATCCCGCAGTAGGAGATCCCGATGGCGGCATTGCCCCAGGAACAGCCTTTGAAGACATTCCCGATGACTGGGTATGCCCTATTTGTGGCGTCGGTAAGGACGAGTTCTCACCGGAGGAGTAACGGCTACAATTTGAATTTTCTGACGACAACACCGTCGTAGGTATTAACGGTCAGACACACGCTGTCTGGCCGTTCTTTTGTTGGAAGCAGAATACACACATAGCGGCGGTTGGTATAATACTGTGGACTCTCTCCTTGTTCATGGAGCAGACGGTAGTAGATTGTCTGTGTCTGGTCGGCATT
The DNA here is from genome assembly GCA_900313235.1 of uncultured Prevotellaceae bacterium. GTDB lineage: Bacteria > Bacteroidota > Bacteroidia > Bacteroidales > Bacteroidaceae > Prevotella. The sequence continues at coordinate 13,960 of OMQN01000004.1, read as the reverse complement.
CTGACGAACCTCGTCGAGTACCAGCGCCAGGGCATGTGTGCCCTCTTTACCATTGTCGTCACGGCCATTCTTGAGTAACAATCCCATATTGATATATTTGCCGTTGCGGGTCAGCCAGACACTCTCCATGCCTACAGGGTCCTGAGGCTGGCGTTTGAAGTCCTTGGCATCACGGGCTATCAACGTAGGCAGAATTCCTATTGACTTCGCCTGTGCCTTACCGTCCTCCACCTTATTATAATATAAATAGGTGCGATAGACGGTGTCGGCCGTCTCTATCCATGATGCTTTTACCGGATTGCGGAGAAGGTAGTGCTCACCCTCATCGGTAATGAACGACACCCCTTGCTTCTCGCTGTCAACGGTGAGGCAGGCAAAATCGGCCTGCAGCAATGAATAGCGACCTTCACCTTTCTCGTAGCTGTCCCTTTGGCATGCTATAAGAAGAGGCAGCCATAATATGGCTACATACAGGATTGCTCTAGAAGCGGTAGCTATCTTCTCACTCTTCACTTTTTACTCTTTGCTTTAAGGTAGTTGCGCACGGGATTGGCATACATGGTCAGCATGCGCTCGCGGAGAAAAACTTCGTCTTTGTCGGGAATGTTGATCTTGGCCAGCTGACCAGTTAGGTAATTCTCAAAGCGGTCCATGTCCTTCTGCGTATACTGGCAGGCATACGTTGAGGTTCCTTCTAACTGATCCAGGGCGATGTAGTTACAAGGGTACAGCCGGTAACCTGCATGGATCTCCTGGTCGATGCGCTGGCTGAGCTGTTGGAAAAACTCGTTGCGTGGAAGACCTTCCAACTCGGAAAGCCACTGGTTGATGGGTGCACCGCAATGATAGTGGACACGTCCCTTGTAGCCGAAGATGCCCGTCTTCATGTTGTCGAGGTCGTCCTGGCGTGACTTCTTGAATGCAGGATTGTCGCGCTTCTGCTGGAACTCTTGAGCCTTCAGGTAGTCACAAGGGTCGAACTCGTAGCTGATGGTTAGTGGACAAATGTTCAGTTCGCTGAGATTGCCGCCCATCGCCAGCATCTTCAACACGGCATCCTGCGTGTGGTCGCTGGAGTCCTTGGCACGGCCTTCGCGCTGGGCTATCCAAATGTTCTCTTTCTTCTGACTGACGGCAAAGTGGATATATCGGCTCATGAGTTGAGAAGAGCGCATCATCTCGTGAGCCGTCAAACCACGGCGAACGGTGAAGGCCTTGTTCATGCGCACCAAACGCTTGATCCATGGGTAGATGAGTAGGTTGTCACCAATGCCTATCTCTACGGTGTTGGGATAGCCTGCGTTGACGAGTTTCACGTCCAGAAAAGCCGAGTCGAGTACGATGTCGCGGTGGTTGCTGATGAAGGTGTAGCGCAGTGACTTGTCTGCCGGCAGCAGGTCGTCGTCAAACGAACAGCCATCGGTGTGCTTTCGGATAATCCAGTTGACGACGGGCTTCATAAAGCGCTTTTGGAAGTCCAGTGGCGTCTTGATGCCTGTAAACAGCAGTCTCAGTAAACCGTTACGGACAGTCTTGGGCAGCCAAGGGGCAAAGCCCTTTAGTATCATTGAGAACTGACGGTCATTCAACAAGTCGTTGAAGGCCTGCTTCATTTCTCCAGCCTCATAAGGCCGTATTTCGTCAAACTCCTTGATGTCGTACTTCTCCATAGCGGTAGCAAATTATACACTCTTCACTCTTACCTTCTTCCTTAAAACTGATTCTCAACGATGTCAGTCAGAACATTCTTCATCTCCAGGCCTGCTGCACGCACTTGCTGGGGAATAAAACTGGTGGGTGTCATACCAGGTGTGGTGTTCACCTCCAACATAGAAATCTTACCTTCCTTAGAGATAATGTAGTCGATGCGGATAATGCCGTTGCAGTGCAGGATGTCGTAGATATGACTAGTAATTTCGCGAACGCGACGTGTCACATCCTCTGACAGGCGAGCAGGCGTTATTTCTTGTACTTGACCGTTGTATTTGGCGTCGTAGTCGAAAAACTCGTTGCTGGTAACCACCTCTGTGGCAGGCAACACTACCGACTTGTCGTGCGTCTTATAAACACCGATAGAGATTTCTGTACCTTCCAGGTACTGCTCGACCATGATTTCCGAACTTTCTAACATGGCTTTACGAATGGCGGGAGCCAATTGATCCTTGTTCTTCACCTTGCTGACACCGAAAGACGAACCGTCGGCAGCAGGCTTGACGAAACAAGGCATGCCGATGCGCTGCTCTATTACGTCGTCGCTGACCAGTTGCTCATAACCCTGACGGATGAGCAGTGAGTCGGCCACGCTGATGCCATAGCCACGCAGGTACTGGTTGAGGACAAATTTATCAAAGGTCATCGCCTCGACGAGTACGCCGCTGGTGGAGTAGGGCAGGCCAATCAAGTCGAAGTAGCCCTGCAGAATACCATTCTCGCCAGGGGTGCCATGGATGGTGATATAGGCATAGTCGAATAACTTGGCCTTGCCGTCTTCCACAAACGAGAAGTCGTTGCGGTCAATGCGTGCCGTGATGCCGCCCGCCAGTTCTACATGCCAGTCCTGGCCCTTGATGTCGACAATATACACGTTATAGCGCTCCTTGTCGAAGAATGAGTACAGTCCCTGTGCTGAACGCAGGGATACATCGTGTTCAGAAGAGTCTCCGCCACATACAATGGCGATGTTGCGTTTCAGATGTTCCATCTATCTTTTCCTTATTTTGTGATTTCTGTATTTCGTGTATAGTTCCGCCACTTCTCGATGAGTGCCTGCATGTCATCAGCTAGTTCGCTGGTGAAGTCCATCTGCAGGTGTGTGACGGGGTGTACAAACCCCAGCGTCTTGGCGTGTAGTGCCTGTCGGTTGCACAGCTTGAAGCAGTTTTGAATATAGGCCTTGTAGCTGGCGGTACGCTCTCCGCGTAGTATCTCTGTGCCGCCATAGCGCTCATCGGCAAACAGCGGGTGCCCGATATGCTTCATGTGGGCACGAATCTGGTGGGTACGTCCTGTCTCTAGACGGCACTCCACCAAGGTGGTATAGCCATAGCGCTCCAATACGCGGTAGTGGGTGACGGCACTCTTGCCAATGTCAGAGCCTGGAGGAAATACCGCCATGCGCTGACGGTCCTTGGGGTCTCGGCCTATATTGCCTTCTATGCGCCCCGTGTCTTCCGTGAAGTTGCCCCATACCAGCGCCTGGTAGCTGCGGTGTGTGTCGTGGTTGAAGAACTGGGCACCCAGCTCTGTCTTGGCTTCGGGGGTCTTTGCGATGACCAGCAGACCGCTGGTGTCTTTGTCGATGCGGTGTACCAGTCCAACACTCGGGTCGTTAGGGTCGTACGAGGGAAGGTTGCGCAGGTGCCAGGCAATGGCGTTGACCAGTGTGCCGTGGAAATTGCCCACTCCGGGGTGTACCACCAGTCCTGCCGGCTTATTGATGACCATCAGCTGGTCGTCCTCATAGACCACATTCAGAGGAATATCCTCTGGTTCAATGGTCGTTTCATAGTGCGGACGGTCGAGCATTAGCGTGATAACGTCGCCTGGGCGTACCTTATAGTTGCTCTTGACGGGCGTGCCATTCACCTGGATGAATCCTGCGTCGGCTGCTTTCTGGATGCGGTTGCGTGAGGAGTGCTGCACGTGTTCCGACATGTATTTGTCAATACGTACAGGTTCCTGCCCGCGGTCTACCTCCATGCGCAGGTGTTCGTACAGCTGACCTTCTTCTGTCTGGTTGCAATCAGCATCGCTGTCGAAGAGTTCTATGTCGTCGAGTTCTTCCGTCATTCCAATCTATTGATTACGGTTCCTGAACTTCCTCGAAGTCGTCGGTACCACCTTCTTCCACTTCCTCGGCATCCACCATGTCCACATCTTCCAAGTCCTCGATAGTGCCCTTTCCTACTATCAGCGTCAGCGGGTGGTCGATAGAGATGCGGTCTCCATTGGCTACATGACGCCCATGGCACAAAACTCCATACACCCAGTCTTTCTCACCATCAACCATTTTGTGCGGATATAGACGGAATCCCATAGCCGTCAGCTTGGCTTCTGCCTCGCGGACACTGGAATTGTCGATGATGTCAGGTATGGTAAAAGATGGCGACGATGGGGAGTTGACAGTCACGTAGATGATGTGGCCTTGCTTAACCTTCTGACCCTCGCCAGGTGTCTGCAACAGGATGCAGTCTGCGGGTAAGGTTTTGTTAAAGCCTGAATCATTGACGACAATGCTCAGCCCCATCTGGTTGATGTGGCGCTCGGCCTTGTCGATGTCCATTCCTTTTAAGTTGGGCACCGTGATATCTTCGCCATGATGAGTATAGATGTCCAGGCCGAAGCCCACACCTACGCATAGCAAGATAACCACCACCAGCATCGCTGATAAGTTGATGACTACATAACGGTCAAATATCTTACTTAAAGATTCTTTTATGTTCATGCTGTCTCTTTAGTGCTATGATTTCGCAAAAGTACAAAGAATAATTGACAAACGCAAAAAAAATTGGGTATATTTCTAAAAACATACCCAATTCTTATGGCATTTGGCTTTTGGCCAATAGCTAATAGCTAACAGCTAACAGCCTAGAATTACTTTCCGTGGTGCTCGTCAGAAACAGTTAACTTCTTGCGGCCCTTAGCGCGGCGAGAAGCCAGTACGCGACGACCATTCTTTGTTGCCATACGCTCACGGAAACCATGCTTGTTCACGCGGCGACGATTGTGCGGCTGAAATGTTCTTTTCATTGTTCTATATTATTTTTATTGTTGTAATTCGTCAATTCGGGCTGCAAAATTACATAATTATTTCTAATTGTGCAAGTTTCAAGCAATTTTTTTAATGTTTCATGTTCATTTTTTAATTTTTCTTCGTACCTTTGCACCCGCAAAATGACATTTTACATATTATAATAGCATATTTTTATGATTAATTCACAAGACATTAAGAAGGGAACCGCCATTCGCATGGACGGTGCCATTTGGGTTTGCATCGACTTCCAGCATCGTAAGCCCGGTAAGGGAAACACTATCATGAACATCAAGATGAAGAACGTTACTGACGGTCGTGTGCTGGAGCGCCGCTACAATATCGGTGAGAAACTGGAGGACGTTGTCATCGAGCACCGTGACTACCAGTACCTCTATGAGGATCAGGAAGGCCGCATCTTCATGAATCAGGAGACTTTTGAGCAGATTCCCATCGCTAACGACCTCGTTATTGGTCACGAGTACATGAAGGAGGGCGACGTTGTATCTGTTGTCAGCGACACTACTGATGGTACCATCCTCTATGCTGAGATGCCAGTGAAGACCATTCTCCGCGTGACTCACTCTGAGCCTGGCATCAAGGGCGACACTGCTACCAACACCCTGAAGCCAGCTACACTGGAGACAGGTGTTGAGGTTCGTGTTCCCCTGTTCATCAATGAGGGCGACCTGATTCAGGTTGACACCCGCGACGGTTCTTACTTGGCTCGCGCTAAGGAGTAATCTTGGCTTTTAGCTATTAGCTGTTGGCTATTGGCCATGAAGTATTCGATTATTGTTCCAGTCTTCAATCGTCCTGACGAGGTCGACGAGTTGCTTGAGAGCCTCTGCTCCCAAACAGTGAAGGACTTTGAGGTCATTATTGTTGAAGACGGATCGAAGAAACCTTGCAAGGATGTTTGCGACAAGTACGCAAGCATCCTTGCTTTGCATTATTACTACAAAGAGAATAGTGGCCCCGGTCAAAGCCGTAACTACGGTGTGGAGCGTGCACAGGGTGACATTGTTATCATTCTCGACTCCGACGTTGTACTGCCAGAAGGTTATCTGGAGGCCACGGAGAAAGCGCTAACGACAAATAGTCGGCAGCCCATCGTTGCCTGGGGCGGTCCTGATGCTGCGCATTCGTCGTTCACGCCTGTACAGAAAGCCATCAGTTATTCCATGACGTCGTTTTTCACGACGGGTGGCATCCGTGGTGGTAAGAAAAAGCTCGACAAGTTCTTCCCCCGCTCGTTTAACATGGGAATTCGTCGCGATGTATACCAGCAGCTTGGCGGTTTTTCGAAGATGCGCTTTGGTGAGGATGTAGACTTCTCCTACCGTATCGTTGAGGCAGGCTATCTGCCTCAACTATTCCCCGAAGCATGGGTGTGGCATAAGCGCCGTACTGACTTCCGTAAGTTCTTCCGTCAGGTCTATAACAGCGGCATTGCTCGCATCAACCTGGAGAAGCGCCACCCAGGAACTATGAAACTGGTTCATCTGTTGCCGATGGTTTTCACCCTTGGCGTTATAGGCTGTCTACTGTTGGCACCGTTCTGCTATGGTCTGACCCTGTTGCCCCTTCTGCTGTACTGTCTGCTCATCTTTGTAGACTCGTCGATGCAGAACAAAAGCTTATGGGTAGGACTGCTCTCCATTCCTGCCGCCTTCACTCAACTGATGGGCTACGGCTTCGGATTCATAGAGTCGTGGTGGAAACGCTGTATTTTGAAGCAAGACGAGTTTACAGCCTTCGAAAAAAACTTCTATAAATAAAGATGAGCAAACTAAATATCAACCAGTGGGCAGAAGAAGACAGACCTCGTGAGAAGATGGAGCGACAGGGAGCACAGACATTGACTGATGCCGAACTCCTCGCCATCCTTGTAGGCTCTGGTTCGCCACAAGAGGATGCTGTCTCGCTGATGAAGCACATTCTTGCCGACTGTAACAACAACCTTAACACACTGGGGAAGCTGACCATCCGTGACCTTTGCAAGTATAATGGGGTGGGACCCGCTAAGGCCATCACAATTCTTGCTGCCTGTGAACTGGGCAAGCGCCGTCAGATGGATAAACCCGAAGAGCGTCCAGACCTGGGTACGGCCACCAAGATATACAACCACATGCATCCTGTTCTGCAGGATTGCGACGTGGAGGAGTTCTGGCTACTCTTGATGAACCAGAACTACCGACTTATCAAAAAGATACGCATTTCGCATGGCGGCATTACCGAGACTGCTGTAGACATCCGCATCATTATGCGCGAGGCCGTCCTTGCCAACGCCACCATCCTTGCCGTTTGCCATAACCATCCATCTGGCAACCTACGCCCTAGCACGCACGACAATGATCTTACTGTTCAAATCCAGCGTGCCTGTCAGCTGATGCGCATCCACTTCATGGATCACGTCATCCTTACAGACGGTAGCTACTTCAGCTACCTGGAGACAGGACGGTTGTAGTAGCATTACTAGTCAGTTGTATTAGCACCACGAGGCAGCAGTATTAGCACTGCAAGACAGTTGTACTAGCATACTAAATACAACTAAGCCAGCACTGGCTTAGCTGTTCCTGTATCTGTATTAGTTGTATTTTTTAAAAGACCTAACATTCCTAACATAAAAATAGTAATCCATTGTAATACAAATCATTACAAAGACTGCTTCTTTTGTAGACCTACCATGATCCCTACCATGATCCCTACCATGATTCCTACCATAAAGGATAACATTTTCCAAGTCCAGATCTGAAATCCTGACCTAAGGTCTAGCGTTAGTTCTGACGTTAGGTGTCACGTTAGGGATAATGTTAGGTCTGATGGTAGGGATGGCGAGCCGTCCAGACTCCACATTCCTTTAATTTACGCGGGTTTCAGAAGATCTATGGTAGGGATGTTAGGTCTATTTGGAAAAGTCCAGTATGGGGGAACCAATGGGGAATCAAAACTTGTCTGATGTCACTTCCTTCCCCTTGACATTCAATTAAATTAATAGTTCGGATGCTCCTAACTGATAGTCCGAAGCAACTGGGCTTGCAGTTCGGTTGCTTCGGACTTGATACAATTATTTGAATGATTTAGCCAACATTGTCGGCAGAGTCAGAAAGTGATCATTCGAAACCTCCACTTCTTTTACTTACTATTGTTGAAATCCTGCTCTGCCTGCTTAACGCTGCGACTCAGTTGGTCTATCAATTCAGCGTTGGCCTTCCTGTCAACAATACGTATGCGCTCAACGTTTACCAGCAACTCTGCATAGAAAGGTTTTGAGTCAATGCCGAAATTTAGCTGCACAGTAGTTCCTTTTGGATTGACGACTCGCTTCTGAAGGGTAGATTTTTCTAGTCCATAGACAGAGCAGGGTACGCTATAGACTGGTGTTCCATCTTTGTCGCATAGCAGCACTTCGAACCGCATGTCGAAGTCATATCTCTCGTCGTCGTTTTTGGGCTCGGCCCAACAAGTATTAGCTTGGTACACACCGGCTCTTGTTATGGTAGCATCGCAATAGAAGTCCATATTTTCTTTCACACCATTAACACCTGCCGTCTGCAAAGGCACATCAGCATCTACTTCTACGGCGATGGGGGTTTGGACAAGTGCCTCATTTTGTTCAATATAGAAATCAGAGAGTTTCTCGCTGTCGTAGGTATACGCAGCATCAATGAACTTACCGAAAAGGCCACCGCTCTCACTGCTACCACCACATGCGGCCAGCATTAACACCGCCAATGCAGCTGCACCAATAAAAATCTTCTTCATAGTCTTTTATTCGTTTTTAGTTTAACAAAATATTACTTGATGATTACTTTTCTCACCGTTCCGTCATCATAGTGCACGATGTTCAAACCGCTGTGGCCGGATGTCTTGCGACCACTTATGTCGTAGTTTGCAATTGGACTTGCTGAAACGGGAACAATGCTGTTTATGCTGCTGGCATCGGCATCTTCCACAATGTTCTCAAACTCTTTCCATACCCATGCTGAACGATAGGTCTCCAGTGTTCCGGCAGGTATATGAAGAGTGCATGATGATGGGGTAGGAGATGTACTTCCGAACAATTGTTTGAAGGGAACGTCAGAAATTTGGCTTGGGTCTTTACCTGGTTCAATAATCATAGGTGGTGTCTGTCCTAGGCAGTAGATATCGTGCAATTCGGAACAGTTCATAAATGCACCAGGCCCGATAATACTGACTGATGCAGGAATGACTATCTGCTCTAGCTTGACACAATTAATGAACGCATAATTATCGATTCTCTCCAACTGCGACGGCAGTTTTATAGTTGTAAGCTTCTTACAAGCGCCGAAAGTCTGCCAGCCGAGAATTTTCAACGACTGTGGCAACTGTACGCTTTGCAAGTTGGAAGCACCGTTGAATACGTTATACAACTCTTCAATATTCTCTGCTATGACAGCGGTCTCTGCGTCAAAGGACTTAAAGAATCCCCTTTCCACCTCAGTGTCACTTATCCAGCCCATTTGAAATCCGCCATATCCCCATTTATTGTAATAGAAAAAATCATAGAAATCATAACATTCGTCCAATTTGTATTTCCCTACGGTTTTAACAGGCAGCGTTATGCCGTATGAGGTCAATGTGGAAGGAATAATGATATCTTTTATTTGGGTGTTGTAGCTATGCAGGTCGAAACATTGTGCTTCTCTGCTCCATAGCGCGCGGATGGAATCTCCAATAACGATGGGGAAGTGGCTCAGTTCCTCTACACGTACACCAACTGTGCCACTACATATCTCAGACAAAGGTCTGGGACAGATAATTGTTCCGTTCCCCATTTCATCTGTCATCTTCGGAATTCCTCCCTCTGCGATTTCTTCACAGCAGATAGGAATGACGTGTATGCGTTGTGTATAGTTTGTACCGTATTTGCGGCTGAAATAAAGAAGTTTCTTATAATCCTTGGTATATAAGACACCACCAACGGATGAATATACGGGATTATCTGTTGATACATGGATGGAGTCAAGATAGATTTTGTTTCTTTTGACGTACGACTGGAAATATCTGTCGGAGGTAGCCAGGTGATAGTTAGGGTTGAAGTCTGAGATGTGGGCATTGATGGTGACAGAACTGATGGTGTAAGGGTCTATGGAGGCCATACCCAAGGAATTTATGTTGTAGGAAGTACCGTTATACGACACCTTATCGGCAATGACACCGCTCGCCTTGACGACTGAGCCGCTTCCGTTGTACACTTCATACCAGTTATTCCCCTCGGCTATTAGATGGGCGGGCATGTAGTTCTCGGCCCCCTCTTCTATAATCGAAAACATGCTCCAGAAATCATGCTCTGCGTATGCGTTGCGACTGCCAGTAGGCACAATCAGTTTCGCTAAAAAGACAGGATAGTTGTATTTATTCACGTTTTCTGCCGATGGCGGAGTAGTAGCATAGCAAACCAGCACTTTAACCGTTCCATTCTCAAATGCTCCAGTCCCAATCTTCGTGATGGTCTGTGGTAGCCGTAGCGTATCTATCTCTGCATCTAGAAAGGGACCATCGTAATACCATGACGACGCTCTGTTGCCTGTTGAAGGAGCCTGCACCCATGTCCCGTCGTGTGACGAACCGATGATGCAATCAACCATTATCACCTCACGCCCAGAAAGATCGGAAGTGGCACGAAAGTAATAAGGAGGTATTGATACGTTACCCGTGAGTTGCGAAGAGTAGCAAAGTTGTCCTTCACTAAGGCTTAGCTGGTTAGTGTCTCCCATTCTCCAATGGTTAGGAGTGATAACATCTTCAGCATATGCTATATGTGTTATGAACGTTAAAGAACTAGCAAGTATCAATGCTATTTTTATAACCTTTTTCATAAAATCCTACTTTTTAGTTCAACAATTTCTTCTTTATTGGTAAATAGAGCACAAAACGCAATCCCACCATAATCTCTCTTTGACTCACCACAACCCAAATACGTTTTAGAATTATTCCTTGCCCATAGGCATCTACGGTTTTAAGGGTTATACATTTATACTAGAATATCGACTAAATAGTCTTGTCAACGATCTCATTAAAATACTTTTCTTTAATTGAACCTTATAATAGGTTTGCATTGCAAAGATAGAGAATATATTTGTAACTTCCAAATAATTCGAAGAAAAAGTAAAAATTGAACGAGCTGCTCTCTGACGCATCAGTCGGGCAGCTCGTTCTCCGTTAGTATGTTATGAAAAATTTGAGAGAAATGAAACTTCACAGTTTCGGTGTTTTAACTAAACATGATTTGTAAATATAGAGAAAGCATAGAAAATTATCTAATTCTTGGGTCGCTCCATAAGAATCTTGGCGCTGTCAGTAGACCAGTCGCTCATGTTCTCAGCTTGGATGGGACTGACGGCAGCTACGCTGTCGAGGTCTTGCTGGATGCGTGCATAGTCTTGAGGTGTGTTCCAACTGTTGTCCCAAGGAGCTTGTAAAGCACCACCGATAGTGAGGATGATGGCAATGACGGCAGCGGCCTTGAAGAGTGGTATCAGGCGCTGCGTCAGTGAGACTTCGCGGGCCTTGACGGTCTTGGCGGACTCTTCCTTGCTAATCATCTCCATGATACGGGCATCGAAGTCATCGCCTAACTTCTGGCTGCTTGCCTCGTCGGCAAAGAGGGCGCGAAGAGGCTCCATCTCCGCAGGAATATTCTCCTGGCGGAAGAAAGAACGAAGGATGCTCTCCTCTTCGAGAGTCGTCTCAGCGTTCCAATAGCGCTCCATAAGTTGTTCGATGTACTTGTAGTCCATAATGCTTTGTTTTTGGCCTTTGGCTATACGCTTTTGGCCGTTCTCTATATACAATGACGTTTGTTAATGATGAAAGTTACACGAAACAGTGATTTTTTTTCTCATTTTTTTATTTTCTCGTTATTTTCTATTTTTTGGAAGCGCTCTTTAATGGTTTGTCGGGCGCGGAAGATGTTAACTTTCACCTGTTCTTCGGTAATGCCAAGGATGGCGGCAATGTCCTTGTAGCTCTTGCCCTCCATGTCGCGCAACTGCATACAGCTACGCTGTTTTTCTGGTAGCATGTTGATGAGTTGACGCACCAGTTGGATGCGGTCGCGCTGTACTGCCTGTTCTTCAGGGTTGGAGGCGATACCTTGGTCTTTGGGGTCATAGGCAGCCTCTAGAGATTGCGTCTGGTTGTCCATGCGGCGCATCTTGTCGAGCGACAGGTTGCGGCAGATGGTCAGGCAGAAGGCCTCTATCGACTCTATCTCATTCCACTGGTCACGACGGTTCCATACCTTCATCATGGTTTCCTGCACGACATCCTCAGCCTCCGCAGCATTCATCGTGATTCGGAGTGCCAAGCGGTAGAGCTCGTTTTTCAGCGGCAGGATATCGGTCTGGAAGTTAATCATGAGTAGTTGGCAGTTTTTTGCAAGCAGAGTGAGGCGTTGTGAATTGTTATTGGCTGTTGGCTATTGTCAGTTAGCTGTTAGCCTGAATGATGGTGCCGTGGTTGCCGTCGATGGCAGTAGCCAAGGTTATGATGACGCGTCCGACACCAGCATCGACAGCACTGAGGGCATTCTCTATCTTGGGCAGCATGCCACCACTGATGGTGCCGTCAGCTTTGTAGTGTTCGAAGTCGGCATGAGTGATGGTGGATATCACACTGTCGTCGTCATCAGGATTGCGGAGTACCCCTTTCTTTTCGAATGAGAAGATGAGGGTAACATCATAGAAAGGAGCCAGCGCTTTGGCGGTCTCGGAAGCGATGGTGTCGGCATTGGTGTTGAGGATATTTCCCTCGCCGTCGTGGGTCAAAGGTGCCATGACAGGGGTGATGCCAGCCTCGATGAGACGGCTTAGCATCTGACCGTCAGCGTGGTCTACGTCGCCAACGAAACCGTAGTCGACGGGGGAACCGTCGACCACAAGCGGTGGGCGCTTGTGGCTGCGGATAGCGTCAGCATCGGCACCCGTCAGTCCGATGGCGTTGACGCCGTTGGCCTGCAGGTGCGCTACGAGGTTCTTGTTGACCAGTCCGCCATATACCATGGTGACTACTTCCAGCATAGCAGCATCAGTGATGCGGCGTCCATTGACCATCTGTGTCTCGATGCCCAGACGCTCAGCCATTTTGGTGGCCTTACGACCACCGCCATGTACCAGTACCTTGCGACCCTCAATGGCAGAAAAGTCGCGTAGCAACTGAGAGAGCTGCAGTTCGTCTTCGACCACAGCTCCTCCAACCTTTACGATGGTTATTTTCTCTTTCATTCTAATTGCGTTATCTCGTTATTGCATATAACGTTATTCCAGATAGGTATAGCCATAGAGCCCCGAACGGTAGTTCGAGAGGAATTCCTTGCCCTCTTCCAGTGTGATGCGACCGTCTTTGACGCTCTTTGTAACCCAAATTTCCAATTGGCGCACCAGCTTCTTAGGATTATACTGTACATATTCTAGTACCTCCTCGACGGTCTCGCCATCGAAAATCTGGTCGATGTGGTATTTGCCGTCCTTGACGGAGATGTGTACTGCTGTGGTGTCACCAAAGAGGTTGTGCATGTCGCCCAGAATCTCTTGGTAAGCACCCACGAGGAACACTCCCAGATAGTATTTCTCATTTTTCTTCAGCGTGTGTACAGGCAACGAGTGCGAGTTATGGCGGTTGGTAGCGAAGTTAGCTATCTTACCATCAGAGTCGCAGGTGATATCTTGGATGGTGGCGTTGCGCGTGGGACGCTCGTTGAGACGCTGGATGGGCATGATGGGGAATATCTGGTCGATAGCCCATGAGTCAGGCAGCGACTGGAATAGCGAGAAGTTACAGAAATATTTATCTGCCAATAGTTTGTCGATGTTCATCAACTCCTCAGGAACATGTTTCAGGTTCTTGGCAAGTGCGTGGATTTCATGACAAACGCTCCAGTACATAGCTTCTATCTCTGCACGTGTCTTCAGGTCGACGATGCCATGCGAGAAGAGGTCGAGCACCTCCTCGCGTATCTGTTCAGCGTCGTGCCAGTCTTCGAGTACGTTGCGTGGCGACAGGTTGTCCCATATCTCATAGAGGTCTTTGACCAGCTGGTGTGAGTTCTCGTCGGGCTCAAACTCCTCCGGCATCTCTGGCAGTGAGGCCGTCTCCAGTACGTCAATAACGAGAACCGAGTGATGGGCAGCCAGCGAGCGACCGCTCTCTGTAATCAGGTTGGGGTGGGGCAGGTCGTTCTTG
>OMQN01000168.1 GCA_900313235.1 uncultured Prevotellaceae bacterium | reverse complement strand
TATCAGTTGTAGGAACACGGTATAGCTGTTCTGGATGGCGAATGCGACACCGATGAACGCTGCTGCGGGCAGATAGTCGAGAGCCAGCGGATAGAGACGCGCATTGTCGGTATAAAGACCTACCAGCGACGGGGCAAACAGCGAGATGGGCAGGGCTGCAGCCAGCGAGAAGAACAGACCGCCTGCCAGGTTAACCATGAACATACGATTCACCTGAGGGTAGTCTTGCTCGCCAAAAGCGCGTGAACCAGCCACCATCGATCCCTCTGCCAACAGCATGGGAACCATCGTTACCAAGATGAGCAGCGGAGCAAACAGGTTGATGACAGCCATCGCATCGGTACTGACATAATTGCCCACGATTACAGCGTCTATGAAGACATTGGCCTGCAGGATGATTGAATTACAAACGCTGGCAATGATAAAAGTTGTCAACTCTGCGTATGCGAGATACGGTTTTCTGATATGCTCTGCTTTCATAACTCTTCTGGTTTTTATTCTTCTGATAGCAAAATTAGGGAATAAAAAGGCTCATGCCAAGAAAAAACAAACCTTTCTACGTGACTTGTTGCGACACAAGGCAACAGATGCGACAAATAACGACAGGAGGCCACGAACGTGTCGCAGCCTCCCCAATGAAATTATAGTTACGGGATTGTTAAAGTTTCTTGCCGTAATACTTTTCAAGGTTGTATTTCATCACCTTGACAATCTTGCGCTGCCATGTAGGATCGATGACCACCTTCTTGGCAAACTTCTCGCAGTAGCGGCAGTTGGCACAATTACCATGACAGTTGATCTTGCCGCTGAAGAAGGCATTGCTGAAACTGTCGAGATCGCGATTGTCGATGCCTACGTGCCAGGCAGCAGACTCGTTCAGGAATTCACCTGTCCACTCCTCAAGCTGCTCTTCGGTAGCGTTGTCGGGATCGCAATCTACGTTTCCAATCTGCTTGACATCCTCACAGAACTCTGGCTGCAGGAGGTGGAAGAGATTGCCGTCGTAATGGCCTTCAAGATAGGCCTTGATGACAGTCTTGATGTAGCGGGGCTCCTTGTCGCGGCCGTCAATCTTGAACAGGTTGATACCCATATCGGCATACTGCTTCAGGTCTTCAGGACGTATCCAGTGAATCTTAATCAGCTCGTTGGGATTCTCGAAGAAGCGACGACGGCAGTAGAAATTGCAATACGGTGTTGACATCGATGCACCCTTCGTGCCATACTTCTTCTTGATCAGCGAGTTGGTGACCACAGATGAATAGATACCATGATAGTGTACATTGATGCAATGGAACACGCAAGCCGAGTTACACAGCAGTTCGATTTCGCCCTTGAACTGGTTGCGGATATCCTTGAGCAGGGCAATGTCGCGGTTCACGTCGCGATCGAGTACGATACCAGTAGCACCCAGTTCCTCGTATTCGAGTGACTCTCTGACCGTTGATACCTCGTTGACGATGGATACACGCACTTGGATGTCAGGGAAGTGAAGGCGAATCAGGGTAATAAGCCAGGGGATGGTCACCGTAGCTGTTCTGACACCGATATCGTGGAGGGTCTGAAGAAATTCCAGCACTTCGTCTCTGTACTCCTCGGTGATAGGCATCGGCAGCAGTTCGGAGTTGAGCACATAGTTGAAACGGATGCCGTGATCGCTCAGTTTCTTGATGTGTGTGCCCAGCTGCTCGGGGGTGACGGCACGGATGCTTTCGGGCGGACGCAGGTTACCCACTGGACCCAGAGGAAGACATCCATAGACCTCATATATTCTCCGCTCGGCTGTTGAAACCGTATTTTCCAACTCAATCAGATAGTCTATATACGCATCGTCGTTAATATAAGGTGCGCAAACCTTGACTTGTGAATCTGTGACATTGCCCATAACTATGTTCATAACTTTATTTGATTTTAAATATTTATAGTTTTTTGCTTTTTGACTATGCAAAGATATGGAGATAATTCAATCAAAACAAATAATTTGGTATTTTTTCTATCTGGTTTGTTGCGACAGGGCTTTCGATATACGACAAAAGCCGAGCAACGGCGGTGTCAGTGTCGCAAATCACAAATCTTATTAAAACTGTTGGCAAAGGGACCCATTTTCCATTTATTATTCGTATCTTTGCAACTATCATTACAATACTTTTAGAGAATTATAGCACATCATTGTGAAAACTGCAAATAGAAATACTAAGTGGATATGAATTTGTTGGAATTAGTAAAAGCGAGATATAGCTGTAGGAGCTTTCAGCCTACGAGTGTTGAACAAGAAAAGCTGGACTACATCATGGAGTGTGTCAGGTTTGCCCCCTCTGCGGTGAACAAGCAGCCCTGGAGGTTCCATATAGTCAGGAGCGAAGCCGATAAGGCGAAACTTCAGGAATGCTACAACCGCGAGTGGTTCCAGACGGCTCCAATGTACGTCATCTGCTCTATCCTCCATGACGAGGAGTGGGTACGCTCTGACGGGAAGCATCATGGCGATATTGATATAGCCATTGCAGTAGAGCATCTTTGTCTGGCAGCAACAGAACAGGGACTTGGCACTTGCTGGGTTTGCAACTTTGATGCTGAACTGTGCAAGAAGTCCTTTGGTCTAGGTGAGCATGAAGAGCCTGC
>OMQN01000023.1 GCA_900313235.1 uncultured Prevotellaceae bacterium | reverse complement strand
AGAGCCGAAGTGGGGACATGTTCACGTGCCCCCTATCGACTATCAGGCCATCAGCTACTATGCCGACCCCACAGCGAAGAGTGTGCCCAGCGGTTCATCCGCTGGGATAGACCCAGAATTGGAGAAGACCTTCGACAAGCTCGGCATTCCCTTGGAGGAGCGTCTGGCTTTGAGTGGCAATACGGCTGTCGATGCCATCATGGACTCGGTGAGCGTGAAGACCACCTTCAAGGAGAAGCTCCGCGAGAAGGGTGTCATCTTCTGCTCCATCGGCGAGGCCATCAAAGAACATGGCGATCTGGTGCGCCAGTATTTAGGATCTGTGGTACCTTACAAGGACAACTTCTTTGCGGCCCTCAACAGTGCCGTATTCTCTGATGGTTCCTTTGTCTATATTCCCAAGGGAGTGCGCTGTCCCATGGAGCTGAGCAGCTATTTCCGCATCAATGCCCGCAATACGGGACAGTTTGAGCGTACCCTCATCATTGCTGACGACGACTCCTACGTCAGCTACCTGGAGGGCTGTACCGCTCCGATGCGCGACGAGAACCAGTTGCACGCTGCCATAGTCGAGATCATCGTGATGGACCGTGCTGAGGTAAAATACTCGACGGTACAGAACTGGTATCCTGGCGATGAAAACGGCAAGGGTGGTGTGCTCAACCTCGTCACCAAGCGTGGCGACCTGCGTGGTGTCGACAGCAAACTGTCGTGGACACAGGTAGAGACGGGTTCTGCTATCACGTGGAAATACCCCTCCTGCATCCTGCGTGGTGACAATAGCGTCGCTGAGTTCTATTCGGTGGCCGTCACCAACAACTACCAGGAGGCCGATACAGGTACCAAGATGATACATATTGGTAAGAATACCAAGTCGACCATCATCTCGAAGGGTATCCGACAATGCCCGCAACTACTCATCGTGCGACTCCCTGCTGCTGGGTTCCGACTGTGGAGCCCACACCTTCCCCTATATGGATGTACACAACGACACGGCTATCTTCGAGCACGAGGCTACCACCTCCAAAATCTCTGAAGACCAACTGTTCTACTGCAACCAGCGAGGTATTCCCACCGAGCAGGCCGTAGGACTCATCGTCAACGGCTATGCCAAGGAAGTACTGCAGAAGTTACCCATGGAGTTTGCCGTAGAGGCACAGAAACTGTTATCAGTATCATTAGAAGGAACCGTAGGATAAAGAACAAATATTATGTTAGAGAAACTATTTGGATTTGATCCCTCCAAGATGACTTTGCGCAAGGAGGTTATCGGGGGCATTACCACCTTTTTGACGATGGCTTACATTTTAGCTGTCAATCCCAGCATCCTCTCAGCGACGGGTATGGATGCAGGAGCCGTGTTTACCACAACATGTATTTCGGCAGTTGTAGGTACTTTGGTGATGGCAATCTATGCTAAGTTGCCTTTTGCCTTGGCACCTGGTATGGGACTGAACGCTTTCTTTGCGTACACCGTAGTGCTGACGATGGGCTATTCTTGGCAGTTTGCATTAACAGCAGTCATGATTGAAGGTCTCATCTTTATCATATTAACCATTACAGGGTTGCGCCAGCATATTGTCAACGCCATTCCTCTGGTTATGCGCCGAGCTATCAGTCCTGGCATCGGACTCTTTATCGCCTTTGTAGGACTGAAGGGTGCAGGTATTGTAACCTCTTCAGAGTCAACATTTATCACATTGGGTGATATGCATAATCCTGCTGTACTACTGAGTATTTTTGGCATACTATTAACTGCTGCACTCTTGGTGAAGGGTATTACAGGAGCCTTACTGATTGGAATAATAGCTACAACGATTGTAGGTATTCCATTAGGCGTTACCAATTATTCAGGTATCATTTCTATACCACCTTCTATCAGCCCCATCTTCATGCAGTTTGAGTGGCAAAACATTCTCTCGGTAGATATGGTTGTTGTGGTGCTGACATTCTTGTTTATTGATATGTTTGATACCATCGGCACCCTCATTGGTGTATCTAACCGTGCTGGTATGGTTGATGATAACGGTAATGTGAAGAACTTGAATCAAGCCTTCATGGCTGATGCCATCGGTACAACCATAGGATCTATGCTTGGTACATCCACTGTAACCACATACGTCGAGAGCGCCTCGGGTGTAAACGTTGGCGGACGCTCGGGTCTGACCAGTTTTATCGTAGCCATCTGTTTCCTTGTGGCCTTACTCTTTGCTCCTCTGTTTCTGGCTATCCCTGCTCAGGCAACAGCTGCAGCACTGATTCTGGTAGGAGTAATGATGATGCACGATATTCGCAAGGTTGATTTCTCAAAATATGTGACAGCTATACCTTGTTTTATATGCATCGTACTTATGCCACTTACCTATAGCATATCTGATGGTATTCTGATGGGTGTTATTTCTTATGTACTGATACATTTGCTGTCAGGAACAATCAAAGATGAAGACGAGCGTAACAATATGAACTGGGGAACCATCCTTCTGGCTGTCCTGTTTATTTGTCGTTACGCATTCCTATAGTTCGTAGTAATAATATTATGTTAGAAGTAAAGAACTTACACGCCAAGATAGGCGACAAAGAGATATTAAAAGGTATCGACCTGGTTATCAAAGATGGCGAGACACATGCCATCATGGGACCCAACGGTTCTGGTAAGTCGACACTGAGTGCTGTACTCGTGGGCAATCCACTCTACGAGGTTACAGAAGGCGAAGCCTACTTCAATGGCAAGAACTTGTTGGAGATGAAGCCAGAGGACAGAGCTCACGAAGGCCTGTTTCTCTCGTTCCAGTATCCGGTTGAGATTCCTGGTGTGTCGATGACCAACTTCATGAAGGCTGCCATCAATGAGAAGCGCAAGTATCAGGGTTTGGAACCGATGAATGCCGCTGAGTTCTTGAAGCTGCAGCGAGAGAAGCGTAAAATTGTGGACCTCGACTCTAAGCTGGCTAACCGTTCCGTCAACGAGGGTTTCAGCGGTGGTGAGAAGAAGCGCAACGAGATCTTCCAGATGGCTATGCTGGAGCCAAAGTTGAGCATCCTCGACGAGACAGACTCTGGTCTGGATGTTGACGCCATGCGCATCGTTGCTGAGGGTGTCAACAAGTTGCAGACCCCCGAGACCTCGTGTATCGTCATCACCCACTACGACCGTCTGCTGGAGATGATTAAGCCACAGTTCGTACACGTGCTCTACAAGGGTCGCATCGTCAAGACTGGCGGTCCTGAGTTGGCCGTACAGATTCAGGAGCACGGTTACGATTGGATTAAGGAAGAAATAGGAGAAGAGTAATGCGCTGTGCGCAAGTTAAGAATTAAGAGTTAAGAAGTAAGAATGGGTAGCGAACAGCAATATATTGACTTGTACAAGCAGTGTCGCACGATGATTCACGAGCACAGCAGTGACGTGATGAATGCCGTGCGCGACGAGGCCTTTGAGCGCTTGGCGACGAATGGTTTTCCCACTCGAAAGGTTGAGCGCTACAAATATACCGACATGCAGAAACTCTTCGAGCCTGACTATGGTTTGAACCTCAATCGCCTGACCATCCCTGTAGACCCTTACCACGCGTTCCGTTGCGATGTACCCAACCTCTCCACAAGTCTTTATTTTGTGGTGAACGACGTGTTCTATCACGACGATAAGCCCAAAGGTCATCTGCCTGAAGGCGTCATCATCGGTTCATTGAAGGACTTTGCCACCAGCGCGTATTATAACCGTTTGGCTGGCAAGGCTAACGATGCCGCCACCGACCTGAATACGATGCTGGCACAGGATGGGCTCTACGTCTATGTGCCCAAGAACGTCAAGGTAGACCGTGCCATTCAGGTCATCAACATCCTGCGGTCAGACGTAGACCTGATGGCCAACCGCCGTGTGCTCATCGTGATGGAAGAGGGTGCCGAACTGAAGATGCTATTCTGTGACCATGCCGCTGACGACAAGAACTTCCTGGCCACGCAGGTCATTGAGGCCTATGTGGGCGAGAATGCCTCGCTAGATCTATACTGTCTGGAAGAGACACATCATAAGAATGTACGCGTGAGCAATGTCTATATCGACCAGCAGGCCAACAGTCGTGTCAACCATAACGTCATCACGCTGCATAATGGTGTGACACGCAACAAACTCGACCTGACCTTCTCGGGTGAGGGTGCTGAGTGTGCATGCTATGGCTGTGTCATTGCCGACAAGCAGCAACATGTCGACAACAATACGCTCATCACGCACAAGGTACCTCACTGTACCTCTAACGAACTCTACAAATATGTACTCGACGACAAGGCCGTAGGAGCCTTTGCGGGTCGTGTACTGGTAGAGCACGGAGCCCAGAAGACCACCTCGCAGATGACTAACCAGAACTTGACGGCTACCAAGGAGGCACGCATGTACACCCAGCCCATGCTGGAGATATATGCCGACGATGTAAAGTGTGCCCATGGTTCTACCGTTGGACAGCTGAACGATGCCGCCCTATTCTATATGCGCCAGCGTGGCATCTCCCTGCAAGAGGCTAAGATGCTGTTACAGAACGCCTTTATCAACGAAGTCATTGACAAGATGCAGCTGGAACCGCTACGCGACCGTCTGCACTACTTGGTAGAGAAACGTTTCCGTGGCGAGCTGAACAAATGTGCAGGCTGCAAGCTCTGTAAATAAACAAATAAAGGGAACCGTGTGGTTCCCTTTACTTTTATAGCATCGTCTGTGGTTATTTAACCACTGTCTTCTTACCATTCTGGATGAGCAGACCCTTGCTGTTCTGGCTCACCTTGCGACCATTCAGGTCGTAAATGTTATCGTCAGCGTTCTTCATCATGGTGACATTTTTGATAGCTGTCACTTCTGATTCAGCAAGGTGTACAATGCGCAGTTCCTTAGCAGTAGCATTCTGCATATCCCAGGTGAAACCGCAACGGGTGGGAAGGAACTTCTGCTCGGCAGTCGTCTTGATGAGCACTGCCTCCAGTGGGGTTACCTTCTGCTGAGCAGGAATACCATAACGGCCTTCTTTGTCAGAGACTTCCCATGAACTGCCAAAGGTCACCATGTTACCCTTACCATCATTCATGTGGATGGCTGTCAGCTGGTTGTCTATCATCACAGCATCTGTGTTCTTGATACGCAGATACTGACTCTTGGGTGAATAAACCAAGTAGGGTACACCGGCCTGAATACCATCGTTAGTGCACTCAACGAAATAAAGGTTCAGCACGTCGCCTTCTTGCTGAATACCAGCAAAGCGCTCTACCTTCACATCACCTAACTGCTCGGCACTGACAGACATAGGCAGACACAGCGTGTTATAACCTGCAAAGAAATAACGGTTCAACTGAACGGTCTGGTCGCTATTCTGCAACATCTCTATGTTCAGTTTTTCAGAACTGGCATAGACATTCTTCACCTTGTTTTGTGCAAGAGCTGTCGTGCAGACTGCTGTTGCCATCATCATAACGAGTACAAATTGTTTCATAAGCCGTAATCATTTAAGTGTATAGTCTGAGTGCAAAGATACAAAATAGTTTTTAAATCTTCCAAGTTTTCTCATAATTATTTTGTACCTTTGCCACAAAAATAAGAAAAAGACATGTACGACATACAGAAACTACGAGAGGACTTCCCCATTCTGCAGCGGGAAGTATATGGCAAGCCACTGGTCTATCTAGACAATGCCGCCACCACACAGAAACCGCTGTGTGTGCTCGATGCCATGCGCGACGAATACCTCAACGTCAATGCCAATGTGCATCGTGGCGTACACTACCTCAGTCAACAGGCTACCGACTTGCATGAAGCTGCCCGTGAGAAGGTGCGCCAATTCATCAACGCCCAAAAGACAGAGGAGATAGTCTTTACGCGTGGCACCACAGAGGCCATCAACCTGGTGGCCAGCTCGTTCTGCGAGAGCCAGATGCAGGCAGGCGACGAGGTGCTAGTCACCGAGATGGAGCACCACTCAAACATCGTATCCTGGCAGCTGCAAGCCCAGAAGCATGGCATCGTGGTGCGCCATCTGCCCATCACCGACGATGGTCGTCTCGACCTCTCTGCTCTCCCCGCGCTGCTTACTGCGAAGACCAAGCTGGTCAGCGTGGCTCATGTCAGCAATGTACTGGGCACGGTAAACCCCGTCGAGCAGATCATCCAGATGGCTCATGAACACGGCATCCCCGTCCTGGTGGATGGAGCACAGAGTGCGCCTCACATGCAGATTGACGTGCAGGCCATGGACTGCGACTTCTTTGCCTTCAGCGGTCATAAGATGTATGGTCCTACAGGTATCGGTGTGCTTTATGGCAAGGAGCAGTGGTTGGAGAAACTGCCCCCCTATCAGGGTGGTGGCGAGATGATTGACAAGGTGACATGGGAGAAGACAACCTTCGAGCGCCTGCCCTTTAAGTTTGAGGCAGGCACCCCCGACTATGTCGCTACCCACGGACTGGCTACCGCCATCGACTACCTGAACAGTGTGGGCCTTGATGCTATCAAAGCCCACGAACAGGAACTCACCCGCTACTGCATGGAACAGCTACAGACCATCGACGGCATGACTATCTACGGCCCGCTCGTGGTCAGTGGTTCACCCGCTGACAAGGACGCCGTCGTCTCTTTCAACGTCGGCAACATTCACCACCTCGACATGGGAACCCTGCTCGACCGTTTAGGCATCGCCGTGCGCACGGGTCACCACTGTGCCCAACCGCTGATGGACCGTCTGAGTATTAGTGGTACGGTACGTGCCTCGTTTGCTTTATATAATACAAAGGAGGAAATCGACACACTGGTGGCAGGCATCCGGCGTGTCAGTCAAATGTTCTAAGCATGAAGATAGGTAATATCGAGTTGGGCGAACGTCCCCTCTTCCTCGCACCCATGGAGGATGTCACGGACATTGGTTTCCGCATGCTGTGCAAGCGGTTCGGAGCCTCTATGGTCTATACGGAGTTTGTCTCTGCAGAGGCATTGGTGCGCGATATCAAGTCGACCGTCCGCAAATTGACCATCAGCGACGAAGAACGACCTGTGGGTATCCAGATTTATGGCCGCGATGTCGACGCCATGGTGGAGGCTGCCAAGATAGTAGAGCAAGCAGGTCCTGATGTCATCGACCTCAACTTCGGCTGTCCTGTAAAGAAGGTGGCAGGCAAAGGCGCTGGTGCTGGCATGCTACAGAACATTCCTAAACTGTTGGAGATTACGCAGAAGGTCGTAGAAGCTGTCAAGTTGCCCGTTACCGTAAAGACCCGTCTGGGGTGGAACCATGAACAGCTCATCATCACCACACTGGCTGAACAACTTCAGGACTGTGGCATCCAGGCGCTGACTATCCACGGTCGTACACGTAGCCAGATGTACACGGGCGAGGCTGACTGGACACTTATTGGCGAAGTGAAGAAGAATCCACGCATCCATATTCCCATCATCGGCAATGGTGACATCAAGTCGCTGGCCGATGCCGAAAGTGCTTTCAGTCTGTATGGTGTTGATGCCGTGATGATTGGACGTGCCACCTTCGGTCAGCCGTGGATATTCAGTCGGCAGCAACTGACGCTCGACGAGAGGATAGACGTTCTGGAGGAACAGCTGCGCATCAATATCGAGCGCTGCGACACTGAGGAGATGCGTGCTAACAAGAAGTCTGCCGAGCTCTGCGGCATCCTCCATACCCGTCGCCATCTCGCTGCCAGTCCTGTCTTCAAGGGCATCCCCAACTTCCGCGAGACCCGCATCAAAATGCTGCGTGCAGAGAAAGCCGACGAACTGTTTGCCATCCTTGAGGAGTGTCGCGACCTACTGAGAGAACGTTAATGTTCTCTAATATTAAGCACCCCTCATTTGACAAATGATCATGTGGTACGTCTAACTCTAAAGCCACAAAAACTATATATAATACGATGCCAACATGAAAAAACTACTATGTGTGATGACCGGATTGCTATCGATGACGGCAACCCTTGCACAGGATCTCCAAATGAACGACCTCGAGTATTTCGAGTGTCAAGGTGTCAACGTGCTGGTATTTAGCAATAGTTTCAACGGAGGTTTCAACGACGAGAAAAACTCGGGTATTGAGATTATCCACCACGGAGTACGTACCGTACAAGGCGGTGCCGTACGTCTGAACAACACCCCCGAGCAGTGGGACCTTGTGCCGATGATGACCGACCGCAAGGTAGACCGTGAGAAAGGCACCATAGAGGTGACATTGCGCTATGTCGACTACGACTTCAACAGTCGCATCGTCGTAACGGGCAAGGGCAAGGCGGTAGAGATTGCCGTATGGCTCGACAAGCCCGTTCCTGAGAAGCTGGCAGGCGAGGCTGGTCTGAACATCGAGTTTCTGCCCTCACAATATTGGCTGAAGACTTACACAATGGATGGTCGTCTGGGACGTCTGCCCCGCTATGCCACCAGCCAGACCATTACACGTCCCAATAGCGAGAAGCCCCGCCAGTTCAAGGGTTTCAAGACCTATGACGACAGAGGTACCGACCGCTTCGTAGACCCACTGCCCATAGAAACCGGCCATCGCCTGAGCATGGCTACCGACGATCCGTCGCGACTGGTTACCATCAGTAGCGACGATGCAGAGCTAAAGCTCTTCGACGGACGTATGCTGGCACAAAACGGTTGGTTTGTCGTACGTAGCGTGTTGCCCAAGGGCAAAACGGGTAAGGTGGTAACATGGACTATAGAGCCCCATGCTATTCCTGGCTGGATTCGTGAGCCAAACATCGGGTTCTCACAGGTGGGCTACATCCCCGAACAACCTAAGGTGGCGGTCATCGAACTCGACAAGAACGACGTTCAGACTGGTTCGGCCAGTCTGATACGCCTCAACACCGATGGAACAACCTCTGTTGCCTACTCTGCCGCTGTCATCCCCTGGGGTCCCTACTTTAAATATAATTATGTGAAGTTTGACTTCTCGGCAGTGAAGGAGCCCGGCGTCTACTATATCCAGTATGGCAAGACACGCACCAACGATTTCCTGATTGACGAGCATGTCTATGACAAGATTACCGATGCGACAACAGACGTGTGGGTACCCATCCATATGAACCACATGTACGTCACCGAGGGCTACCGCACATGGCATGGCGAGCCGTTCAAGGAGGGTTATCTCCAGGCACCGGAGAGCGACCACTTCGACCTGCATAGCCAAGGTAAGACAACCGATACGAAATACAAGCCCTACGAACTGATTCCCGGACTGAATATTGGCGGATTCTTCGATGCTGGCGACTTCGACATCGAGACGGGCTCGAACATCAATGTGGTACAGAACTTCATCCGTACCTGGGAACTGTTCCACCCACAGCGTGACGAGACCTTCGTCTCGCAAGAGCAGCGCTATGTAGAGCTGCACCGTCCCGACGGCAAACCCGATATTCTGCAATTCATTGAACACGGCATCCTGAACCTCGTAGCGCAGGCAGAACAGATTGGTCACATGTCGCAGACGCTCTCCAACTCTGTACTCGACAACTACCACCACTTAGGTGATGCTGCCTCCATTACTGACGGACTGCACTACGACCCCTCACTGAAGCCTTACGAGGTCAGCGCTGACGGTAAGCGTAGCGGAACACCCGACGACATGTGGGCCTTTACCACCCGCAATCCACGTCTCGACCTGCAGGCCGCAGGTGTGTTCAGCTCGGCAGCCCGCGTGCTCAAGGGGTATAACGACGACCTGGCAGCAAGGGCTCAGAAGCAGGCCGACCGTCTGCGCAAAGAGGCCACCGAACTCATTGCCCAGCGTCCCCGTCGTCGCAACCGCCAGGCCGATGCTGACAACGACTGGCTGACAGGCACTGGCGACGGCACCACAACGGGTACGTCACGGTTCACCCGTGACGTTGTCCGCAACCTGCAGACTATGCTGGACAGCATCCCCATGAAGGATGCTGCCTACAAAGAGCAGCTACGTCCTGCTGTCCAGCAATATGCGGAATATATCAAGAGCTTCGACAAGCAGAACCCCTATGGCGTGCCCATCGGACTGGGCAACTGGGCGGGTGTCAATGTGGTGCTCAACTTCGGCATCACCGTGAACTATGCCCACATCTACTTCCCAGACATCGTGAGCAAGGACGAGGTGTACCGTGTGGCCAATTGGCTCTATGGCTGTCACCCCTACCACAACTACTCGTTTGTTGCCGTGGTAGGTGCCGCCCGTCCCAAACAGGTGTTCTATGGTAACAACCGCGCCGACTTCTCAGCCATTCCCGGTAATGTGGCTCCCGGACTACTGTTCCGTAAGCCTGACCACTTCGAGAATTTCGACGACTGGCCCTTCCTGTGGGGGCAGAACGAGGGTACCATTGCCGGTAACACACAGTATGTTATTTTCGGTTCTTCATTCAAGAACATCGTCAACAAATAACTCACGACATCAAAACACATCATACAAATGAAAAAAGCGATATTCCTTGCAACCGTAGCACTGGCAGCCGCCACCGCACAGGCGCAGACTTCTGACTCGCTGGCCCTGCAAGAGGTGGTAGTAACAGGTTCTCGCAACGCAGTAGACGTGCGTCACCTGCCCATGACTATTACTGTGATTCAGCGTGAAGCACTTACCAAAGAGCACCAGACAAGCATCCTGCCTACCGTGATGCAACAGGTTCCCGGACTCTTTATCACCTCACGCTCTATGATGGGCTATGGTGTATCAACGGGTGCAGCTGGTGGTATCAACCTGCGTGGCATATCGGGTGGTACCGGTCAGCTGATGGTGCTCATCGATGGCCATCCGCAATACCAAGGCATCTATGGTCATCCGCTCAGCGACAGCTATCAGACGATGATGGCCGAACGTGTGGAGGTGTTGCGCGGTCCTGCCAGTGTACTCTATGGCTCCAATGCCATGGGCGGTGTCATCAATATCGTGACCAGAGGCAGTTCCGTACGTCGCTGTGGTACAGCGACAAACGCAACCGTTGGCGTAGGTAGCTATGGCACCCTACAGGCCGAGGCTTCTAACCAGTTGCGCAGTGGTAAATTCAGCAGTTCTATAGGTGCACAATATGGACGTACTGACAACCACCGTCCTCACATGGGTTTTGAACAGTATGGCGGCTTTTTGAAGCTGGGCTATGACATCAACGAGAATTGGAGTGCCTCACTGAGTGGTAACGTGACACACTGGAATGCCTCAAATCCTGGTACCACCACCCAACTGAAACTGGAGAACGACCAATACATCACGCGTGGCGAGGTATCGGTAGCACTGACCAACAACTATGGTTGGACTAGCGGTGCATTGAGTGCATACTCCAACTTCGGACGCCATAAGATTAACGATGGCTATAATGCGGAAGGTGGCAAGCCACAGACCGACCTGTTCCGCTCGAAGGATGCGGTGTCCGGCATCTCCCTGTACCAGTCTGCCCAACTGTTTGCAGGCAATCGTACTACGGTTGGTGTTGACTACCAGCATCTCTATGGTCGTGCCTACTATACCAACCGCGAAACCGACGAGGAGGTAACCACCCCACAGCGGCTGATGCAGAGTTGCAACTCACGTGCCAATGGCATTGCCGGTTATGTGGACTTCCGCCAGGACCTGACCGACTGGCTCACCATAGATGCCGGAGTGCGTTACGACTACCACTCCATCGCTGGTGGCGAATGGATTCCTCAGACTGGTGTCGTCGTCCGCCCCATCGCTACAGGCGAGGTGAAGGCAATGGTCAGCAAGGGTTTCCGCCGTGCTAACCCTAGGAGATGTTTCTCTATAAGTCGGCAAACGAAAACCTGGATCCTGAGCGCTTGTGGAACTACGAACTGTCGTGGCGTCACCGTCTAAATGGTGGCTTTACCTATGGTGCCAACCTCTTTTATATCAAGGCCGACAACCTCATCCAAACCATCAAGATGCAGAATGTGAACACGGGTGAAGTAGAGAACTGGGGTGTCGAACTGGAGGCGAAATACCCTGTCAACCCCTACTTCAACATCAATGCCAACGCATCGTACCTGCATATGAAAGAAAAAGTAGTGGCCGCTCCTGAAGCTACTTGTTTCCTGGGTATCGACTACCGTCAAGACAAGTGGTTGACAACGCTGGGCGTGCAGTATGTAAATCATCTCTATACCGAGGTGGGCGACAACGAGGCCAAGGAGAACTTCTGTCTGGTGAATGCCTGCGTCACCTATGCCGCAACAAAAGCACTCAGCTTCTGGGCACGTGGTGAGAACCTGTTGGCACAAAGCTACGAGATAAACCTCGGCTATCCCATGCCACGTGCTACGTTTATGGGGGGCGTGAGTATGAACTTTTAAAATGAACAATGAAAGATAAAAAAATGAATGATATGGAAGCAAATGTAAAACTGTATGCGTACAATTACGACGAGGCAAAGACCTATCTGTGGGCCATGGCATTCGTAGCCTTTAACCTGCTATTGCCTCAAGTATTTCACCTCATCCCGCAAGGCGGCATCATCTTTGCGCCTCTGTCGTTTGTCATCCTTGCCGGTGCCTATAAGTTTGGCTGGAAGACAGGACTGCTGGCAGCATTGGCGTCACCGCTGATCAACCATGCCATTACCGGTATGCCCGCTTGGGGAGTGATGCCCGTCATGACCCTGAAGCTCGCTGTCATCGCACTTGTCGCAGGACTGGCAGCCCAACGTTTCAAGACGGTGAACCTTCTGCTCATCATGGCTGTCGTACTTGTCAGCATGGTTCTCGGAGCCCTTGGTGAACTGGTTCTTACGGGTGGTATCGCAGCTACCATCAGCGACATCACCGTAGGTTGGCCTGGTATTCTGCTACAGATTTTTGGCACCTGGCTTATTATTAAATATGTAAAATGACCTTGATTCAGAAGATACGCACCTCGTTCACCACCAAGCTATCGATATGGGTGGCGGGCTTTGTATTGGTCACCTCGAGTGTGGTCATCATCCTGATTGACAGATTCTCAGAAGACACCATTCGTGCCGAGAGTATCGACACGACGATGCAGACGTTGGAGAATACGGCACTGCGTATTGACAATGCGCTACGACAGGCAGAGATGACGGCACGACTGGAGAAACAAAGTCTGCGTATCAACCGTTCGCGCATAGAACTGCTCATCGAAGAAAACAGCTATCAGGACAAGATACGGCAGGCTCTGCCCAATGCACAACTCTATGTCACACGCCGCGACAGCAGCCAGTTTGACACATACATCACAGGAAACTTATCGGGCTATCGTCAGTTGACATACAAAGACAAGAATGTCTATGTCTTCTCGCAGCCCATAGGAACACGCAACTACTGTTTGGCTGCCGTATGTCCCTCCGACGACATCTACGGGAAATATGCACGCATGCACTGGGTACTGCTGTCGTGGGCTGCTCCCGTCATATTCTTCCTGCTCATTGTGCTCTACTACGTCATTGCCCACCATCTGCGCCCACTGCACAGTTTGGCAGACTCGGCACAGGCTATAGCAGAAGGTAAACTGGAGACGCCAATTGGCAACACAGCCCATCAATATGAGACAGGGCGACTACAGAACAGTCTGTCCCAGATGCAACGCAAGTTGACAGCCTACATCTACGAGATGCGCCAGAAACAGAACATGTTGAACCGGCAACATGCTGAGTTACAGGCAGCCTATGACGAAGCGCAAGCCTATGAAAAGAAGAAGGCAAAGTTCCTTAACGAGATGACCGACCGCATGGCGACTCCTGTGGAGCATCTCTGCCACAGCACCAATGCCATCTGCCAAGATTATTCCAACCTCTCAAAGAAAGACATGACCGCCCTGCAGACTGATATCATGCAGAGCAGTGAGACGATTATTGAATTACTGGATCAGCTCATCAAAGACCCCGCCAACTCATGAAACGCCTCATCCCATACATCCAGCAGCACCTCTCGCTGCGCCTTGGTCTGCTCATCGTGTTCATCGTCACGGTGGTCTTTACCCTGCTCTTTAACTACCTGCTCTACCGTTGCAGACACTTCATCCAGAATGCTGCCATCGAACGTGCTACCCAGCTGTTGGACAATACGGCAGAGCGCATCAATGGTATTATGGAAGAGACAGAGCTCGTCACCAACTTCCTAGCAACGACCACGCCCCACCATCTGCACCCAGACTCCCTATTGGTCTTCACCCGCCGTGCAGTTATTGAGAACCCCTTCCTCACTGGTATGGCCATCTCCATGGAACCCAATTTCTTCCCGGAGATGGGACGCTACTACTCAGCCTACTCGCTGCGTGACATGACACCAGGCTCCGACAGTATTACGACAGTACGCGAGGGTCCCTTTGAGTACTTCGATGCCATCTGGTACAAGACGCCACGCACCCTTGGCATGCCCTGCTGGGTGGACGGCTTCGACGACTATAACGAGGGTACGCTCTCCTCGCCCGACTACCTCACATCCTACTGCTGTCCCATGCGTGACGAAGAGGGAAACTATCTGGGCAGCATCACGGCCAGCATCACGCTGAAATGGCTCTCTGAGGCTGTCACTAAGCTGAAGCCCTATGCCAACTCGTCAGCTATCATGATAGGACGCAACGGCACCTACCTCGTCCATCCCGATACGGCCAAACTCCTTCATGAGACCATCTTCAGCGATCCCGACCCAAAGGCTGTCAACGACATCAAGGTGCTGGGACGTCGCATGCTTACGGGGCACAGTGGCATGATGCAGACCATCGTTGACGGGCGTCCAGCCTTTATCTTCTACCGTCCTGTACCGCACACCCAGTGGAGCATCGCCATTGTCTGTCCACAGAGTGATGTCTATGCACGCTACAACAAGCTCATCATTGGCATCTGGGTTATCATCGGCTTTGGCATCCTCTTGCTCATGCTCTTCTGCTACCAGACAGTGCGCCATGCCATACTGCCACTACAGGAACTCGACGAACAGGCCCATCGCATTGCCGAGGGGCATTTCGACGAGCCTCTGCCAGAGAGTACGCGCCACGACAGTGTGGGACGACTGACCAACAGCTTCATCCTCATGCAACAGTCGCTTGCCCGAACGGTCAACGACATTCGCAACACCAATGCTGAGCTCTCCACGCTCAACTCGCAACTGAATGAGGCTTATCAACTGAAACTCGACACCAACCGTCGTAAAGCCGACTTCATCCATTTTATGTATCACGAGATACGTACGCCACTCAATATTATCAGTGGCTTTGCACAGGTGCTTACCGCCAGTCGTCACAGTCTGGAGGCCGACGAGGTAGACGATATCACGACCCGCATGCAGGAGAGTGCCAACGACATCAGCCGTCTGACCCGCGAGTTGGGAGAGGCTGCCAACAATCATCACGAGTAACATCTTCATTCACTTAAACTACTGAATAAAACCATGAAACAATTATTATGGACATTAGCCATTCTGCTACCATTAAACGCGATGGCACAGCGTACAGACATTCGACGTAACCAGGTGGGCAACTTCCCGCAACAAGAGAAAATGGTCGTTGTCGAGGGTACGAATGCTGTCAACAAACTACGTATTACGACACCTTCAGGCAAGGTTCTTAAAGCCAAAGGAGTGCGTAAGACCATCTCACCGCTGTCACAGAAGACACGCTATGTTGTTGACCTCGGTAACTTGACAACCACTGGCGACTACCGCATAACGCTGGGCGATGAGCAGTGCGTGCTGCACGTCAACGAACACCCCTATCATGACATCGCCACGGCATCGCTGCGTCTCTTCTATCTCATTCGCTCTGGCGTGGCTATTGACGATGCCGTCTATCACCGTCCGCTGGGACATGCCGACACCAAGGTGCTGGTACACAACTCTGCCGCCTCGCCACTGCGCCCCACAGGGACGGTAATCAGTTCGCCCTATGGTTGGTACGATGCAGGTGACTATAATAAATATGTAGTGAACTCAGCCTTCAGCATCGGTCTGATGTTTGCTGCCTACGAACAGATGCCCCAGTACTTTGCCCAGTTGAAGACTCGCATCCCTGAGAGCGGCAATGCCACACCAGACTTGTTGGACGAGCTGATGTTCAACCTCCAATGGTTCCTCACCATGCAAGACCCCTATGACGGAGGTGTATATCATAAGCTGACAACGCCCAACTTCGAGGGTTTCATCATGCCTACTGACTGCAAGCAGCAGCGCTATGTTGTAGCCAAGAGCGTCACTGCCACCCTCGACTTTGCTGCCGTGATGGCTGATGCCGCACGACTCTACGAACCCTACCAGCAGGACTATCCGGGTTTCAGCGCCCAAGCCTCAGCAATGGCAGAGCGTGCCTACCAGTGGGCTAAGGAGCATCCGAAGGCATTCTATCTGCAGCACACGCTGAAGAATCCCGCTGTGAATACGGGTACCTATGGCGACGGCAGTGCCAACGACGAGTTCTTCTGGGCCGCTACCGCCCTCTATCGCCTAACGGGTAAGCAGTGCTATCTGGACGATGCCCTGCAATATGAACCCAAACAATTCACGACTCCTTCGTGGGGCAATGTCGCCTCACTGGGTGCCTTTGAGTGGATGACCCACAATCATGCGCTCACAGATGCCAAGGCACAGTCCGATGCCGCCTGGAAGATTGGAGGTGACATGTACGATCAGTTGTACAACTACTGCGACCAAGCTGTCAAGGGTGTAGAACAGTCATCGTTCCAGTCGCCCTACGGCAACAAAGCCAACGACTTCGGCTGGGGTTGTCTGGCCGAGAACTGCTGCTGTCAGGCCATTGCGTTGCTCTTTGCCGACAATATGCAGAGTAATACCAAGTATCGTCGCTATGCTCTGCAGAATGCCGACTATCTGCTGGGCCGCAACGCCACAGGCTACTGCTTCGTCACGGGCTTTGGCGACAAGAGTCCGATGCATCCTCACCACCGTCCGTCGGAAGCCGACGGCATCCAGGCGCCCTACCCAGGTATGCTGGTGGGTGGTCCGAATCCCGGACAGCAGGACAAGAACAATCTGGGCACTGCCGCCTATCCTTCTAATGTACCCGACGAGTCGTATGTCGACGCCATGGAGTCATACGCCTCTAACGAGATTGCCATCAACTGGAATGCCTCGCTCGTCACCTTCCTTTGCTGGCTCGATGCCCTGAACATGGAATAATTTGTATTAATAGACATAAAAACAGAACTGTTATGAAAGACTTTAATTACTATGCACCGACAGAGGTGGTTTTTGGAGAACAGAGTGAGGAGCAGGTGGCCCTGCTGGTGAAGAAATATGGTGGCACGAAGGTACTGGTACACTACGGTGGACAGAGTGCTAAGCGCTCGGGTCTGCTCGATAAGATTTGTGGACTGCTAAAAGACAGCGGTATCGACTTCGTCACACTGGGTGGCGTAGTACCCAACCCCCGTCTGTCACTGGCTCAGCAGGGCATCGAACTCTGTCGCAAGGAGGGTGTCGACTTCATCCTGGCTGTAGGTGGTGGCAGTGTCATCGACTCAGCCAAGTGTATCGCCTATGGTGTACCCTACGAGGGTAATGTGTGGGACTTCTACCTGGGCAAGGCACAGCCTAAGAGCATGCTGCCCGTAGCCTCTGTGCTGACCATTCCTGCAGCAGGCAGTGAGATGAGCGAGTCGAGTGTCATCACCAACGAGGACGGTGATGTGAAATTAGGCTATTCCAACGACCTGTCGCGCCCCAAGTTTGCCATTATGAACCCACGTCGTACCATGACCCTGCCTCCCTACCAGACGGCAGCAGGTGTAACAGATATGATGATGCATATCTTCGAGCGTTACTTCACCAAGGACGACGACATGGACCTGACCACCAATCTGGCAGAAGCCACGCTGCGCACCATTAAGGATGCCGTATTTGCCGTACTGAAGAATCCTGAAGACTACCGCTATCGCGCCCAGATCATGTGGGGCGGCAGTGTAGCCCATTGGGGCTTGCTGGGCAAGGGCGTTCAGGAGGACTGGGCTACTCACCAGTTGGAACACGAACTGAGTGGTATGTTCGACGTCACCCATGGTGCTGGCTTGGCTGCCGTATGGCCCAGTTGGGCACGCTACTGCATGCACGAGAACCTGAGCCGCTTTGTACGCTTTGCCGTTAACGTGATGGACGTCCCCAACGACTTCAGCGACCCCGAAGGCACAGCCAAGAAGGGCATTGAGGCCGTAGAGCGTTTCTACCATGCCATCGGTATGCCTATCAACATCAAGGAGCTCATCGGCAAGGATATCACCGACGAGGAAATCAAGGAGATGGTACGCAAGTGCAGCCGCGACTACACCGCTACCTGTGGCGGTCTGAAGGTGCTCAAGGCAGAGGATATGGAGGCTATTTATAAAATGGCACGAGGATGAGAGTAGGTATTATCGGTACGGGGCGGATTGCCGACAAGGCAGCCACCACCTTGAACGGACTCAACACCTGTGAGGCTTACGCCGTTGGTTCCAGAAAACTGGAAACGGCACAGGCCTTCGCAGCCAAGTGGGGCATCAAGAAAGCCTATGGCTCCTATGCTGAACTGTTGGCTGACCCTGACGTAGACCTGGTCTATGTCGGCACGCCCCACTCACACCACTACGACGTCACCAAGCAGGCCATCATGGCTGGCAAACCTTGTCTGGTAGAGAAAGCCTTCATGGCCAACGCTCGTCAGACGAAGGAGATCATCGACCTGGCTCATGAGCGTGGTGTCTTCCTCGCAGAAGCCATCTGGACACGCTATCAGCCCGCTGTTAACATCGTCCGCAACCTCATTGCCGACGGGCGTATCGGTACTCCAAAACTGATTACTGCCACGCTGGGCTATTCTATGGGTCGGAAGGAGCGCATCTTCCGTCCAGACCTCTGTGGCGGTGCCCTTCTCGACCTCGGCGTCTATGTCATCAACTTCGTCCGCATGTTTAACGACAGCGCCATCAAGACCATCGACGGCTACTGCGTGAAGTCTGACACGGGCATGGATTTGACCAACACCATCACCATCATTCTCGAAGATGGCGTGGTGGCCAATGTACAGTCCAGCGCCTCGTGTGTAGGTGACAACATCGGCGTCATTGCTGGTACCGAGGGCAACCTCATCATCGACAATGTCAACAATCCGCAGACCATCACCGTCAACGGTCCTGACCGCACCTATGTCGAGACCATCCGCGTACCTCAGCAGATTACGGGCTACGAATACCAGTTCATGGCCTGCCGTCAGGCTCTCAAGGAGGGACTGCTCGAACCCCGCGAGATGCCGCATCGTGAGATGCTTTACATCATGCAGCTGATGGACGACCTGCGCATGAAGTGGGATGTGCGATACCCGATGGACTAATTTTTTATGGTTTTTGTTTTGTATTGTTCTTGCTTATTCGTACCTTTGCAACCAAAATTGCAGAGAATATGGAATCGAAATTGGTTATCTATAATACGCTGACGCGCCAGAAGGAGCGCTTCGAGCCGTTGCACGCCCCCAATGTGGGCATGTATGTCTGTGGTCCCACTGTCTATGGCGACCCCCATTTGGGCCATGCCCGTCCTGCCATCACCTTCGACCTGCTGTTCCGTTATCTGAAACATCTGGGTTACAAGGTACGCTACGTGCGCAACATCACTGATGTGGGCCACTTGGAACACGATGCCGACGAGGGCGAGGACAAGATTGCCAAGAAGGCTCGCCTGGAACAGCTGGAGCCCATGGAGATAGCTCAGTACTATACCAACCGCTACCATCAGTATATGGATATGTTGGGTGTGCTGCGTCCCTCTATCGAGCCGCACGCTACGGGCCACATCATCGAGCAGCAGCAGCTGGTGCAGCAGATTATCGATAATGGTTTCGCTTACGAGTCGAACGGAAGCATCTATTTCGATATCGAGGCCTACAACAAGAAGTTCCACTATGGCATCCTCTCTGGCCGTTCACTGGAGAACATCAAAGACGAGAGCCGCGAACTGGCAGGTATTGGCGAGAAGAAGAACCAGGCCGACTTCGCCCTGTGGAAGAAGGCACAGCCCGAGCACATCATGCGCTGGCCGTCACCCTGGAGCGACGGTTTCCCTGGCTGGCACTGCGAGTGTACCGCTATGGGTCGCAAGTATTTGGGCGAGGAGTTCGACATCCACGGAGGTGGCATGGACCTCATCTTCCCCCACCACGAGTGTGAGATAGCACAGGCACAGGCCTCGATGGGGCATCCTGCCGTCAAATACTGGATGCACAACAACATGCTGACCATCAACGGTCAGAAGATGGGTAAGTCGTATAACAACTTCATCACCCTGGAACAGTTCTTCACGGGCAACCACCCACTGCTCGAGAAGGCCTACTCTCCCATGACCATCCGCTTCTTCGTCTTGAGCGCTCACTACCGTGGCACTGTAGACTTCTCCAACGAGGCTCTGCAGGCTGCTGAGAAGGGCTTGGAGAAGCTGATGAACGCCATCTCTGACTTGGAGCGCATTCAGATTTCGTCAGCATGTGACCCCGAGACCGAGAAGGTTGTCAAGGCGCTGCGCCAGAAGTGCTACGATGCCATGAACGACGACCTCGCCACTCCGCAGGTCATCAGCCATCTCTTCGAGGCCTGCACCACCATCAACAAGCTCGTCGACCACAAGGGCACCATCTGTGCCGACTGTCTCGCAGAGCTGAAGGAGGTCATGCACCTCTTCGCCATCGACATTCTGGGCTTAAAAGCCAACAGCCAACAGTTAACAGCCAACAGCCAAGAAAGTCGTGAAGAGGCCTTCGGCAAAGTTGTCGACATGGTACTCGACCTGCGCGCCAAGGCCAAGGCCAACAAAGACTGGGCTACCAGCGACCAGATTCGCGACGAACTCGCTGCTGCCGGTTTCGAGATCAAGGACACCAAGGATGGTGTTACCTGGAAGCTGAACAAGTAATCCCCGACTAAGGGATTCTCATATAAGAACTGGTGTCACACTCACGCACAAGTCATTGACACATTGCGTAATGAGTGTGACACATGTTTTCAAGCAAAATCTTATTTTATGAGCGGAGGGACTTCATCAGCAAGCCTACTGCGTTGCCCAACAAGACACCGAGACTGTCGGCCCAGAAATCGAGCCATTCGCCAGAGCGCGTGGTGGTACAGTAGGCCTGAAGAAGTTCCATCAGTCCACCCAGCAGTGTCATACCCACAACGGACAACAGCAAGATTTTACCCCAATCGATGGTCCTATGATGGAGCAGGTATTCAAACCAAATGACGCTGCACGTGCCACCATACATGACGAGATGTGTCCACTTGTCGATAAACTGAACATCGTCGAAGGGCGTCTCAGGAAAAAAAGGAGTCAGCGAGAGCACCCAGATAAGGAGGATGCAGAGGAGCGAAAAAGGATATTTCCTTACAAATCGAATGAAAAAGTGCATCTTTTCTTCTTTTTTGCTGCAAAAGTAAGAAATATTTTATACTTTTGCAAGCGCTATGACAAATAATGTGAACGAAAGAGATAATTTCGGCAGCAAGTTGGGTGTGATACTGGCTACGGCAGGCTCGGCAGTAGGTCTGGGAAACGTGTGGCGTTTTCCCTATATGGCTGGCGAGAATGGCGGTGCTGTATTTATCATCATCTATGTGGTGTGTGTGTTGCTGCTGGGTATTCCCTGTATGATCAGTGAATTCATCGTTGGTCGCCATGGCCACTCCAATACGGCACGCGCCTACAGACAGCTGGCTGGCGGTACGCCGTGGGCACTGATAGGCTATGTGGGTGTACTGACGGGATTCCTTATCACTGGCTATTACGCAGTGGTCAGCGGTTGGTGCCTGCAATATGTGTGGGCATCGCTGATAGGACATCTACAAGGCGACCCCGACTATTTCCGCACGTATTTTGCCGAGTTGAGCAGCGACCCTGTGAAGCCTGTCTTGTGGACGGTTATCATTCTGGGTATGACCTACCTGATTATTGAACACGGTGTGCGCAACGGTATTGAGCGTGCCTCAAAGATGTTGATGCCCACCTTATTTATATTGTTGCTCATCATCGTGGTGGCGTCATGCATGCTGCCTAATGCAGAGAAGGGTATAGAGTTTCTATTCAAGCCCGACTTCTCGAAGATTACGGGCGACGTGTTCCTGGGTGCCCTGGGACAGTCGTTCTACTCGCTGAGCATCGGCATGGGTTGTCTGTGTACCTACGCCAGCTACTTCTCTAAGTATACCGACCTGACGAAGTCAGCCTCTCAGATAGCCGTCATCGACTGCATGGTAGCCATCCTGGCAGGTCTCATGATTTTCCCTGCCGCTTTTTCAGTAGGCGTCAACCCCGACAGCGGTCCTTCGCTGATATTCATCACGCTGCCCAACGTGTTTCAGCAGGCCTTTGCTGCTGTCCCCCTGGTGGGTTATGTCATCTCACTGCTCTTCTTCGTACTGCTGTCGCTGGCAGCACTGACGTCGTTGATGTCACTGCATGAAGTGTCGACGGCTTTCTTCCAAGAAGAGATGCACATGACACGTAAGCGTGCCGCCATGTGGGTTACCATTCTGACCAGCATCATCGGTGCGTTCTGCTCGCTGTCGCTGGGGGCTGTCGACAGTCTGGTCATCTTCGGCCGTTCGCTGTTCGAATGGTTCGACTTCGTCACAGGACAGATATTCCTGCCCATTGTCGGATTCCTGACATGCATCTTCATTGGCTGGGTACTCCCCCACAAGATAGTACACGACGAGTTTACCAACTGGGGCGAGTTGCGCGGACGTTTCTTCCATTCTTTCCTGTTTTTAGTGAAGTACATCTGTCCGCTGGCTATCCTGATTATTTTCCTGCATCAATTGGGACTGCTGAAGTAAGTTGAGAGTTGAAAGTTGAAAGATAAAAGTTGAAAATGGAGCAGAGAGGTAACTTTGGCAGTAAACTGGGCATTGTGCTGGCTACGGCAGGCAGTGCCGTGGGACTGGGCAACGTCTGGCGCTTTCCCTATATGACGGGACAGAACGGTGGCGCTGCATTCCTCCTATTATATATTGCCTGCATCCTTTTGCTGGGTGTGCCAGGCATGATTAGTGAATTCATCGTTGGACGCCACGCACAGACCAATGCCGCCCGAGCCTACGACAAGTTGTCGGGAGGACGTCCATGGCGGTTTGTCGGTTATCTGGGCATCCTCACCTCTACCATCATCTTAGGTTTCTATGCCGTTGTTGCCGGCTGGTGTCTGCACTATCTGTATGCCTCTGTCGCAAGACAGGTACAAGGCGACAGTCACTATGTGCAAGAATACTTTATGACATTCTCCAGCAACGCATGGAAGCCCGTTGTCTGCGGACTGCTCTTCATCCTATTGACACACCTCATCGTCGTTCGTGGCATTCGCAAAGGTATTGAGAAGGCATCGAAATGGCTGATGCCCATCCTGCTGTTTTTGTTGGTGTTACTGGTCATCGCCTCGTGCTCGCTGCCTGGCGCCATAGAAGGAGTGAAGTTCCTGCTGCAACCCGACTTCTCGAAAATCAACAGTGACGTCATGCTGGAAGCCCTCGGACAAGCCTTCTTCTCGCTGTCGCTGGGAACAGCCTGCCTGTGTACCTATGCCAGCTACTTCAGCAAAACAACCAACCTTCTGCACTCAGCAGGACAGATAGCTTTGATTGACACGTTGATAGCCATTCTCTCAGGACTGCTCATCTTCCCTGCAGCAGCATCGGTGGGTATTAGTGCAGACTCAGGACCCTCGCTCATCTTCATCACGCTGCCCAACGTGTTCCAGCAAGCTTTTGGCAGCATCCCCGTAGTAGGTTATGTGGTCAGCATCATGTTCTATGCCCTGCTGGTATTCGCAGCACTGACATCGACCATCTCGATGCACGAGATAGGCACCGCCTTCTTTACGGAAGAGCTAAAACTGCCCCGCAAATACTCAGCATGGATTATCACCATCGTGGCTGCAGTCATCTGTCTGCTATGCTCCTGGTCATTGGGGGCTATAAACATCAAGATAATGGGACTGTCGCTCATGGACTTCTGCGACCAGCTGACAGCCAACCTTCTGTTGCCCTTAGGCGGTGTGTTGGTCTGCCTCTTTGTAGGATGGTACATACCCCGACAGGTAGTACACGACGAGTTTACCAATGGCGGACAGCTGAATACTGCATTCTATCAAGTATTTCTTTTTGCGGTGCGTTACATCTGTCCCCTCTGCATCCTCCTGATATTCCTTCACCAGTTAGGTATCTTATGAACCGTAACGACCGTCGCATTGCACAAACAGCTATCGCCATAGCCACATTGGTACTCATAGCACTATGGCTGACGGACGGAGCGCAACAGACAACGCTGACAGAGCAACTGACGAAAGACAGTACCATACAAGACAGCAACTATCATCGTGGAACCTACCATAACTATGGCGCCCCATCTATGACGGTTGGCGACGTACCTATACATCATACTGAGGAGTTCCCCTTTGACCCCAATACTGCAGACAGCACTCAACTGCTACGCCTGGGACTGCAACCCTGGCAGGTGCGTAGCATCTATCGCTACAGAGCTCGGGGCGGTGTTTTTCGCAGTAAGCGAGACTTTGCTCAACTCTATGGTCTTACCAAAAAGGACTACCTGCGCCTTGAGTCCTACATCCGCATCTCTGATGACTATCAGCCAGCCTCAACGCTATTCTCCAAAGAAGAGCGCGACACGCTACGCTACCCCGCCAAACTGAAGGATGGCGACCACGTGGTGCTGAACACCGCTGACACCACACAGCTGATGAAGGTGCCAGGCATAGGCAGCTACTATGCCAAAGAGATTATACGCCACGGCAAGTGGATTGGCGGCTACGTCAGTGTCGACCAACTGGACGAGATTGAAGGTTTCCCGCCAACGGCCAAAAAGTATTTTGTCGTCAGCCACCCTACCCCACAACGACTGAACATCAACAAACTCACACTGCAACAGTTGCGTCGCCATCCCTACATCAACTACTATCAAGCGAAGGCCATCGTCGATTACCGCCGGCTGTATGGCGACATCAAGAGTCTGCAAGACCTGCGCTTCTCAAAAGACTTCCCAGAAGACGCCATTCAGCGTCTCGAACCCTATGTTGAATACTGAGTCAACAAACCCCTATTTTACACAAAATCAACAGTTTTTGGTATCTTCCAATTGACCTATATCAATAAGTTGTGATATTTAGTGTAAAAAATACAAGAAAAACTTGGCTGTGTGCGGACACATTTGTACCTTTGCATTGTCTTCAGAGGAAGTCTTAAAGGTAAAGTAAAGATTGTTTCAAGGATTATAGTAAGAAAATCATTCATATTTTGTTTTAGGTTAGTAGTTTTGGTTATGTAGTAAATTATGTTTCGAGGAAAATGATGAAACATATGAGAGGAGGAGCATCCGGGAGGGTGTTCTTCTTTTTTTTGCTAATAAGGCAAGTCACTAACAGTCAGAATCTGTGGGATCCATGACATGCTCCTCACGAAGGGCACGGTCTACACTGCCGGCATCAAGCAGACGACGCTGGGCCTCCGCATAGTCCAATCCTAAAAACTCCTGAAGCATACGGGTTCCACGGTCTACGAGTTTGGCATTCTTCAGTTGCATCTTGACCATGCGGTTACCCCTCACACGGCCCATGCGAATCATCAGTGACGTAGAAATCATATTCAACACCATCTTCTGGGCAGTACCACTCTTCATGCGACTGGACCCCGTCACAAACTCAGGACCCACAATGGTCTCGATAGGGTAATCGACGGTAGCAGCCAATGGTGTGTCAGGATTGCTGGTAATACAACCTGTCAACAGTCCATGCTGCTTAGCCTGTTCGACAGCACCAATAACATAGGGAGTAGTCCCAGAGGCAGCAATGCCGATGATGACATCGTCGGCCTTAGGATGATAGGTCTCCAAGTCGCGCCAGCCATATTCAGCAACGTCCTCGGCCTTCTCGACAGCATGGCGCAATGCCTCATCACCACCAGCAATGATGCCCACCACCCATTCTTCAGAGACGCCAAAGGTAGGAGGCAGCTCGCTGGCATCAAGGACACCCAGACGGCCACTGGTACCTGCACCCACATAAAACAGACGGCCACCACGCTTCATTCTTGGCTCAATGGCCTCTACCAAAGCCTCTATCTGAGGAAGGGTCTTGTTGACAGCCTCAGCCACCAAGCGGTCTTCATCGTTGATATGCTGTAGCAATTCGCCTACCGACATTCGCTCCAAATGATTGTAGCGTGACGGCTGCTCCGTGATTTTACGTTGTACTATCTTACTGACCATAGCGTTCTTTTACCTCGTAAAAATATTAGCGGTGCAAAGATACGAAAAACAAGAGAAACGAAAAAGAAAAAAGGACTTTTCTTTTTCATTTCCCTTACACAGCAGACAGCGAAAGACGATCAATATGCTTGTTCGTGGACGCCCTTAACAGCACGTCCGCTGGGGTCATTCATGTTCTTGAAGGCAGCATCCCACTCCAGGGCGATAGCCGTAGAACAGGCTACGCTGGCCTCGCTGGGCACGCTACGGGCAGCACTGTCACTGGGGAAGTGCTCAGCAAAGATGCTGCGATAGTAGTATTCTTCCTTGTTCTTTGGTGGGTTGATGGGGAAGCGCTCGGCAGCATGTGCCATCTGTTCGTCGCTCACGGCTTCGGAGGTAATCTGCTTCAGAGTGTCAATCCATGAGTAGCCCACACCATCGCTGAACTGCTCCTTCTGGCGCCAAGCAACCTCTTCAGGCAGCAGGTCGGCGAAAGCCTCACGGACAATCTTCTTTTCGATGGTTGAGCCTGGACACATCTTGGCTTCAGGGTTAGTACGCATGGCGACATCCAGGAATTCCTTGTCGAGGAACGGCACACGACCCTCTACGCCCCATGCCGACAGGCTCTTGTTGGCACGCAGACAGTCGTAAAGGTAGAGCTTGCCGAGCTTGCGGACCGTCTCTTCGTGGAAATCTTTTGCTGAAGGAGCCTTATGGAAATAGAGGTAGCCACCGAATATCTCGTCAGCACCTTCGCCAGAGAGCACCATCTTGATACCCATCGACTTGATGACACGAGCCAGCAGGTACATCGGCGTAGAAGCACGGACGGTAGTGACGTCGTAGGTCTCGATGTAGTAGATAACGTCACGAATAGCATCAAGTCCTTCCTGGATGGTGTAGTTGATCTCATGGTGCACAGTACCTATATGGTCAGCCACCAACTTAGCCTTAGCCAGGTCAGGAGCGCCCTTCAGTCCTACGGCAAACGAGTGCAGACGAGGCCAGTAAGCTTTGGTCTTGCTGTCATCTTCGATGCGGTGCTCGCTGAACTTCTCAGCAATGGCAGAGATGACACTGCTGTCAAGACCACCACTCAGCAGTACACCGTAAGGCACATCACTCATTAGCTGACGCTTGACAGCATCGGTGAGAGCATCGTGAATAGCATCGACAGAAGCGTCATTGTTCTTGACAGCCTCGTAGTCGAACCAGTCGCGCTGATAGTAGCGCTTCATGCCAGGCTCCTTGCTCCAGTAGTAGTGACCTGGCAGGAAGGGCTCGTAGCGCTCACACTGTCCTTCGAGGGCCTTGAGTTCACTGGCCACATAGACGGTACCGTCAGCATCATAACCAATATAAAGAGGTATGACACCAATGGGGTCACGGGCTATGAGGAACTCATTCTTCTCTTCGTCGTAGAGCACAAAGGCAAAGATGCCGCTGAGGTCTTCGAGGAAGTTGATGCCTTTCTCACGGTAGAGAGCGAGGATGACCTCACAGTCGCTACCCGTCTGAAACTCATACTGTCCGGCATAGCGGCGACGAATCTCCTGGTGGTTGTAGATCTCACCATTGACGGCCAGCACCTGCTTACGGTCTGGCGAGAACAACGGCTGTCCACCACTCTCAGGGTCGACGATGCTCAGTCGCTCATGGGCAAGGATGGCTGAGCCGCCACAGTAGATACCACTCCAGTCAGGTCCGCGGTGGCGAATCTTCTGACTCATCTTCAACGCTTTATCACGCAGAGCCTGTGTCTGCTGCTTGAGATTCAATATCGCTACGATTCCACACATAATTCTATTTGACTAATTGACGATTCAACAATTTCACTATTTACAA
Source organism: uncultured Prevotellaceae bacterium (assembly GCA_900313235.1). GTDB lineage: Bacteria > Bacteroidota > Bacteroidia > Bacteroidales > Bacteroidaceae > Prevotella. The sequence continues at coordinate 526 of OMQN01000023.1, read as the reverse complement.
ATACGAGAGGTAGAGGTAATTGGTCTGGGCAGGATATTCCGCGGCAAGGGTATCAATCTGGTTGACAGTAGGCACAATACCCAGTTCCTTACGCCATTTGCGGACGGTAAGACCCGCCTGTTCCATTTTCATGCGGTTCTCCAAACCAATAGCACGACCTATCTGGAAGTCAGAGAAGCCATAGACCTTAGCGTCATGCAGCAGCTGATAGATCTCCGGACTGCTCAGGTACTCCATAAACTCACTGGGTTCCATATATTCCGAGACCTCAGCAAGGTGGCTATATGCTTTCAGCTGCTCGTCGATGTCAACGATATGCTTCAGCTTCTCAAGAAACCAGCGGTCTATCTTCGTCAACGCATGAATCTGGTCGATGGTATAGCCAATCTTCAGTGCCTTTGACACCACAAAGATACGCATGTCGGTGGGTTCGTGGAGTGACTTGGCAATGTCTTGAATCTTAATCTCATGGTTCTCTACGAAGCCATGCATGCCCTGCCCTATCATGCGCAAACCTTTCTGAAGC
>OMQN01000092.1 GCA_900313235.1 uncultured Prevotellaceae bacterium | reverse complement strand
AAACTCAGACTAAAAGGAATGAGTCCAGTACAGTACCGGACTCAATTCCATATGGGCAATAGTGTTTAATCTGTCCAAACTTTGGGGTTCACTTCAAAAGTGTCCCCCACACATTCCACATACATTCCCCACTGATATGGAATTTCTGACGCTGGTCTGACCTCTGTCAAAACAGGAAATTTACCAAATCTATTAACCTATTAACATGACATGCCTCAAACCCTTTGTATATCGTGGTTTGAGGCATGTTAATAGTTTGCCGGACTATTATCATTCATTTAACCTACTAGGTGAAATGCACCCATAAGAGAGAAATAATCAAGAAAAACGCCTTCACATTCACGCCTAACGTTCAGTCACACAGAATGTTAGGTGTGACACTTGTTTTTGATAATTATAAATCAAAAATATTGTTAAATCCAACTGTATTTCCACTATTTTAAGCCTTGCAAAATACGCTGTAGAGCCCGTGATGCTACCCCCGCGCCAGGGACAACAGTTACAGCAATAGACTGAAAACAAGTGTCACGTCTAATACACACATATACAGCACGTTAGGCGTGACGGTGACAGCTGGTATAATGCTAATACAGCAACGAGACAGCTGTACCTGTTCGCGGCTACAGCTGTCTCGTTCTTGGGAATAGCTAATACAGCGCTGTATTAGGCTTATTTGCTGGGCTCAATCATCTTCCAGATGCAGGCAGCAAGGGCGCCACCAACAAATGGGCCGACGATGAAGATCCACAGGTTAACCAGTGCGGTGCCACCCTGGAAGATGGCAGGAGCCAGTGAACGGGCGGGGTTCACAGAGGTACCTGTATAGCGGATGCAGACGAGGTGGACGAGTACCAGACTCAAACCAATAGCCAGACCAGCGAAGTTGTTGGTGGCGCCATTGGTTTTAGCGGTAGCACCCAGCACGACGAGAACGAAGACACAGGTAAAGATGATCTCTGCCAGCAGACCGCCAAGCATTGACACGTTAGCCTGCAGGTCGTTGGCACCTGTACCCTCCAGTCCGGGAACATTGAGAGTCAGCACATACAACAGGGCACTGCCAATGAATGCGCCGATGCACTGGAAGATTATGTACATAGCACCTTCTTTAGCGTCCATACGTCCAGCGAGGATGCAGCCCAGCGTGATGGCAGGATTGATGTGGCAACCAGAGATGCCTCCGATGGTGTAGGCCATCGCTACTACTGCCAAGCCGAAAGCGAAAGCAGTACCTACCACTGCGGGAATGTTGTTTACAGGATCACAACCCAGACTGACTGCTACGCCGCAGCCCATCAACACGAGCACCATAGTGCCCACCATTTCTGCTAAATACTTTTTCATGTTGTTAATAGTTTTAGTGATTAATAAATCATATTGGTCGCAAATATAGAGAAAAATTCTGAAAGAAGCAAGTATTTTCGACAGAAAGTTTTACTTCTCGCTGTAATTAAAGTATGAGAAGTCTGCCGAACCTTCGCCTTCAGCAAACATTCCTACGATGGCTCCCGTGAAACCGCCCACCATCTCTGTACTCATCAGCGGACAGTCGTGCTCGCCGAGCAGTTTCCACGACTGGCCTTCGCCAGCATATTCGAAGCAGTACTTGGCGCCATTGCTGCTGATGCGCAGTCGTATGCGGCCGTTAATCTGTCCGGAGTCGTCGCCCATCACTTCACCTTGCAGACTCTTGACGGTATAGTTCATCACGACAGCTACGGTGCCCGTCATGTATTTCACAAGACCGACATCCATGTGCCCGTCGTTGATCTGGTAGACCGTCAGACCCGCCTTACAGCCGAAGCCCAATGAGTCAGTATTGATTTCCGTCTCCATGGTGAATACGGCATTCTCCTGTCGGCGCCCCATGAAGGTAGGCTGTTGGTTGTTGGTCAGTGTGCCCGCTGAAGCCTTCAGTCGGAAACCGTTGCCCATGCGCTGGTAGTTGGCACGGATGGGGTTCTGTATGTGGAGCCAGTCGACATCGCGCGTCACCACGTTGCGGGGACGTTGAGGAGCCAGTGTCTTTACTTGCATCAGTGTGTCGACAGGTTGTCCGCCATTGATGACGGGCCACTGGCCTTTCTTCCACTCCACAGGAGCCAGACAGGTCTCGCGACCTAAGTGGTGATAGGCGCCCTCATAGTTGCGATAGGCCAGGAATACTACCCACCAAGAACCGTCGGGAGCCTGTACGAAGTCACCATGCCCCGTACCCTGAATAGAGAGGTACTGGCCTGCCAGCGAACAGTTGGTCAGCAGCGGGTTGGCAGGGTTTGCCACATAAGGACCATCAATCTTTTTGCTACGGGCGATAGTCAGACGGTGAGCCATCTCTGTGCCGCCCTCTGAGATGAGCAGGTAGTAGTAGCCATCCTTCTTATAAAGGTGAGGTCCCTCTGGATAGCGGCCTCCCGTGCCCTGCCACAGGGCCTTGCTCTTGGTCAGTTGTTTGCCCGTCGTGGGGTCTATCTCGCAGAGCATGATGGTGTTGTCGGGGTTCGACACCATGTAGCACTTTCCGTTCTCAAAATACAATGACGGGTCTATGCCCTGCTGTTCCAGCCAGATGGGTTCGCTCCACGGGCCGGCAGGATTGGTGGCGGTAACCATGAAGTTGCCACCATTGGCCACATTGGTGGTAATCATATAGTAGATACCCTTGTGATAGCGGAGGGTGGGGGCATAGATGCCCTGCCACGAGGTAGCGCCCTGCAGGGGCAGCTGACTGTCACGGTCGAGCACGTTGCCTATCTGCTGCCAGTTTACTAAATCCTTGGAGTGGAAGATGGGCACGCCAGGGAAATACTGGAACGACGAATTGACCAGATAAAAGTCGTTGCCCACCCTGCATACGCTGGGGTCGGGGTGGAAACCAGGGATGACGGGATTGTGCAGTTGGGCCGATAGCATCAGAGCCAAGGCAGAAAAACAACAGGTTAAGAGTAATTTTTTCATATTTTTTAGCTTTATTGAGTGCAAAGATACGAAAAAAATCGTAACTTTGCACTCATGAATGCAGAAAATCCATATATTTTGCAGTTTCCCGAACTGATGGCAGGCAAGACCGTGCTTTACTGTCACGGCTTTGCCAGTAGTGGACAGTCGGGTACGGTGACGCGACTCCGCGAGGTGATGCCACAAGCCAAGGTCATTGCCCCCGACCTGCCCGTACACCCTGCTGAGGCTATCTCCCTATTGCGCGATATCTGCCAGCAGGAACGACCTGCCCTCATCATCGGCACGTCGATGGGTGGCATGTATGCCGAGCAGCTCTATGGCTACGACCGCATCTGTGTGAATGCTGCCCTGGAGATGGGCGAGACGATGAAGGCCCATGGCATGACGGGCACCCAGCAATTCCAAAACCCGCGACAGGACGGTGTACAGGAGTTCTATGTCGACAAGGCTCTCGTCAAGGAGTATAAGGACCAGTCGGAACAGCGCTTCAGTGGCGTGACCGACGATGAGTTGCACCGTGTCTACGGTCTCTTCGGCGACCAGGACACGACGGTAGACACCTTCGACCTGTTCCATGGTGTCTATCCGCAGGCCATCCATTTTCATGGCGAGCACCGCATGAATGACCAGTCGTTCATGCACAGCGTGGTACCTGTCATTCGTTGGATTGACGACCGCCAGGAGCATCGTGAGCGTCCTATCATTTATATTGGTGTGGAGTGCCTCATGAATAGGGAACAGCAGCCGGCATCCTCTGCGCAGAAGGCCATCCGCCAGTTCATCGAGAACTATCAGGTGTATTTTGTCGCTGAGGACGAAGCCACTGCCCAGCCTTGGCTGGAGGAATATATCGGTGTACCTGCCTGGCGCCACCTGGTTGTCACCTGGCGACGCGACCTGCTCTACGGAGACTACCTTATCAGCAAGCAGAAAGAAGGCGACACGATGGCTACCCTGCTGGAATATGGCAGCGACACCTTCAAGACCTGGGAGAACCTCATCGAGTATTTTGCCCAGTTGGGAGGACAATAATCAAGACATAACATACACAACTACAACCACTTAAAACAAGAGAAAGCAATGAAAAAGATGATTTCATGGGCACTGATGGCTGTTGCCGCCCTGGTGATGACAGCATGTGCTACGAAGAGTGAAACGAACGACGTGAACAATTTCCGCATCAAGCGTGGTACCAACCTGAGCCATTGGCTGTCGCAGAACAACGAAGACCGTGGTGAGGCCCGTCGCCTGCACATCCAGGAAGACGACTTCGCACGTCTGGACTCGCTGGGCTTCGACTTCGTACGTATCCCCATCGACGAGGTACAGTTCTGGGACGAAGAAGGCAACAAACTCCCAGAGGCGTGGGACCTGCTGACCTTTGCCCTTGACCAGTGTGGCAAGCACCACCTGCGTGCCATCGTCGACCTGCATATCATCCGTTCGCACTACTTCAATGCCGTCAATGAGGGTGGTGGCGATGCCAACACCTTGTTTACCTCTGAGAAGTCACAGCAGGACCTCATCAATATGTGGTACCAGCTGTCTGACGTGCTGAAGGGCTACAGCGTAGACTCCGTGGCTTATGAATTTATGAACGAACCTGTGGCCGACGACCACGAACAGTGGAACCAGCTGATTGTCAAGGTCCACAAGGCACTGCGCGAGCGTGAGCCACAGCGTACCCTTGTCATCGGTTCGAACCTGTGGCAGGGCTATGAGACCATGAAGTATCTGAAGGTTCCCGAGGGCGACAAGAATATCGTGCTCTCCTTCCACTATTATAACCCGATGATTCTGACTCACTATGGTGCATGGTGGACACCCATCGGCAAATATACGGGAAAGGTGAATTATCCTGGTGTGCTGGTATCGAAGGAAGACTATGAGGCAGCCTCTGACACCGTCAAGGCCATCATTGACCAGAACCACTACACCACACAGGTGTGGGACATCAATAAGATTCGCGAGGACTTCAAGGATGCCATCGAGGTGGCTAAGAAGTACAACCTGCAACTGTTCTGCGGTGAGTGGGGTGTCTACGAGCCAGTAGACCGCGAGTTGGCTTACAAGTGGACCAAGGACATGCTGAGCGTCTTCGACGAGTTCAATATTGCTTGGACCACCTGGTGCTATGATGCCGACTTTGGCTTCTGGGACCAGCAGAAACACGAGTTCAAGGACAAGGGTCTGGTAGACCTGCTGACAGGAAAGAAATAATAGTAAATAGTTAAAGTGTATAATATGAAAACATTCGGACATTTCGATGACGAGCATCGCGAGTACGTCATCACTGACCCCGCGACCCCGTTCCCTTGGATTAACTATCTGGGCAATGAGGACTTCTTCGGCCTCATCTCCAATACCGCTGGTGGCTACGACTTCTACAAAGACGCTAAGTTCCGCCGCATCACACGTTACCGCTACAATGGTGTCCCCATGGATGCCGGAGGTCGCTACTTCTATATCAAGGATGGCGAGACCGTATGGAATCCTGGCTGGAAGCCCAGCAAGACTCCCCTGGACAGCTATGAGTGCCGTCATGGCATGAACTACACCCGCATTACGGGTAGCAAGAACGGTGTGGAGGCTTCTGTGCTCTTCTTCGTTCCCCTGCACACATGGGCAGAGGTGCAGAAGCTGACGCTGAAGAATACCTCTAAAGAGGTGAAGACGCTGAAGCTCTTCTCGTTTGCTGAGTGGTGTCTGTGGAATGCCGCTACCGATATGGAGAACTTCCAGCGTAACTGGTCTACCGGTGAGGTGGAGATAGAGAATGGCTCTACCATCTATCACAAGACCGAGTATAAGGAGCGTCGCAACCACTATGCCTACTATGCCCTGACCAATGCCAAGGCTGACGGCTATGATACTGACCGCGAGACCTTCATCGGCCTGTATAACGACTTCTCTAATCCTCAGTGTGTAATGGCAGGCAAGCCCGCCAACTCACTGGCTCACGGCTGGAGCCCCATTGCCTCACATTATAAAGAGGTGACACTGCAGCCAGGCGAGCAGCAGGACTTCATCTTCGTGCTGGGTTACGTAGAGAACGAGCAGGAGGAGAAGTTCTGTCAGGAAGATATTGCCCGCAAGCAGCGTGGCGAGCTCATCTCATCACAGGATTCTGATGTAACGCTGGTGAATAAGAAGAAGGCTCATGCCATCATCGACCGCTTCGCAACTGTTGAGGCTGTAGATGCAGCATTCCAGGAGCTGAACAGTCTGTGGGACGAGCTGCTGTCGAAGTTCTCAGTAAAGAGCGACGACGAGCGCATGAATCGTATGGTCAACATCTGGAATCAGTATCAGTGTATGATCACGTTCTGCTTCTCTCGTTCGGCATCGTTCTTCGAGAGTGGTGTAGGCCGTGGCATGGGATTCCGCGACAGTAATCAGGACCTGGTGGGCTTTGTCCACCAGATTCCGAGTCGTGCTCGTCAGCGCATCATCGATATTGCCTCTACGCAGTTCCCCGATGGTGGCTGCTATCACCAGTACCAGCCACTCACCAAGCGTGGCAATAACGATATCGGTGGTGGCTTCAACGATGACCCCTGCTGGCTCATCTTCGGTACCGTGGCATACGTCAAGGAGACGGGCGACTTCTCTATCCTTGACGAGCAGGTGCCCTGGGATAACCAGCCCGGTAGCGAGGTATCGCTCTTCGAACACCTGCGCATCTCGTTCAACCACGTGGTAGAGAACCTCGGTCCTCACATGTTGCCACTTATTGGTCGTGCCGACTGGAACGATTGTCTGAACCTGAACTGCTTCTCATGGGATCCTAACGAGTCGTTCCAGACTACCGAGAACAACAGCGAGGGCAGCAAGGCTGAGTCGCTGATGATTGCCGGTCTCTTCGTCTTGACGGGTAAGCAGTATGTGGAACTTTGCAATAAAATGGCAAAGCACAGTGAGGCCCAGCGTGCCCAGCAGTGCATCGATGCCATGATAGAGGCTGTGAAGAAACACGGCTGGGATGGCGAGTGGTATCTGCGTGCCTACGACTTCTATGGCAACAAGATTGGCTCTAAGGAGTGTGAAGAGGGTAAGATATTTATCGAGTCTCAGGGCTTCTGCACCATGGCAGGCATCGGACAGGAAGAAGGAATGGTCGACAAGGCCCTCGACAGTTGTAAGAAGTACCTCGACTGCGAGCATGGTATGGTGTTGAACAATCCTGCCTTTACCCGCTACCATGTAGAGATGGGCGAGATATCCAGCTACCCCGCAGGTTACAAGGAGAATGCCGGTATCTTCTGCCATAACAATCCATGGGTCATCATCGGTGAGACGGTAGCCCGTCGCGGCAACGATGCCTGGGAGCACTATACTAAGATATGTCCGGCATGGATCAAGGACCAGCAGTTGCACAAGGTAGAGCCCTACGTCTACTGCCAGATGGTGGCTGGTAAGGATGCCGCCAAGCCTGGTGAGGGTAAGAACTCATGGCTGACAGGTACGGCAGCCTGGAACTGGATTACCATCACACAGTATATCCTGGGTATCAAACCTACCTACGACGGTATCGAGATTGATCCTTGTATTCCGTCAACGCTCAAGGAGTATACGGTACACCGTGTGCTGCGCGATGCTGAGTTTGACATCACGGTGAAGAACCCCGACGGCAAGCAGAGTGGCATCACCCGTATTGTACTCGACGGTTCACCTGTCGATGGCAACATCATCAAGGCTACTCCAGGTAAGCACACCGTAGAAGTGGTGATGTAAAGACGACGGTTCTTATATATATTATAAAAAGGAGGGCTTCAACGATGAAGCCCTCCTTTTGTTATGATGTTCAGTCTTCTACTGATTAGAAGTCCATCTTGTCCAGCGTGTCAGAGAAGTCCTTTGGCTCGTTGTTCTCTGCGGGAGCATGGAACTCGTCATTACGCTCAGGACGAGGACGGCGCTCACCACGGTCACGACGCTCGCCACGATCACGGCGGTCACCATGCTCACGACGCTCACCGCGTTCGGGGCGCTCAGGACGCTCACGACGGCGCTGCTGAGGCTCTACATAGTCAGCAGGCTTCTCGATGAGTACACGGTGAGAGAGCTTGAACTTACCAGTCTTGGGGTCAATCTCCAGGAGCTTCACCTGAATCTTGTCACCCTCCTTGATACCAGCTTCCTCGACAGTCTCCAGACGCTTCCAGTCAACTCTACGAAGCAGCCGTAAGGCATGATGCTGCGAACGGTACCCTCGTAGACCTCACCGATCTCAGGGATGGCAACGATAGCCTTGATCTTGGCGATAGCGGCATCGATGCTCTCCTTATTAGGACCGCTGACCTGAATCTTGCCAACACCGTCTTCCTCGTCGATAGTGATGGTAGCACCGGTGTCTTCCTGCATCTGCTGGATGATCTTTCCGCCCGGGCCAATGACAGCACCAATGAACTCCTTCGGAATCTCGAAGGCCTCGATACGGGGAACATGGGGCTTCAGCTCAGGACGTGGCTCAGCAATGGTGTCGGTGATGCACTTCAAGATGTGCTCACGACCAGCCTTAGCCTGCATCAGTGCCTTCTCCAGAATGTCGAACGACAGACCGTCGCACTTGATATCCATCTGGGTAGCGGTCAGACCGTCCTTTGTACCGGTGGTCTTGAAGTCCATATCGCCCAGGTGGTCCTCGTCACCAAGGATATCGCTCAATACAGCGTACTTATCTTCTCCGGGGTTCTTAATCAGACCCATAGCAATACCTGATACAGGCTTCTTCATGGGAACACCAGCGTCCATCAGTGCCAATGTACCGGCGCAGACTGTAGCCATTGATGAAGAACCGTTAGACTCCATAATCTGGCTCACTACACGAACGGTGTAGGGGAAGTCGGCAGGAATCATCTCCTTCAGACCGCGCCAAGCCAGGTGGCCGTGACCAATCTCACGACGACCTACGCCACGCTGTGCCTTAGCCTCACCCGTACAGAATGGGGGGAAGTTGTAGTGCAGCAGGAAGCGCTGGTAGCTCTTGTCGAGCACGTCGTCAACGAGCTTCTCGTCGAGCTTGGTACCCAGGGTAACAGTCGTCAGTGACTGGGTCTCACCACGGGTAAAGATAGAACTTCCGTGAGGCATGGGCAGCGGAGAAACCTCGCACCAGATGGGACGAATCTCGTCGGTCTTACGACCATCGAGACGGATACCCTCATCCAGAATGCAACGGCGCATTGCGTCGCGCTCTACATCGTGGTAGTAGCGATCCATCATGGCATATTTCTCTTCCAGCTCGTCCTCGGTGAGGTCTGCATGCTCAGCAGCATACTTCTCTTTGAAGTCTGCCAGAATCTTCTCAAAGGCCTCAGCACGTGCGTGCTTCTCGAGAGCCTGCTTGGTAACGTCGTAGGCGGGCTGATAGAGCTCCTTGTTCATACGCTCACGCAGCTCCTCGTCGTTGACCTCGTGGTCATACTCGCGCTTGACGTCCTTGCCAAGCTCCTTGCTCAGTTCAGCCTGCAGTTCGCACATGGGTTTGATAGCGTCCATAGCAGCCTTCAGGGCACCGAGCAGATCCTGCTCTGATACTTCCTTCATCTCGCCTTCTACCATCATGATGTTCTCGGCAGAGGCACCGACCATGATGTCCATGTCGGCCTCCTTCATCTGCTCGAAGGTAGGATCGATGACATACTCACCATTGATACGGGCTACACGTACCTCAGAGATGGGGCACTCGAAGGGGATATCTGAACAT
>OMQN01000032.1 GCA_900313235.1 uncultured Prevotellaceae bacterium | reverse complement strand
AGCACCCGTGTTAGAGTCCTTCTCCAGTCCACCGAGGATGTGTGTGAAGCCCTCACGACCAGGCACTGCCCAGTAGCGGGTGCCGTTCTCAGCACGCATATAGGGTGTCCACTTGCCCTTCAGTTCCTCAGGAACGTAAGGAGGATTGATGGCATCGAGCTGAGCCATCTGGGGCAGTTTGAAAGCACCGGAACCATTAGCGATATAAGCATCGGTGAGCAGTACGACAGGTGTCATGTGCTCCAGCGCTATCTTGGCAGCTTGGTAAGCTGCGTCGAAGCAGTCGGCAGGACTGGTGGCAGCCATTACCGGCATGGGACTCTCACCGTTACGGCCAAACAATGCCTGCAGCAGGTCCGTCTGTTCTGACTTGGTGGGCAGACCAGTGGCAGGACCGCCACGCTGTACGTCGAGGACTACCAGAGGCAGCTCCATGATGACCGCCAGGTTCATGGCCTCACTCTTCAGACAGACGCCAGGACCAGAGGTAGAGGTGACACCCAGTGCACCGGCAAACGATGCTCCCAGGGCAGACGCACAACCCGAAATCTCGTCCTCGCACTGAACGGTGATGACACCGCAAGACTTGTGCTTAGACAGCTCGTGGAGCACGTCGGTAGCAGGAGTGATAGGATAAGAACCCAGGTAGAGGCGCAGGCCAGCCTTCTCGGCAGCAGCGATGAAGCCGTAGGCAGTAGCCTTGTTGCCCGTGATGTCCATATAGCGGCCAGGAGTCTTCTCCTTGGTCTCTACGCGATATACATTGATAGCACTGGAGTGCGTGTTGTGTCCGTAGTCCCAACCAGCCTGGATGACCTTGATGTTTGCCTCGGCAATGGCAGGCTTCTTGGCGAATTTCTCCTTCAGGAAGTTGGCAACGAGGTTCAGGTCGCGGTCGAAGAGCCAGCAGACCAGACCCAGCGCAAACATGTTACGGCACTTCATCATCGCCTTGTTGTCCATACCAGAGTCTGCCAGACAGTCCTTGACCATCGTGGTCAGCGGACACTGGATGACGCGGTCTGGGTCGATGCCCATCTCACCCAGATAGTCCTCCGTCTGGAACTGTGCCTTCTCCAGGTCCTTAGGACCGAAAGAGTCGGTGTCGATGATGATGGTTGCGCCCGGCTTGGCATAGCGATACTGCGTCTTCAGGGCTGCAGCGTTCATCGCTACCAGTACGTCGCACTTGTCGCCAGGGGTGTACACCTTGCCAGCACCAATGTGTACCTGGAAACCAGATACACCCGTCAGCGAACCTTGCGGGGCGCGGATGTCGGCAGGGTAGTCGGGGAATGTTGAAATGCCGTTACCAACGGTGGCACTAACCGTAGAGAAGATGTTTCCGGCCAACTGCATACCGTCGCCAGAGTCACCAGAGAAGCGGACAACAACCTGGTCCAGCTCCTTCACTTCTAATTGTTCAGCCATAATATTTATTAAAGAATGTACGTATTTCTTTCCTTGTAAACAAACGTGTGCAAAGGTCGCAAATTATTATGTAATATCCAAATAAATTGCAATAAAAATGCAGATTTAGCTACAATTTATTGCTAAACCTGCATTTTTATACAACATATTGCTCCCTATATTCAATACTCGAATGACGAGCCCCCTAAGAACTCACGTAGCAGTGAGGTGGGTGGTATCTGGTCTTCTGATATGGGTTTGATATAGCGCAGGAACTTCAGCAGGCGGTAAGCCTCTGCATGTTCCTCACAGTTCTCATAGACCTCCTCCAGGAGCGGCTCGGCCTGTTTCTTGATGACCGCCAACTCGAAGAGCATAGCCGAGTTGAACATGGCGTCGGCATTCTCCTGGAAGGGGAATATCCAGCGGTTCTCACCCTTGCGCACGCTGGGCCAGCGGCGTATGGTCTCCTTGGCAGAGACACCGCGGTACTTATAGTCGCGGATGATGCGGCGCAGCAGACGGTTGTCCGTCGTGGGCACATAGTTGTGAGAGTCGAGGAGAATGGTGGTCAGCGCAGACGCATAGATACGGTATATCTGTTCGTCGGGAATCTGTGCCGTCAGTTCCGGGTTGAGTGCATGGATGCCCTCTACCACCAGTATCTCGTTGCCTTTCAGTTTCAGCTTCTTGCCACTCCATTCGCTCTTGCCTTTCTGGAAGTTGTAGCGGGGCAGTTCTACCTCCTCTCCACGGAACAGAGCGTTCATCTGCTCGTTAAGCAGTGGAATGTTCAGCGCATGCAGGTGCTCGAAGTCGAAGTCTCCATCCTCGTCGCGGGGTGTCAGGTCGCGATCCAGGAAGTAGTCGTCCAGCGAGATGCCTATGGGTTGTATGCCATTGACGGCCAGCTGTACGGACAAGCGCTTGCACGTCGTCGTCTTACCACTTGACGACGGCCCGGCGATAAGAACCATTTTCAGACCCTTGCGGTGGGCTATTTCGTCAGCAATCTGAGCTATCTTCTTCTCCTGTAGGGCCTCGCTGATCTGTATCAGATTATTGGCATAGCCGTGTTCAATAGCCGCATTCAGGTCGCCAACGGTGCGCAACTTCAGAATGTCCTGCCATTGGTGGTGCTCCTGGAAGATTTCGAACATCTTGTCCTGGCGGATGAAGGCACCCAACTTTGCCGGATTCTCGCGTGACGGTATGCGCAGCAGAATGCCATTGTAATAGTATTCCAGTCCAAAGAGGTGCAGCTTGCCCGTCGAGGTCAGCAGGGTACCATAGTAGTAGTCCTGGTAGCCGTCCAGGTCATAGTAGGTGGTATACAGTCTGCCGGAATACTCCAGCAGTTTAACCTTCGACAAGCTTCCCGCTTTACGGAACATCTCAATGGCCTCTTCGGTGGTAGCCTCGTAGCGGTGAATGGGGTGGTCTTCAGCAATGATGGCCATCATGCGCTCTCGCAACTCGGCGATGTCGTCGGGGGTAATCTCTATCCTGTTTCCTTGTTCGTCCTTACGGTCGATGTCCACATAGTATCCGTTGCTGATGGGGATGTCAATCATAACGCGGCACTGTGGCCAGATGTCGTGAGCTGCCTTGCACAACACAAAAAACAAGGTACGGGTGTAGGCACGGATGCCACTGGCAGACTGCAAGTCCAGAAATTCTATCGTCTTCTGCTTGTAGATGCGGTAGTGCATGCCCTCTACCTTATTATTCACTTTAGCACTGACGGGACCATACTCCATGGTCAGTCCTGTCTGCTGAAAAACCTCCTCCAAATTGCAACCGACAGGCACATCCATTGTCTGTCCTGTGTTGCGGCAAATAATTCTAACGCTTTGTTCAGTCATAGTATCATTCGTTATTGATGACGCAAAGTTACGAAAAAAAGAGAGAAATGCAAAAGAAAAGCAAAATTTTCTTTTCATTTCCGAGTGCTAAGTAAGTTCGGCGTAGCCAAAGTTACGAAAAAAAATGTATTTCCATTTGTTATTGCGTTTTTTTTTGTAAATTTGCACCGAAATATTTCAAAACACTAAATCAAAGTTTATGTCCATTTGGGTAATTTTCACGCTTCTGGGCTCCTTGGCACTGCTGATGTATGGTATGAAGTCAATGAGTGAAGCCTTGCAGAAGATGGCTGGTCCCCAGTTGCGCCACGTGTTAGGCGCTATGACCACAAACAGATTTACGGGAATGCTTACTGGTATGTTGGTGACAGCTTCTGTCCAGTCGTCAACGGCTACCACGGTGATGACGGTATCGTTCGTTAACGCAGGTTTGTTGACGTTGGCTCAGGCTATCTCAGTTATTATGGGTGCCAACATCGGTACTACGCTGACGGCATGGATCATGTCTGCTGGTATGTCGTTTGACATCAGTCAGCTGGCCTTCCCCGCTTTTTTCGTGGGTATCATCCTGATATATCAGAAGAAGTACCGCTACATTGGCGACTTCCTCTTTGGTGTCGCCTTCTTGATATTCGCCTTGGCAACACTACGTGTCACGGGGCAGAACATGCACTTAGGTGAGAACCAGACGGTGCTTGACTTCTTTGCCTCGTTTGACCCCAACTCCTTCCTGACCACGCTCATCTTCTTGCTGCTGGGTGGCATACTGACGTTCTGCGTGCAGTCGTCGGCAGCAGTGATGGCTATCACCATGATACTCTGCTCGAGTGGTGCCCTGCCCATCTATCAGGGTATTGCACTCGTGATGGGTGAGAACATCGGTACTACCGTGACCTCTAACCTGGCAGCGATGTCAGCAAATACCCAGGCGCGCCGTGCTGCGTTGGCTCACATGTTCTTCAATGTCTTTGGCGTCATCTGGATACTCTTTGTGTTCCGTCCCTTCATCGACATGGTGTGCGGTTGGGTAGGCTACGATGTCAATATGACGGTAGAAAATGCCGGTACACACGCTGTTTTAGCCAACTCTGCCAAGCTGAGCTTTGTGCTGGCTGCATTCCACACGTCATTTAATGTGGTGAATACCTTTATCCTGATATGGTTCATCCCACAGATAGAACGCTTCGTCTGCTGGGTTATCAAACCCAAGAAGATCGACGAGGAGGAAGACTTCCGTCTGCACTTCATTACTGCTGGCTTCATGAAGACTCCTGAGCTCTCAGTGTTGGAGGCACAAAAGGAGATTCAGCAATTCTCTAATCGTATGCAACGCATGTTTGGCATGGTGAGAGAACTGCTGACGCTGTCATCCACATCGAGTGGTAAGAAGAAGTCTAACCAGGATGGTGAGTTCAATAAGCTGTATACCCGGATTGAGAAATACGAGGGCATCTCAGACAATATGGAACTGGAGATTGCCAACTACCTCAACTCTGTCAGTGATGCTCACCTCTCTGACGATACCAAGGGCAAGATTCGCGCTATGCTGCGTGAGGTCTCTGAGTTGGAGTCTATTGGTGACGCCTGCTTCAATATGGCCCGTACCATTTCTCGCAAATACAATGGCAAGCAGGACCACTTCGTTGAGAAGCAGTACGACCACCTGCACCAGATGATGGAACTGACAGACCAGAGCCTTTCGCAGATGAACCGTCTGATGGGTGGTCGCAAGGAGTCGTTTGACGTGAATCGTACCTTCAATATCGAGAACGAAATCAATAACTACCGCAACCAGTTGAAGTCGCAGAATATCAATGACGTCAACAACCACGAATACACTTACGCCGTAGGTACCATCTATATGGATCTCATCAACGAGTGTGAGAAATTAGGCGACTATGTTGTCAATGTTGTAGAGGCTCGTATGGGACTTCGTCAAAAAGAAGCGTAAAGTTTGCGAATATATCTAAAAAAATGATTACCTTTGCAGCGCAAAAATAAAAAAATACGAAAAGATTAAATTGCTATGAGAAAAAGGATTTTGTTTCTGATGGTCCTGTTGCTGATGTCAACAGTGGCTGTCATGGCTCAGATCACTACCTCTGCCTTAGCAGGTAAAGTGTCTATTCAGGATACTAAGGAGGAGGTAATTGGAGCTTCTGTGCAGGTAGTGCACGAGCCTTCTGGCACGCGCTATGCTGCAGTGACCAATGTAGATGGTCGCTTTAGTATTCAGGGTATGCGTACCGGAGGCCCTTACACTGTGACAGTGAGCTATATCGGCTTCCAAACCAAAGTTATCAAGGGTGTTGTCTTGCAGTTGGGTGAAACCTACAATCTTCCTGTGGTGATTTCAGAGGATGCTAACGAGCTCGCGGAAGTTGTTGTGAGTGGTAAGGCTTCTAAGTTTACTACTGAGAAGACGGGTGCATCTACCAACATCAATAATCAGATGATTGCCAACATGCCTACTGTCAGCCGCAGCATCACAGACTATACCCGTCTGTCACCTTATGGCGGTAACGGTATGAGCTTTGCCGGTTCTGACGGACGTAATGCCAACTTCACGGTTGACGGTGCCAACTTCAATAACAACTTTGGTTTGAGCCCCAACCTGCCTGGTGGTGGTAATCCTATCTCTATTGATGCCATCGAGGAAATGCAGGTTGTCGTATCACCCTATGATGTTCGACAGACCAACTTCATCGGTGGTGGTGTCAACGCTATTACCAAGTCAGGTACCAACACGTTCAAGGGTACTGCCTACATCTATCACCAGAATGAGCAGATGCAGGGTGACGCTGTAGATCGCGAGCAGATCAGTGGCGCACGTGAGAAGAATCAGAAGACCACCTACGGATTCACACTCGGTGGTCCTATCATCAAGAACAAGCTGTTCTTCTTTGCCAATGCAGAGTTTGTGAAGATTCCTACAGTGGTTAACCGCTGGCAGGGTGCTGACGATGATAATCCTGCTGATCCGGAGAACTATGTGTCACGTACTACAAAGGCTGACTTGCAGGCTGTTTCTGACTATGTCGCCAAGAAGTATGGTTACGATACCGGTAGCTATACCAGTTTCCCTGCCGACGAGAAGAATACCAAGTTTCTGATTCGTCTCGACTGGAACATCACTGACAAGCATCACCTCGCACTGCGCTATAACTATACGAAGAATAAGGTATGGAATGCGCCTAACAAGACGTCTATGGACGGTGGTCCCCGTCTGCCAGACTCTCGTATGTCAGAGATGGCCATGTCGTATGCCAACTCTCTGTACTCTATGGACAATGAGGTGAACTCATGGACGTTCGACCTGAATAGCCGTCTGACAGAGAAACTGTCCAACCAGTTGCTGGCAACCTATTCAAAACTTGACGACCTGCGCAGCTCAGAGTCATCGCCATTCCCTTTCATCGATATTACGAAGGATGATAATAACTATATATCTCTGGGTTATGAGCTGTTCACCTGGAACAATGCCGTTCATAACACCATCTGGAATATCAAGGATGATGTGACCTATTATGGTAACAATCATAAGATTATGGCTGGTGTAAGCTATGAGCATCAGATGGCTGACAATATGTATATGCGTAATGGTACTGGCTACTATCGCTTCAACACTACTGAGGCTATGTGGAAGAATGGTGTCCTCGATGCAGAGATGCTGTTTAATAGCACTCCTGAGATTGTTGCCCTGACCTATGGCTATAATGGTGAGACGGAGCCGGCTGCTCGCGTACAGTTCAATAAACTTGGCATTTATGCTCAGGACGAATGGAACGTTAACGACAAACTGAAGCTCACTTACGGCTTGCGCGTCGATGGTCTCTTCTTCAACAACAAGGACCTGATGACAAATAAGGCCATCTATGACCTTGATTATAACGGACGTCATATTGATACTGGCACATGGCCTTCTTCTTCATACACGTTCTCTCCACGTCTGGGCTTCACCTACGACGTCTTTGGCGACAAGTCGCTGAAGGTGCGCGGTGGTACGGGTCTCTTCTCAGGTCGTCTGCCCTTGGTGTTCTTTACCAATATGCCTACCAACTCGAACATGGTTCAGTATAAGGGCGCATGGAATGCTACTGGCAAGAACGGTGGTAAGCAGACCGATATGACGCAGTTTGCTGGCAATATCATGACTGGTAACACACTGCGTGACTACATCATCAACAATGGTCTTGGCCCTGCTACTATCCGTCCTGAGGATGGTGAGAAGGGGTCTACCATCAATGCCGTGAATCCCGACTTCAAGATGCCGCAGGTATGGAAGTCTTCTATTGCTGTCGACTACCAGATTCCTGTGTCATTCCCATTGTCAGCTACGGCAGAGTTTATCTTCAATAAGACTGTCAATGCAGCATGTATCTCTGACTGGGCTGTCAAAGACGTTGCTGGTTATGCACGTTTCAATGGCGTAGACAATCGTCCCATCTATCAGGACTTTATGTTGAAAGATCAGGCAACAGGCAAGAACCTTCCCAATGCTTATGTGCTTGACAATACCAGCAAAGGCTACGGATGGTCATTCAACTTCACCTTGAACGCTCAGCCCTTTGAGTGGATGAGTCTGATGGCAGCCTATACCCATACTGTCAGCAAGGAACTGACAGGTATGCCAGGTTCTGACGCTTCGTCAGCATTCACCTATATTCCTTCTTATGAAGGTCCTAACAGCGTAATGCTGCACAACTCACAGTTTGTTACGCCTGACCGTATCGTTGCCAGCGCAACAATTCATGACAAGTCGAACAACCACTATAGTATCATCTATGAGACTTGGCGTGGCGGCAACAATACAACCTACCTTGTCCAGAACGACATCAATGCAGATGGCTTCACATACGATGTGGCTTATATCCCCACCGATGCACAGGTAGCAGGCAACTTTGATGCTAATGGCAACTGGACTGGTAAGGGTGACTTCCGCTTTAAGTCTGCTGACGACCAGCAGCGCTTCATGGACTTCGTTCACAACTGCGACTATCTGGCAGACCGTCAGGGCAAGTATGCAGAGGCTTATAGCGACTACTCTCCTTGGGTTCACCGTATCGACTTCAGCTACAAGCACGACTTCAAACTGAATGTTGGTAAGACCAAGCATACCCTGCAGATTGGCTTTGATATGAAGAACGTACTCAACTTCTTCAACTCCAGCTGGGGTGTTCAGAAGATTGCTAATCTGGACTATAGCTCTGCTCCTTCTAATGGTGTACAGTATTCACGCATCATCAAGTACGAGGGTATGGATGCAGAGGGCTATCCTGTATTCTCTACTCCCGCTTCAATCAGTGGCAACACCACGAAGTGGAAGCCCTATCACTCTTTGGGCCAGTGTTGGTATGCATCTATTGGTATCAAGTACTTCTTTAATTAATAATGAGAGAATAGATAAATGATAACAAATATGAAACTTAGATATATTATCCCTATGTTCATGGCAGCCGTGACTATGCTTGTCGGCTGCTCTGAAGACGAAGAGAAGAGCACACTGAGTCAGATACAGGTGTCGCAGTCCGTTATCTCTCTCGCTGCAGGTGAAGAAGCTGATCCTGCCGATAAGGAATTCGAGACAACGATAACGCTGAAGGCCAATGGTAACTGGGAGTTTAAAGATGTGCCAGAATGGCTTACCATAACCCCGGTATCTGGTGGCGCAGGTCAGCAGGACGTGGTCTTCAAGGCTAAGAAGACCACTGAGTCTCGTGCTGCTTTCCTGAAATTGTTGTGTAACGGTCAGGAGCAGGAGGTTAATGTCCAGCAGATTGCCAAGAAGGTTGATATTCCTCTCTCTACCTGTGAGGAGGTTGCCAAGAATGGCGTTGACGGCAAGACCTATCGTGTGAAGGGTACCGTAAAGAGCATTGCCAACACTACTTATGGTAACTGGTATCTGAAGGATGAGACTGGTGAGGTCTATATCTATGGTACACTCGACAAGAAGGGTGCAGAGAAGAACTTCTTGAGCTTAGGCATTGGCGTAGGCGACATTGTTACTGTTGAGGGTCCGCGCAAGGATTACAATGGCACCATCGAGATGGTAAACGTTACTGTTATTGCCATTGAGAAGTCTCTCATCGCCGTAGATGCTCTCGACATAGAAAACAATACCGTTGCTAAGACTGGTGGCGAGTTCCATGCTACGCTGAGCAATAAGGGCAATAGCCTGGATGTGAAGATTCCTGAAGATGCTAAGGACTGGCTCTTCGTAACCGGTATCAACATCAGTGGCGAGACCTCTACTGTCACCTTCAAAGCACTCCCCAACACTGGTGGGGCTCGTAAGACCACTGTCACATTTGTTACCACAAGTGATGGTAAGGAATACACAGCAGAGACTACCATTTCTCAGGAAGGCTCTATCGTTGAATGCACTGTCAGTGACTTCTTAGCTGCTGAGGTAGGTGATGCACAGTATCGCCTCACGGGAGTTATTGTGGATTTGTACGCTAGTGACAAACAAGGCAAGAGCTTCTATATTGCAGACCACACAGGTAAGACACTTGTCTATCGTGCTGAGGGCTTCATCGAGGCTGGTGCCAAGGTCGGCGACGTTGTTACCGTCATGGGTCAGCGTGGTGCCTATAAAGATTCGCCACAGATGGTGAATGGCACACTTGAGGAGGTGAAATATGCTGTCGAGACGAAAACGATTGCTGAATTCCGTGATCTTCCAGATAGCAAGGAACAGTACTATCTGATTTCTGGTACTATCACCGAGGCTCCTCAGGAAGAGCTTGATAAAGGTGCAAAGAACGATGTTACTAAATATGGTAACTTTGACTTGACCGATGAGACGGGTTCTGTCTATATCTACGGTGTCCTCAAGGGTTGGGGCGGTGCTAAGGGCCAGTTCGGCGATCTCAATCTCACTTGGGGTGACAAACTGACCGTTATCGCTTATAAGACTACTTATAAGGGCCTTGTGGAGGCTGTCGGCGTATACGTCTCCAGCGAGAAGGCAGAGTAACAGCGACTGTTGATTTTCTTAAAAGTCCTTTCAGCTACATGAAAAATGGCTGAAAGGACTTTTTTTGTGTTCTATAGAAGTATAAAAAAAATTAATAATATAAAGGTACGTGCATGCAGGTCAATATTTATTACTAACTTTGCCAGCTGGAAATGACAATTGTTGAACAATAAATAACCAAATGATGAAACTGAAAAGAATGTTTGTGGCTGCGCTCACCTTGCTGTGCAGTGCAGTCATGGTGGCTCAGGAGATGCAGATGCCACCGATTCCAGTAGACCCTGCCGTACGTATGGGTAAGTTGGACAATGGACTGACGTATTACATCCGTCATAACGAGTATCCGGAGCATGTGGCTAACTTCTATATTGCCCAGCGTGTGGGATCCATTCAGGAAGATGAGAGCCAGCGTGGTCTGGCACATTTCCTGGAGCACATGGCTTTCAACGGCTCTGAGCACTTCCCCTCAAAGCCCGAGGGTAAGGGTATCATCGACTACACCCGTTCGCTGGGTGTGGATTTCGGTTCCGACCTGAACGCCTATACCAGCATCGACCAGACCGTCTATCGTGTCTGCGACGTGCCTACCAAGCGTGCTACCGCCCTCGACTCTTGTCTGCTCATTCTGAAAGACTGGTCGAACGGTCTGCTGTTGGAGGCTGATGAGATCGACAAGGAGCGTGACGTGGTGCATAACGAGTGGCGTCTCGGTGAGGGCCCTTCGCAGCGTATGATTACCCGTTCACTGCCTAAGATGTATCCTGGCTCTAAGTATGGTCTTCGCATGCCTATCGGTCTGATGTCTGTCATCGACAGCTTCAAGCCCGCCACGCTGCGTGCTTACTATCATAAGTGGTATCGCCCAGACAACCAGGCCATCATCGTTGTAGGTGATGTCGATGTCGACCACATGGAGGCAAAAATCAAAGAGCTGTTCAGTGGTATCAAGGTTGATGCCAATGCTCCTAAGGTCGTTGCTGAGACTGTCCCCGACAATAACGAGGCAATCTATATCTTCGACAAGGATAAGGAGATGCAGATGAGCCAGATCATGATCATGATGAAGCATGATGCCGTTCCTGAAAAGGAGAAGGAAAACATCGGATACCTGGTTCAGGACTATGCGACCAGTGTTATCAGCCGAATGATGAACCAGCGCTTGGCCGAGATGACACAGGAGGAGAGCTGTCCGTTCTTCCAGGCATTTGCTGACGATGGTCAGTATCTGCTGTCGAAGACCAAGGACTGCTTCGAACTGATTGGCGTTCCCAAGGAAGGTAAGGATATGGAGACGCTGAAGACGCTCTACCGCGAGGCAAAGCGCGCTCGTGAGTTTGGCTTCACCGCTACGGAGTATGCCCGTGCACAGGCCGACTACCTGAGTTCTCTGGAGAAACAGTATACTAACCGCGACAAGCGTAAGAATGCAGAGTTTGGCGACCAGTATCGTGACCACTTCCTTGCCAACGAACCCATCCCACCATTGGATGTGCTCTATCAGATGATGCAGCAGATTGTACCCAATATTCCTGTAGCTGTCATCAATCAGGCAGTTCCTGAGTTGATATCAGTCACTGACAGCAATCTCGTTGTCATGGAGTGGGCCCAGGAGAAGGAAGGTAAGGTTTATCCCACCGAGCAGGATATGTCTGCAGCCATCGCCGCAGCTCGCGCTGAAAAGGTTGAGGCTTATGTGGATAATGTCAAGAACGAGCCACTGGTAGATGTTACCAAAATCAAGGCTGGTAAGATTGTCAAAGAGACTGAGAACAAGGTGTTCGGATATAAGGAGCTGAAGCTGTCGAACGGTGCTACCGTCATTCTGAAGAAGACCGACTTCAAGGATGATGAGATTCAGATGCAGGCTTTTGCTAAGGGTGGTAAGTCACTCTATGGTCCTGCCGACTACACCAACCTGAAGGTCTTCGACCAGGTTATTGGCTACAGTGGCATAGGCAGCTTCTCCAGCAACGAGCTCACCAAGGCTCTGGCTGGCAAGGAGGTCAACTCAGATGCTACTTTGGGTAATACTCGTCAGTATATCACAGCTCACTCAACTCCGAAGGACATCGAGACCATGATGCAGATGCAGTATCTCTACTTCACGGCAATCAACAAGGACGAAAAGCAGTTCCAGAACCTGCTGACTTCTTTGGAGATGGCTTTGAAAAATAAGGGCCTGGATCCACAGAGCGTCTTCTCTGATTCGTTGACGAATACAATCTATTCTCATAATCCCCGCTTCGCTAATATTCAGGTAGAGGATTTGAAGAATATCAACTACGACCGCATCCTGGAGATTGCCAAGGATCGTTTCCAGAACGCCGGCCAGTTCACCTTTGTCTTCGTTGGTAACTTCGACGAGCAGACGCTTCGTCCACTCATCGAGCAGTATGTCGCTTCGTTGCCTGCTACTAAGAAGAAGGCTGAAGACTTCAAGGATGTTATGACATTCGCTAAGGGTGAGGTCGTTAACCACTTCAAGGTGAAGACCGAGTCGCCCAAGGCTACCGCTTTTGAGTACTGGTATGCCGCTATGCCTTACACACTGGCCAACCAGGTGAAGATTGATGTTGTCGGACAGATTCTCTCTATGATTTATCTGAAGACCATCCGTGAGGACGAGAGCGCTGCCTACTCTTGTGGAGCTTCTGGCTCTTTCAACCTTAGCGCTCATCAGCCTATGGCTGTCCTGCAGGCTTACTGCCCCATGAATCCTGACAAGCAGGAGATTGCTGTGCGCCTGTTGCACGAGGGTATTGCTAAGATGCAGAAGACTGTCGATGCTGACCAGCTGAATAAGGCCAAGGAGTATATGCTCAAGCAGTTTGATGTAGATGCCAAGAAGAATGGCTTCTGGATTAATACCATTACGGCCTATAAGGATTATGGCGTAGACTTCTATACTGACTATAAGAAGACTGTTGAGGCGCTGACCGTAGATAATGTCCGTGACTTCCTCAATGGTTTCCTGAAGAGTGGTAACCACATAGAAGTAGTCATGACCCCGGAAAGTAAGTAAATCACCTCATTATTAGGTATTTTTGAACGGCGAATTTGTTTAATTCGCCGTTTTTTTGTATCTTTGCACGCAAAATTCAAAACTATGTCATATTTATTTTCATCAGAATCAGTATCAGAAGGCCATCCCGATAAAGTGGCCGATCAGATTAGTGACGCTATTCTCGACCAGTTCCTGGCTTACGACGATCGTGCCCGTGTGGCTTGTGAGTCGTTCGTTACAACAGGACAGGTGGTGTTGATGGGCGAGGTACACAGTGATGTCTATATCGACTTGCAAACGATAGCACGTAATACCATCAAGAAGATAGGCTATACCAAAGCCGACTATCAATTCGATGGCAACTCCTGCGGTATCCTGACCGCTATCCACGAGCAGAGTGAAGACATCAATCGTGGTGTAGACAACGGTGATGAGGATGAGCAGGGTGCTGGCGACCAGGGTATGATGTTCGGCTATGCTACCAACGAGACAGAGAACCTCATGCCTGTCTCTCTCGACTTGGCACATCTTATTATGCGTACCTTGGCTGAAATCCGCAAGGAGGGTAAGGTGATGACTTACCTGCGTCCGGATGCCAAGAGTCAGGTGACCATCCAGTACAGTGATGCTGGTATTCCTGAACGCATCGATACCATCGTCGTCTCTACCCAGCACGACGAGTTTGACACCGACGACGAGCGCATGCTTGCCAAGATCCGTGAGGATGTCATCAACATCTTGATTCCTCGTGTCAAGGACAAGATTAGCTCTGAGAAGGTGTTGTCATTGTTTGGCGACGATATCAAGTACTTCGTTAACCCCACTGGTAAGTTCGTCATTGGCGGACCTCATGGTGATACCGGACTGACGGGCCGAAAGATTATCGTTGACACTTATGGTGGCAAGGGCGCTCATGGCGGTGGTGCCTTCTCTGGTAAGGACTCCAGCAAGGTGGACCGTAGTGCAGCCTATGCTGCCCGCCATATCGCCAAGAACATGGTGGCAGCAGGTGTTGCCGATGAGATGCTGGTACAGATCAGCTATGCTATCGGTGTCGCTAAGCCCATGAACATCTATGTCAATACCTATGGCCGCTCGCACGTCAATATGACGGATGGCGAGATTGCCAAGAAGATAGAGCAACTCTTCGACCTGCGTCCTAAAGCTATTGAACGTTCGCTGAAGCTGCGCCAGCCCATGTATCTGGAGACAGCTGCCTATGGCCATATGGGGCGTCAGTGCGAGGTGGTGAAGAAAACCTTTACCAGTTGCTATCACGAGACCAAGACCATTGATGTCGAGTTGTTTACGTGGGAGAAGTTGGATAGGGTAGAGGATATTAAACGCGCATTTGCATTGTAAGTTTTGATATCGTCAGACAGCATATCACTGTTTGAAATGCCGGCGGAAGAGTCGAACATTGACCTGCCCCAGTATTATAAGGAGGGATTCTTCTCTGAAGATTCCCTCTTTCATCCTGAATTGGAGGGTGGACGCTATGGTACGATGGGCGACCCTATTCCCTATAATGTGCGTGGCGATGATGTCATTACGTCGCTCCTGCTGCTATTCTTTGTCCTGGCGGTAATGGCCTATGCGCGAGTGCGAGGTTTCTTTACCCGTCAGGCCAAGAACTTCTTCCAGAAACCTCGCGAAGGAGCGTCCGCTATGACGGAGACGGGTAGTGAGGCACGCTTTCAGGTGTACGTCGTCTTCTTGACGAGTCTCATGTTAGCCACGCTCTATTATTTCTATTCGCTCCACTATTATGGCGATGCCTATGTACTCAGTTCTCAGTATTATCTCATCTTTATCTTCTGGGCTATCTTCCTGCTCTACTTCCTGGTGAAGATGGGACTGTACACCTTGGTAAATGGTGTATTCTTTGGTGGTAAAAGAAACTTACAATGGATTAAATCTCTACTGTTTGTTATTATCTTGGAAGGCATTATATCGTTCCCTGCTGTAGTGATGGGACCATACTTCGATATGCCCATCGAAAATGTAGAGATTTACTTCGCAATAGTGCTTGTTTTTGTTAAATTATTAGCATTTTATAAGTGTTATATCATCTTTTTCCGACAAAATGTCGCTAGTTTGCAAATTATTTTGTACCTTTGTGCGCTCGAAATAGTGCCTTTCTTGGCATTGTGGGGAGTACTGGACTTTACAGCAAATAGTTTGAAAATAAATTTTTAGGACATCAATGATAAAAAAGATTTTGGTTTCACAACCTAAACCGTCAAGTGAGAAGTCACCATACTATGACATCGCTTCCAAGTTTGATGTAGAACTTGTGTTCCGTCCGTTTATCAAGGTAGAGGGAATTACGGCCAAGGAGTTCCGTGCCCAGAAGATTAACATTCTGGACTATACGGCCATTGTCTTCACTTCTCGTCATGCCATTGATCACTTCTTCACTTTGGCTAAGGAGTTGCGTGTTGCTATCCCAGAGGATATGAAGTATTTTTGTGTCACAGAGACTATCTCGCTGTATATCCAGAAGTATGTGCAATACCGTAAGCGTAAGGTGTTCTTCGGTACCACGGGTAAGATGGATGATTTGCTGCCCACCATGGTGAAGCACAAGACCGAGAAGTACCTCGTTCCGATGAGTGACGTTCATAATGATAGCGTTGCCACATTGCTTGACTCCAAGAAACTGAACCACCAGGAGTGTGTCATGTATCGTACCGTTAGCAACGACTTTACACCTGAGGAGGTGAAGACTTTCGACTACGACATGCTGATTTTCTTCAGTCCGGCTGGTATCGAGTCGCTTACTAAGAACTTCCCCAACTTCAAGCAGGGTGACATTGCTATTGCGACTTTTGGCCCTACTACCGCACAGGCTGCCAAGGATGCAGGTCTGCGCCTGGATATCGAGGCTCCTTCTGAGAAATATCCTTCGATGACTGGTGCTCTGCAGCACTATCTCTTAGAGAAGCAGTAATCCTATTTATATATTGCATGATGGCTCTGACATTCCGTAAGCGTGAGCGCATGGTGAGTCAGCGACTCATCGACGACCTCTTTGCAGGAGGCAGCAGCCGTTCTGTGGCAGCTTTCCCGTTGCGCGCAGTGTACAAGTTGCGTGAGCGCAACGACCATGACGAGCCCCTGCAAATGCTTATCAGTGTTCCTAAGAAGCACTTCCATCATGCTGTCGACCGTAATCGCGTCAAGCGTCAAGTCCGTGAGGCTTGGCGTCATCATAAACAACTGCTTGTCGAAGCTCTTGCTTCTGACAAGCAGTTACTTGTTGCCTTTGTATGGCTGTCTGACGCTTTTCTCTCAACCCAGGATGTGGAGGAACGTGTGGTAGGTATCGTCAAGCGTTTACAGGAAAAGCTATGAAGACACTGTGGCATTATCTCCGTCGTCTGCTGGTGATGCTATTGGTATTGCCTATCCGTTTTTATCAGACGTCTATCTCTCCGCTGACTCCTCCTTCCTGCCGTTTTACTCCTTCTTGTAGTGAGTATGCCCGTCAGGCTATCATTAAACATGGCCCTTTTAAGGGACTTTATCTGGCTATTTGGCGCATCCTGCGTTGCAATCCTTGGGGAGGTTCTGGCTACGACCCAGTACCATAGGATGGAGGCAAAAGCAAAAAAATGCTTTTTTGCTTTGTATTGTGCTCACTTATTCGTACCTTTGAGACTGCGTCTCGAAAGTACTTTCGCTCGACACTAAAAGCAAAAAAATGTTTTTTTGCTTTGTATTGTGCTCACTTATTCGTACCTTTGCAAACTAAAAAGAATAAATAGGTATAAAAGATATGAAGAATTTTGTAGAAGAACTACGCTGGCGCGGAATGCTGGCACAGATGATGCCCGGTACGGAAGAACTGTTGCAGAAAGAGATGGTGACAGCCTATCTGGGTACTGACCCTACGGCCGACTCACTGCATATTGGTCACCTCTGTGGCATCATGATGCTGCGCCACTTGCAGCGTTGCGGTCACCGTCCCGTCATCCTCGTGGGTGGTGCAACAGGTATGATTGGCGACCCCTCAGGTAAGTCACAGGAGCGCAACCTGCTGAACGACGAGACGCTGCGTCACAACCAGGAGTGCATCAAAGCCCAGGTCGCTAAGTTCTTGGACTTTGAGTCGAAGGATGCTAACGCAGCGCTGATGGTCAACAACTACGACTGGATGAAAAACTTCACCTTCCTGGACTTTGCCCGTGAGGTGGGTAAGCACATCACCGTCAACTATATGATGGCTAAGGAAAGTGTTCAGCAGCGCTTGAACGGTACTGCACGCGATGGTCTTTCATTCACTGAGTTTACCTATCAGTTGCTGCAGGGCTATGATTTCCTGTATCTCTACCAGCACTATGGCGTAAAGCTGCAGTTGGGCGGTAACGACCAGTGGGGTAACATGACTACGGGTACGGAGCTGATCCGTCGCACGCTGGGCAACGAGGTGGAAACCTTCGCACTGACCTGTCCGCTCATTACCAAGAGTGACGGAAAGAAGTTTGGTAAGACGGAGTCGGGTAACATCTGGCTTGATCCGAAGCGTACCACACCATATAAGTTCTATCAGTTCTGGCTCAACGTCTCTGATGACGATGCCGAGCGCTATATCAAGATTTTTACCTCATTGGAGAAGGAGACCATTGATGCTCTCGTTGAGGAGCACAAGCAGGATCCTGGTCGTCGTGTGCTGCAGAAGCGCCTGGCTGAGGAGGTTACCATCATGGTACACTCACAGGAGGCCCTCGATGCTGCTATCGAAGCCAGCAACCTGCTCTTTGGAAAGTCTACTAAGGAGGGATTGGAGAAACTTGACGAGCAGACCTTCCTCGATGTCTTTGATGGCGTTCCCCAGTTCGAGATAGGCAAAGACCAACTGGGCCAGCCCGCTATCGAGCTGTTTACCACTGTTGCTCCCGTATTCCCCTCAAAGGGTGAGATGCGTAAGATGGTACAGGGTGGTGGTGTCTCACTGAACAAGGAGAAGCTGACCGATCAGAATCGTCCTGTCACTGCTGAAGACCTCATCGATGGGAAGTATCTGCTGGCCCAAAAGGGTAAGAAGAACTACTATCTTTTGATCGTTAAATAATAAAAGGTTACGAAATATTTGGCGATATGCCAAATATTTCGTAATTTTGCACCCGCAAAACGCAAACGGTGTCCAATGGTGTAATGGTAGCACAACAGGTTTTGGTTCTGTTTGTGGTGGTTCGAATCCGCCTTGGACAACAATCGTTTTCATAAAAAATCACACAAAGGAATACCCTTTGTGTGATTTTTTTCTGTATGTATGCTGATGACTATATCGCAATGTCGCGCCGACGCCAGAAGCGATAGGTGATGTCTTCGAAGGAGCCGTCCTCACGCTGGCGATAGAGGCGTTGGTTGGTGGTGGGCGACTTCAAGGGGCCCAGATGCTTGATGTAAGGCCCTATCTTGAGGTAGTCGAAGTCAGCCTTGTTGACGGCTGACGAGACGCGAAGGCGTCCGCTGTACCATGCCACCTTGAACTGGGGATAGGTCTCATGGATGTACTGTGCCAACTGGTTGACACCTACGGGGTCTGCATCGCCACCCATGAAAGACAGGCAGGTGATGTCGGTGCCATAGCGCTCAACGAAAGCGTCGATGGCATCGGTATCTAAGGGCATGCCGATGTCGTCCCAGAGGTAGCGGCTGTGGCATCCTGGGCAGTGGCATGGGCAGTTGGAGATATTGATAGCTAAGGTAACCTCATCGGGTATCTCCTGAAAAACAATTCCTGTGTTTACGTATTTAAGCATGTCTTCAATGGTTTGCTGCGGACTACAGGACCGTTTGTGTGGTGGTATCAGTCCTGTAGTCCGTTGCTAAATATTATTCTGCGTGTGCATAGTAGCGGCGTGATGCCTCTTCCTGGCGAGCCTGTGAGAAGTTGCTGACACGCTTCAGGTAACCAATGATACGGGTCATGTAGTCTACATTCTTTGAGTGGCAGTGCGGGCACTCCTTGAGGTAGCGCTTGTCGATATGGCCACAGTCGTTACATACCGTATTGGGGATGTTGAAGGTGAAGTAGTTACAGCCCTCCTTGGCGGCAACCTTCAGCAGGTGCAGGTACTGCTCCTTAGAGAGGTGTTCGTCGAGGTTCATGTGCAGGGCGGAGCCACCGGTGAGGTGCTCAATATAGGGTGCGCCGTGCAACTTGAACTTGTCGATGACGCTGAGTGAGTCGTCCTCTACTACGTAGAAGTAGCTGTTGTAGCAGTCGCGAGGAACGAAGTAGCCGTCCTCACGGTCCCACTTGGCATGCTTCACACCGACGTTCTCGGCAGGGATCATCTCGCAGTTGAACATGATGTCCTTGGTGCGATACTGCTTGTTGTACTTCTCGATGAGGCCGAGGATGCCCTGCACGAACTTCTTATAGTCGTCGTTGGGCGTAATCTTCAGGCCCATGAACTCGGCTGCCTCAACGAGACCGTTGATACCGATGGTGAGGTACTGGCGGGCGATGTTGATGTAGCCAGCATCGAATAGGGGCAGCATGCCGTGAGCCTGCAGGTCCTTGAGGTTCTCGTTGTAAGCACCACCAGCACCCAACGTATAAGAGAAGCCGTTGTCGGTAATCTCGTTGCGCAGACGGCAGCAAGAGCTCAGCGAGTCGGCATTGTCGCTCATATAGGTGAAGAACGAGTGGCCCTCGGCATACATCTCTGCAGTGAACTCACCCCACTCTTTATCCTTGGGTTCGCCGTTTTCGTCGACGAGCAGTGCCATGGTCTCTACAGGGAAGGTCAGCAGCGTCTTGGTACGCTCCTGGTTGAACCACTTCATGAAGCGCTTCTGTAGCCAAGAGAGTCCGTCCCAGTCGGGCTTTGAACCGTCGGGGAAGTAGAACTCGCCGAAGATAGACTCGAAATAGAACTTGTCATAGTAAGCGACATTCCAGAATACTGCCTGGTAGTTGCGGGCACCTGTGGGCTGGTTCAGTGAGTAGACGATCTGCTCGAAGTAGTCGGTGATAACCTTGTCGATGGTGCGCTTCTTCAGTGAGAGGTCAGCCTGCTGGTCAGGATGCTGCCAGTAGTCGAGGCCGTACTCCTTGCCGATGAAGTAGTTCATGTACATCAGGAACTCAGGAGTAGCGCAGGCACCAGCCAGCATAGAACTTACCATGAAGACCATGTTGATGAAACCACCTGCAAACGACTTCAGGTTGGTGGGGGCAGTAGAGTTGCCACCAATGGCTGTCGTGCCGCCGATGAGCCAGGGGT
The DNA here is from genome assembly GCA_900313235.1 of uncultured Prevotellaceae bacterium. GTDB lineage: Bacteria > Bacteroidota > Bacteroidia > Bacteroidales > Bacteroidaceae > Prevotella. Next base: position 38,508 of record OMQN01000032.1, on the reverse strand, counting down.
ACATCGTGATGGATGCACAGTAGTTGGCCAGCGAGGTCTCGTCGTTCTTATATATAAAGTGGTGGGTCAGCAGGTCGATGTACTTGTCGGCCAGTTCCTTGCCAAACATCTTCTTGCAACGCTCGGTGAGCAGACGGCGATTCAGACGGATGAAGTTAGACTTGGGCAACTCGCCAATGAGCGTGGCAATGTTTTTGTGTTCCACATTAGCGTTAGCGTCGAACTTAGAACTAGTGGCAGCATTGGCAGATTCCATATAGTCAGACAGGAACTGCAACTTAGCCAGCGTCTCACGGTCCTCGGTATGCTGCTGACGATAGAGCATGAATGACTTTGCTACCTTGTAGAAACCTTCGCGCATCAGTGCTTCCTCTACCTGGTTCTGGATATCCTCCACCGTGATATCGTCCTTGATATCCAGGTGACTGAGAATCTTCGAGATGGTACCCAGGTCAGAAGGTACATTCACACTCTCGAACGCCTTGACGATGGCGTTCATAATTTTGTCCAGCGAAAACGAGTCTTTTGAACCGTCGCGTTTGGTAATGGTAAAGTTCTTAATCTCCATTGTTTATGCGTATATTTCTTTAGTTATTGCTTTCTCTTTGCAATACAAAGTTGTCCGTTTTGGAAAACTTTTCTTTCTCTCGCTCGCGAAAAGTTTCCCGTTTTGGGAAACTCTTAGCGAGTGCAAAGATACAAAATATAACTAAGAAATAGACATGTTTTGGAGAGAAATATTTGATAAAAATCGTTAATGCACGGATTTCTATCGAACGCTGATTAGTCCTTCAGTGAATAAGTCACTGTAGTAACCACACGTAACTTTTTTATATACGGGGTGTTATCGTCACGGTTCTCGATAGAAAACTGTCCTTGGTCGGCTGTAACGATTTTTCCGAGGTCGCAGTTGCTTGCCTCGGCAAACTGTGCCCCCGTCTTCTGGGCGTTCTTGATAGCCTCTGCCATCATCTCCGGTTTCATCTGCTGGAACGACGCATATTCGTACTGCGGATAGTTCTCGCCCAGAGCCACGCCCTGCTTCAGTAGTTCGGCCTGGTTGGAGATGGCTTTGTTAACCTCTGCCACCTTGTTGGTAGCCACCGTAATGGTGGTGTTGACAATGTAGCGGAATGTTTTTTGGTTGTCGCCCCACTCGCGAGCCTCCAGGTCATTGATAGAGGGAGGATTGACAGTAATCTCCTTCTCGGGCAGTCCGTACTTCAGCAGGAACTGCTTGATCTTCTTAGTCTGCACGTTGATGTTCTCGTAGAGTAGGGGCAGATCGTTACCAGTCACCTTAGTGCCTATGCTCCACGTCACCTTGTCGGCTGGCACCTCACGCTCAGCCAGACCCTTGACCGTCACATGGCGGTCTTTGTTGACGATGTTGTCAATGCCTGCCTTGACGAACCAGCCGAGGCAGAAGATGCTAGCAGCAATGAGTGCTGCAGCAATGATGTTTTTGTTTTCTTTCATGCGTGTACCTTATTTATATATGTAAGATGTCAGAAGTCTGATGTAAGAAGTTACTTGTCGGCAAGGACGAAGTCAAGTTGGCGTTTCTCCAAGTTGGCGCGGGCCACCTTGATGCGTACGGGGTCGCCCAACTGGTACTTATTATGATGGCGACGGCCTACGAGACAGTAGTTGCGCTCATCGAAGTCGTAGTAGTCGTCATCCAGGTCGTGCATAGACACCATGCCCTCACAGTGGTTCTCATCAATCTCGCAGTAGATGCCATACGACTGGATGCCGCTGATGTGCGCATCGTACTCGTTGCCAATCTTGTCGGCCATGAACTCTACCATCTTATACTTGATGCTGTCGCGCTCAGCCTGCTGGGCAGTCTGTTCCATATCAGAGCAGTGTTCGCAGAGTTCTTCATACTTCTCTTGGTTAGCAGAACGCCCGCCGTCCTGGTATTTTGTCAGCAGACGATGTACCATGGTGTCGGGATAACGGCGGATGGGCGACGTGAAGTGGGTGTAGTACTCGAAGGCCAGTCCGTAGTGACCAATGTTATGCGTAGAGTACTTTGCCTTCATCATAGCTCGCAAGGCAACCGTCTCAATGAGTTTCTGTTCCTTCTTACCCTGACAGCCGTCCATCAGTGCATTCAGCGACTTGGAGATGGCTCCCTTGGTGCCTGCCGTCTTCATCTTGTAGCCGAACTTGACGACAAACTCGCGCAGCGTCTCCAATTTAGTGGGGTCTGGCTGATCGTGGATACGGTAGACCATGGTCTTGGCCTTAGGCTGTTGGCCGTTGGCTTTGGGCTTCTTGGCCTTGCCGATGCTCTCAGCGACATACTTATTGGCCAACAGCATGAACTCCTCGATGAGCTGGGTGGCATCGTTAGACTTCTTGAAGTAGGCACGGATGGGCTTGCCTGTCTCGTCAATATCGAAGTGCAGCTCCTCACGGTCGAACTTGACGGCACCACCCTTGAAGCGGCGCTCACGCAGCTTTTTGGCGAGTTTGTCTAATGTCTTGAGATACGCGCCATACTCGCTCTCCTCTTTTGGGGAGTTGGAGGTTAGTATCTCCTGCACCTCCTCGTATGCGTACCTCTTATTACTCTTAATGACAGTATGAGCGATGTGGTAGTCCTTGACATTCGCCTCGTCGTCGAGGGTGAAGATGACACTGTAGCAGAGCTTCTCCTCGTCGGGGCGCAGCGAACAGATGAAGTTACACAGACGCTCGGGCAGCATGGGAATGGTGCGGTCCACGAGATAGACGCTGGTGGCACGCTTCACGGCCTCCTTGTCGATGACAGAGCCTTCCTTGACGTAGTGGCTGACGTCAGCGATGTGGACACCGACCTCCCACAACTTCCCCCTCTGGCGGATGCTGAGTGCATCGTCGAAGTCCTTGGCATCCTTGGGGTCGATGGTGCAGGTGAAGACATCACGGAAGTCCTCACGACGGGCTATCTCCTCGGGGGTAATGCCCGGCTCTATCTTCTCGGCTGCGTCCTCGACAGCCTTCGGGTATTTGTACGGCAGACCATACTGTGCCAGGATGGCGTGCATCTCTACATTGTTGTCGCCCTCCTTGCCCAGCACGTCGATAACCTCGCCGACGATATTCTTTGACTCGCGCGAAGGCCACTGGGTAATCTTGACAACGGCCTTGTCACCCGTCTTGCCGCCCTTCAGCTTTTTCTTCGGAATAAGGATGTCGTGAACAAAGATGTTGCCCTCTGTTATCAGGAAGGCATAGTCCTTCTCCACCTTCAGCTTACCGACGGCCTGGTCGCGCTTGTGGCTGAGAATCTCGACAACCATCGCCTCCTTGATATGCTTCTCGCGGCGGGCCATATAGGTTACCCTCACACGGTCGCCATTCATAGCAAACAGCGAGTTGCGCTCACTGATAAAGACGGGCGTACCGCCATCGTCAGGCTGGAACGAGTTCTTGCCGTTAGCCTTGCGGATAAAGGTGCCCTCCTGTATCTGTGTCTTCTGATTCAAACGGTATGAGTTGTCGCTAACCTTCGACAGGTAGTCGTCCCATGCCATCTCTTCCATCAGGTCAATGGCCAGCATCTTGGTCGGATGTGTTTCCAACTTCAGCGCCTTGAAAATCTGCTTGAAGGAGAACGTCTCGTTGGGATGCTGCTGGAACAATGTCTGCAGCATCTCGGCTATCTGTTTCTTATTCAGCCTCTTGCCACCTTTTTTCTTACTCATAGTATTTAATATTTAATGGTTTCTGTCGCAAAGATATAAAATAATTATGAATTATGCACCATAATCGATGAATTATTTTTTGTGTCATTGTATGTGCGAAGGTGCTTCGCCTTTTTCAGCGAATTCGATTAAAATATTTGTGTAAACCAAAGGAAATGCTTACCTTTGCAGTCGTGAGAAGAAAAACGCTCATATTTCTGCTGCTTTTCGTCATCGTTTTTGTGGTGGCGGAAGTACCTCGGTTGCGCTTTACTGCAAGCGTCGTCGAGGGTGACTCTGTTGTGGCGGACAGTGCTAAGCAGGTACTTAAGGAAGTCTTAAAACACGAGGTCAAGGACAGTGTAGATAGTCTGCTGCCAGACACGGCACACATGGACTCACTGCAACTGTTGATATGGAAACGCAACAAGGCCGTTGACGACTCGCTGGCTGCCGACTCCGCCAACCGCAAGCGCAAGAATGGTATTGACGCCCCAGTGACCTATACTGCCAACGACTCCATGACGTACGAGGGAGAGACGGGGATTGCCCATCTCTACGGACAGTCGCACGTAAAATATCAGGATATGGACTTGGAGAGCGACCAGATATTTATGTCGCTGGACTCCAGTCTGGTGCATGCCACGGGTTCGCTGGACTCGACGGGACAGAAGTTTGGTACACCCGTGTTCAAGATGGGCTCGGACACGTACGAGACCGATACGATGGCGTTTAACTTCAAGACGAAGAAGGGCCTGATCAACAATGCCTATACTGCACAGCAAGACGGTTATATGACCTCTGAATTGTCCAAACGTGACGGCAAAGGCGACATGCACCTGTATCACGGTCGCTATACGACGTGCGACCAGCCGCACCCAGACTTCTATTTCGCCATGTCGCGTGCCAAGGTGCGCCCAGGCAAGGACGTGGTGTTCGGCCCTACCTATCTTGTGGTGTGCGATGTGCCGTTGCCTTTTGCCATACCCTATGGTTTCTTCCCGTTCACGAAGAGCTACTCGTCGGGTTTCATTATGCCGACATATGGTGATGAGACGTCGCGAGGCTTCTATCTGCGTGATGGTGGCTACTATTTTGCCATCAGCGACAAGATGGACCTGAAGTTGATAGGCGAGATTTATACCAAAGGCTCGTGGGGACTGACGGCGACATCGAACTACCGACGTCGCTACCGCTATAACGGATCGCTGCTGGTGAGCTACCAGAACTCGGTGTCGGGTGACAAGAACATGCCCGATTATTCCAAGACGACGAGCTTCAGGGTGGCATGGCAGCACTCGCAGGACTCCAAGGCCAATCCCTACCGTTCGCTGCGCGCCAGCGTGAACTTTGCGACGAGCAGTTACGAGCGCAACAACCTAACGTCCATGTACAACCCGCAGTCGCTGACACAGTCGACACGTACCAGTTCTGTGTCACTGGGTACGAAGTTCTCCAGCCTGGGAATGAGTCTGACAACTACGTTCAACCTCAACCAGAACATGCGTGACTCTACCCTGGATCTGACCATGCCCGACCTGAACATATCGGTGGCAAACTTCTACCCCTTTAAGCGTAAGAAGGCAGTGGGCGAGGAGCGTTGGTACGAGAAGATTACGGTGCGCTATACCGGACAATTCAAGAACGAAATCAAGACGAAGGAAGACAAGCTGATGCACTCCAGTCTCACGAAGGACTGGCGTAACGGTATGCAGCATACCATCCCCATCAGCGCAAACTTCACGTTATTTAACTTCCTGAACGTGTCGCCTACGTTTAACTTCACCGACCGTATGTACACGCAGAAGTACAAGCGCTCGTGGGATGAGAATAAGCAGAAGGAGGTTGTCGACACGATACAGGGTTTCCACAATGTGTATAACTGGTCGATGTCGCTGGGCCTGTCGACAAAGCTCTATGGTTTCTTTATCCCCAACCGTAAGCTGTTTGGTGAAAAGATAGACCGCATACGCCACGTCTTCACACCTACCGTGTCGTTCAACTATGCTCCGGACTTCAGTGCTAAGCGCTATGGATTCTGGGACACCTATCAGAAGACCGATGCCAATGGCAATGTGACGATGGTAGAGTATAACATGTATCAGGGAACGCTCTTTGGCGGACCTGGTAAGGGAAAGACGGGAAGTGTGTCGATGGACATCTCGAATAATATAGAGATGAAGATCAAGAGCGACGACGACTCGACAGGCTTTAAGAAGATCAGCCTTATTGATGAGTTAGGTGCGTCGATGTCGTACAACTTCGCTGCCGAGACGCGTCCGTGGAGTGACCTGAACACCCGTCTGCGCCTGAAGTTGTCGAAGAACTATACGCTGAACCTGAACGCTACCTTCGCCACCTACGCCTACGAGGCCGACTCGGTGGGTGCCCGTCCCTACATCGGCAACCGTACCGAGTATAGCCATGGACGCTTTGGCCGTTTCCAGGGTATGTCGCAGAACCTGTCGTACACACTCAGCGACAAGAAGGTGGCCGACTTCTTCAAGTGGTTGCGTGGCGAGAAGGTAGAGAAGAAAGACAAGAACAAAGACAAGAAGAAAGAGGAGGACGAGTTTGATACCGACCTGAATACGAACATCGACAAGGATCTGGAAGAGGGTAAGCACGGTGCCAAAAAGGAAAATGCCGGTATGGCTGAGACTGACGAGGATGGCTATATGAAGTTCTCCATGCCGTGGTCTATCAGTTTTGGCTATGGTATCACTATGCGTGAGAATACTGCCGGCAAGTTCGACTACGACCGCATGCGCTATCCGTATAAGTTTACGCAGAACTTGAACTTCAGCGGTAACATCCGTCTGGCTGACGGCTGGAACATCTCTTTCTCCAGCGGTTACGACTTTGATGCCAAGAAGTTGTCGCTGACTACCGCCTCGCTGTCGCGCGACTTGCACTGCTTCAACATGTCGTGCCAGGTGGTACTGACACCTTATACTAGCTATAACTTCTCATTCCGTTGTAATGCAGCAACGCTGACCGATGCGCTGAAGTATGACAAGCGCTCCAGCTATTCCAATGCCGTACAGTGGTACTAATAATGGCTGTTAGCTATTAGCTGTTGGTTAATGCTAACGATTAACGGATAGCAGTTCCTGCAGTGCCGTCTCTTCCCCTACCACCCAGATGATGTCGCCCTCTGCAAAGCGGCGGGTGGGGTGCACGGACGAGAGGTTCTCCTTGCCTTCCTCGATGCCTACCACCATGCAACCGTATCTGCTGCGGATGCCGCTCTCGGCCATGGTCTTGCCGACAAAAGGACTGCCGGCAGAGATGATGAGCTGGCGCAGTTTCATCTCACGGTTTTCTACCTTCAGATCTTCCTGGATGACGTCAGTCTCTAACGCATGAGCGAAGTTGGCCATCTGTTCGTCGCTACCAATGACCTGCAGACGGTCGCAGGGGAAGAGCATGTAGTCGCCGTCGGGAATGTTCATGCGGAAACCGCCACGCAGAATGCTGCTGATGTGTACGCCATACTTCTTGCCAAGGTTCAGCTCTTTCAGCGTGCTACCCATCCAAAGAGAGTTGGTGGGTACTTCAAAGTCGGCAATATGGATATCGCGGTCGAGCAGCTTGCCTTCATAGAGCGGACGCTTCTTACCCTTCACCTGGGCTTCGATGTCGCGTGAGCGCAGGTTGTTAACAAACAGGCGCTCCAGCAGGATGCTGCGGCGCTTGATGGTTCGCGACACGACGATGAATGCCAGCACTACAATGCCCAGCGTAATCATGACGGCATTGCTGAAGCGACTCAGATGGTGGCAGATGTAGAAGATGAAGGCCACGGCAATAATCACCCTCGCCAGTATGGTTGCCAACAGTGGCAGGTGGTTGCGGTTGCTCTCAGCCCATAGTTTCTTCCACTCCTCAGAGCGGTTTTTCTTCATCACCATGGCACGCAGGAAGGGCGATATGAACAGGACGGTCAGCAGTCCTGTGATGGCATTGGCATACCAGTGGAGCGTCCAGCCAGGCAGCAACTTCTGCATGAAGGGCAGTACGAAGGTGAACATCACGGCAATGGTGGCCGACGACAGAATGCTGTATATCAAGGTGTTGATGGCCATCTGCGTCAGTATTTGCTTCCAAGCACTCTGCTGCTGACTGTTAGGATGGCTCATGGACATGTGGTTGAGCAAGCGGATGATGCGCGACGACAAACGTGACTCCAAGGCATTGTAGGCGGGCGTGGCCAGTCGTATCATATAAGGTGTCAGGAATGTGGTGATGACGGACACAGCGACGATGACGGGATAGAGGAAGTCGCTGATGACCCCCAACGAAAGACCCAGTGAGGCGATGATGAACGAGAACTCACCAATCTGTGCCATGGAGAAGCCGCAACGCATGGCCGACTTCAGACTCTCGCCTGCCAGCATGAAAGAGAAGGAGCCGAAGAGTGCCTGGCCGATGAGGATGGTTAGCACGAGTGTGATGATGGGCCATGCATAGCTGACGATTATTTGCGGGTCTACCAGCATACCTACGGACACGAAGAAGATGGCGCCAAAGAGGTTCTTGACGGGTTCTACCAGTTTCTCTATCTTTTCTGCCTCGACGGTCTCTGCCAGGATGCTACCCATGATGAAGGCACCGAAGGCAGACGAGAATCCCACCTTCGTAGAGATGACTGCCATGGCGCAGCAGAGACCCAGTGATACCACGAGTAACACCTCGTTGTTGATGAGACGGCGCACACGGCGCAGAAACAGCGGGATGGCAAAGATACCTACGACGAGCCATAGCACAAGGAAGAAAGCTATCTTCACCACAGAACCCAGCATCTGTCCGCTGTCGGGGTTGTTGCCGCTGGCTATAGCGCTCAGCATCACCATCATAACGATAGCCAGAATGTCCTCCAGGATGAGCACGGACATCACCAGTCCTGCAAACTGCTGCTGGCGCAGCCCAAGGTCGTCAAAGGCTTTGTAGATGATGGTTGTAGAACTCATGGCGAGCATACCACCCAGGAAGATGCAGTCCATCCTTGACCAGCTGAAGGCCTTGCCGACGCAGACGCCCAGCATGGACATGGAGAAGATGATAACCATGGCCGAGATAAACGGTGATGCCCCCATCTTCAGTATCTTCTTAAACGAGAAGTCAAGACCCAGCGAGAACAGCAAGAACATGACGCCGATGTCTGCCCATAGGTGGATGTTCTCCGTGTCAGCAACAGAGGCGGTATAGGGCATGTGGGGCGACACGAGGAAGCCTGCGACAATGTATCCCAACACCAGTGGTTGCTTGAGGCGTTTGAAGATGAGCGTCACGATGCCAGCTACGATGAGCATCAGTGCCAGGTCGTGGATAATGGTGGGTAGTTCCATGGTCTAGTATAGCGTTCTATGTTCTGTATTAATCGTTATAGCTGGCTGTGAGTTCGCAGATTTTGATAATCAGTTTCATGGCTTTCTCCATAGACTGGATGGGCACAAACTCGTAGGGACCGTGGAAGTTGATGCCTCCTGCAAAGATGTTGGGGCAGGGCAGACCCTTGAACGACAGTTGTGCACCGTCCGTACCACCACGGATGGGCTTCACCTTGGGAGCTATGCCGCACTCCTGCATGGCTTTCAGCACGAGGTCGATGACGTGCATCTGCGGGTCTATCTTCTCCTTCATGTTGTAGTACTGGTCGCTGACAACACACTCTACGGTGCCCTCTCCGTAACGTTCGTTCATCTGCTCAGCGCAGTGCAGGATAAAGCGCTTGCGGTCTTCAAAACGGTCGCGGTCGTGGTCGCGGATGATGTAGCTGAGGCGAGCCTGTTCCACACCGGCTGTAATGCCCAACAGATGATAGAAGCCCTGATAGCCCTCAGTCGTCTCTGGTGTCTCGTCGGCAGGCAGCATGGCGGCAAACTCCACGGCCAGACGATTGGCATTGACCATCTTGTCTTTGGCATAGCCCGGGTGTACGCTGATGCCCTTGATGGTAATCTTCGCTGATGCCGCATTGAAATTCTCGTACTCCAGTTCACCCACGTCGCCGCCATCCATGGTGTAGGCCCACTGACAGCCGAATTTCTCGACGTCGAAGTGGTGGGCGCCCATGCCAATCTCCTCGTCGGGATTGAAGGCGATACGTATCTTACCGTGCTTGATGTCCTTGTGATGCTGCAGGTAGACCATGGCTTCGACAATCTCAGCAATGCCTGCCTTGTCGTCGGCTCCCAGCAGGGTAGTACCGTCAGTGACGATGAGGTCTTCGCCTACATGCTGCAACAACTCGGGGAATTTCTTGGGCGACATGGTGACGCCTTCGCTGAGCATGATGTCGGCACCATTGTAGCTCTTGACTATTTGGGGCTTGATGTCGGCACCCGAGCAGTCGGGACTGGTGTCGTAGTGCGATATGAAGCCAATGGTGGGTATGTCGCCCTTGGTGTTGGCCTTCAGCGTGGCATAGAGGTAGCCTTTCTCGTCTAGTTCTACGTCGTCGAGGCCCTCGTGTTCCAGCTCCTTCTTCAGGTATTCGGCAAACAGCAGTTGCTTAGCGGTGCTGGGTACTGTCTGGCTGTCTTCAGCCGACTGTGTATCAAACTTGGTATAGTTGAGGAATCTTTCAGTAATATCCATAAAAAATGCTTATCTTTACCATTTACGATGCAAAGATAAGCATTTTCTGCTAAATAACGACTGTTACTTGTCGTTTTTTACTTGATTACGACTTTTTTGCCGTTGACGATATAGATGCCACGCTGCATATTGCTGACACGACGGCCTTGCAGGTCGTAGATGCCACTTCCTGCCTCTGACATCTTACCTCTTATTTCATTGATGGCTGTGTAGCTTCCTGTAACATCGTTGACCAAGTACTTGCCACTCTCTTGCTGGTCGGAAATCTCGAAGAATGTAGTGTTCTTGATGTTGTTGATGTCAATAGTCTGTGGACTGCCAGTACCCGTGCTGAATACGAAGTTGACGAAGTCGTCGTCACCAGTGATAGTATACTGCTTGGCGAACCACTGCTTGCCACCGATGGTGGTCGTTGAGCTCACCTTGTCACCAGGCCACTTCCCTGATTGTGGAGCATGGGTGTCATCGCCACCCCACGTCCAGAAGTTAACGGTTGTCCATCCTACCTTGTCCGTATTAACATAGATGTCGATGGTCTTCTTCACTACAGGAGCAGGCTCAGTGTAGGTACGGGTGACAATGCCACTGACGGTTGAACCGATGAGCAGACCAACTTTCAGCGTCATGTTGCCAGTAACATCAATCTTCGTACCGCTAGCCACCTTCGTGCTGTTGGCTGTAGGAGTAGAGCCGTCGGTGGTGTATACCAGCTGGGCATTGCTGTTGCTTGAAACGGCAGTCAGCATAGCCTTCTGAGTACCCTCATACTCACCAGACGCCAGGTCAATCCATGCAGTCTCCATGGATGTTGACATCCAGTAGGCAAAATGATGGCCAGACAGTACCTTGACAACATTGCCGCTTGGGGTATATTGGTTGGCCTCTTTACCGACTACACAGGTCAGCTGACCATTCTTGCCCACGGTGCGTACGGCATAGTAGTTCTGGTTAGTCGCAATGTTGATAGCCTCACTCTCGTTATGGATTCCTACAGCCTTGCGCACGTCAATCATGGCCTTGAGGGCTTGCTTGCAGTCACGCCAGTGAGTCAGGAAGATACAGGGTGTGCCATGCATCGCCAGCAGATAGGCATTGGCAGCCAGCGTGTCCTTATTTAATGGATCTTGAGCGGCATTAGAGCGCTTCTCAGTATCGTGGTTCTCCACGAAGGTGACGGCATAGCGGCGATAGCTTCCGTTGCCGACATTGCTGTTGACCAACGGCCAGTTGCCGTCGTTCTGCTGACCCAGTTTGCGCCAGTCACCACCATTAGCTGCGTTGCGTACCGTGTAGCGGAACTGGAAGTCGAAGGCAGCACTGGTCTTGCCTGTGCCGTCAATCCAGTTCTTGATGGTGTTGGTGCCGTCCCAGCACTCACCGACAGAGAACTGTGGCTGTGAATCCTCGTTATACATCTTAGTAAAGGAAGCACTGTAGCCCTTCACCATGTCGTAGCGGAAGCCTGTATAGCCTAGGTCGTTGAGCAGCATCTTCAGGTAGGCCTTGACATTCTTCTGCACGTTCTCACTCTTGTGGTCGAGGTCGCGCATGCCTCCCCAGCCTTCGCCCGTATCATTGTTGGCCGAGAGTGAGTAGCCGTTCTGCGTTGCCCACGTCTTTGTGGCACCATCATCGTCGTTGGCGCAGATATCCGTAGACTTCAGTTCATAAGTCACCCCATTGTAGGTCTCTTTGGGGAAGTCTACCCAGTTAGAGACATTCTTGCGGTGGTTGATGACTACGTCGGCAATGGTGCCGATGCCCTTCTCCTTAAAGGTGCTTATCAACGAGCGCAGCTCTGCTTCACTACCGAATGAACTGTTATAGTGGCCAGGAAACCAGTAGAGGTCGTCGTAGCCCATCGAAGTGCCACCACAGTCACCGCTTTGTGGCAACCATACCAGCGTGAAATACTGGGAGAGCTCGTCGGCTTGATTCTCTAACTTGACCCACTGTGACTGTGAGAAGGAATCCCAATAGAATCCCTGCAACATCACACCTTCATATTGGGCAGGCCATCCCTGTGCAGACAGGGACAGCGTTGCCAACGTACAAACTATGAGCGAAAAAAGCTTTTTCATAAGTATACTTGTTAGTAATAATTTTGTGCAAAGATACGAAGAAAACCGCTACGTTGTTTCTCAACGCAGTTGAATAGTTTTGAAACCGCCATGCAAACGTTTGCACCGACAATCAAAGGTAAGAGGTCTCTCTGATTGGTTGGCATGTATTTTAGTGGTAACATTCTTGACCTTCAGCAAGATGCGCTTCAGCGGAGATATATTCTTGCGGTAATCCCGTTTTTTTGTGTGTTTTTGCAGAAAGTGGCGTTTGAATATAAGAAGAAAGGAATTTTCTCGTTATTATATACAGAAGTAAAAGAAACAAATGAAAACAAAGATCTTAACATTGTTGTTTGCCCTCGTCTGTGTGGTAGCGATGGGGCAGAAGAAAGTGGTATGGGAGGAGTTGGCAGTTAGCTATTCTCCCAATCCTCAGTTTATGATAACAAAGGTGGAATTCTCGAAAGAGAAGACAACGCTATATGCCGCTTATCAGTATCCACCAGATGGGTGGTTTCGGATTTCCGGGGAGAGTTATCTGCAATCGGAAGGGAAGACGTATGCCATTGTTGGAAGCGACAGCATCGCGCTGGATGAGGAGTGCTACACCGACAAGGATACTTGGCTCAGGAAATTTGTCCTTTATTTCAAACCCTTGCCTCTTGACACAAAAGAGTTTGACTTCCTGGAAGGCACGACATTGAACGATTTCAAGGTGTTCGCCATCCATGAGAAGAGTTACACGATGCCCGTCACTCCTGTGCCGGATGAATACAAAGCCGACTATGCAGAGGAGGATGTACTGGCGGAAATGAAATACAGCGATGAACCAGCCACCATCCATTTCAAGGCGATGAACTACCGAAAGGGAATGAATACGGAGGTGCAGGTTCAGTATGTGGACTTGAAGAATCCTTCAAAGCCCGTGGATGTGGACGTGAGGCTGGACGATAACGGAGAGGCAACCCTTCGTCTTCCAATATATTTTCCCCAGATAGGATGGGCTTCCATCTTCAACGTTCCGTGGACTTCTCAATGTGCTCTCTATCTTGCCTCAGGCAAGGAAGTGACAGTGTTGATTGACATGTTGCACGATGATTCAGGAGCCAACAGCAAATTTGTGGGATTCAAGGGCTATTTCGCCAAGTTCGACAGGGAAATGTATCCACTTGTGGTGAATTATAATAAGGCGTTTGCTGAGACGGAAGGGACTAATTGGAAGGAAATTCATGATGTGGCAACTTTGATGAATGCTGTAAAGAAAGAAAAAGATGATGGTGTGGATATATTAAAAGGATTCTCATGCAGCAAAACGGCAATGGACTATCTGATGGCAGACGAATATAATCCTCCCTACCTTGATAACGTTGTTGCGGACTCGTTGCTCAATTCCAAGGAATTCACGGATTTTGTCCTTCGGCATTACACCAAGAATTTGTATTCTCCGACGGCAGTGTTTGGCTATCCCTTTGTCGATGCCAGCAAATATTATGTGAAAGCCACTGACGCACGCGGCATCAATGCCGACCTTGCCCGCTACTGCTACTGCTTGCCCCTGGTGCTCAATGGGAAGGATGTTCCCAAACCGCTCATCGAGGACAAGAATCTTTCGGACTTGTACGACAAATACGTGGAGGAATACAAACAGAGTGTTGCATCCAACAAGGAGAAGATAACAGGCAATGACCATATCCATTATCTGGACATGACAGATGTCTCGCCCGACAGCATCTTGTCAACTATCCTCAATCGATACAAAGGCAAGACGGTGCTCATCGACATCTGGGCAACATGGTGTGGTCCCTGCAGGGTCGCCATTGACCAAATGAAGCCTATGAAGCAGGAACTGGACGGCAAGGACATCGTGTACATCTACATGACCTCATCCACTTCTCCGTTCGACAGATGGAAAGAACTTATCCCTGATATACACGGGGAGCACTACTACTTGACAGAAGAACAGTTGAATCATATTCTTCAGCAATATGGAGAACAGGCTTACCCCACCTACGCCATCTATAACTCCAAGGGAGAGAGGACTTATCTGATGACAGGCTTCCCCGGCGTGGAGGTCATGAAGGAAGAATTAGAAAATGCAATGAAATAAAGAGAATGAGAAATCAAGCTCCTCACCGATTCCTTCCGTTGATAAAAGAGCCGGATGCTCATGCCTCCAGCGACAGTCACTCGAAAAAACTCAAATAATATTTGGGGGAATCACGGGGACCTTTGATTGAGATCCCTTTGATTGAGAAAATTCAAAAATCGGGGCAACTGCCTCAAAAGATACGTCACTGGATACAGCTAATACAGGTCTGTATACAACTAATACGTCGCTGTATACAACTAATACGCACCTGCACTACAACTAATACGCCGCTGTATACAACTAATTTCGGCAAGAAACGGTCACGGTCACAGTTGTGACCATGTGACCACAGAAAAGCAAAGGACGATACAATAATAATGTAATACATTAATATTCAATCGTTTATGCAAATAATAGAACCACTAAACCAACTAAATGGTCACATGGTCACAGCTGTGACCATGTGACCGAACAACAAGACAACAATCACGGGGACAGTTTGTCCCCATGATTCATTTCTTTTTGTGAAAGTCTTGCATATACCATTCAACTAATTTCCATTCCTCGTCATATTCTATTTCATAGCTAAATTCTCGAGGATGCTGTTTCTCTGCTATAATCTTTTGCAGAACAGCTTCTACCTTCTCCGCATCATATACCCTCCAAACGACATTACATTTTATATCATTACTATTCCTTTTCTATCCGACATGTTGTGAGTAACAATTGGCTTCTAATCTGATCAAACTCCTTTGGCTCTTTATAGGATACTGTTATCAGATGAAGTGATGTTCCTGAAGCTATCTGACAGATTACCATATAAAAATCGTCACCGTCTTCTTGACATTGTTGGGAGGCCAATACGCCGTTACCACCTTCAACTTCAAACTCTTCGTAATAGTCATACTGATTACCGTTCAGCTTGGGCTTTCCTATTTCTTTCTCCAATTCGAATATGGTAAGTCTCCATACTGGGCTATCCGTACTTTGGTCATACCAAATTGTTATCGGCCAGTCATCATCGTTGAATTCAAGATGTCGTTGATATGAACCAGGTATTGTTATTGTCAATCTATCGATAGTTTCCTCGACCATTCCCTTACGATAGCCCGGTTTATATTCATCCATCATGGGAACGGCAGTTGAAGGTATAATGGGTGAACTGCCGTCCAGATGGCAAACTTCACAATAATTATCATAAGGAAGTGGCAGCATTGGATTTAGCCCATAAGCCTTTTCAAGGTTATCGATGATTGATCTATTGAGATCAGCATCACTTTTACTTCTTTCTGATGGCACATAATAGCAATCTTCCCAAAGTAACTTCATTGCGCTATTCCTATAGAAAGTTGCATCCTGTTGCTCATGAGGCCATACAAAAAAACGATCAGCGAGAGTCTCAATACCTTTATCATGTATCAGCTGGTTTATGAACTTGATGCTCCACAAACCTGTAGGAGCAACTATTTTTGCCCCACATACAA
The DNA here is from genome assembly GCA_900313235.1 of uncultured Prevotellaceae bacterium. Lineage (GTDB taxonomy): Bacteria > Bacteroidota > Bacteroidia > Bacteroidales > Bacteroidaceae > Prevotella. The sequence continues at coordinate 22,592 of OMQN01000032.1, read as the reverse complement.
CTGGCATATACTGATTTGTCGACCAACAAATAAATAGAGGGTGTTCATTGCCCTCATCCGTTTTTTGACTAGCAAGCTCTATAAGCGCCTCCAGCCATCGATAAAAATGGTTGTTGCACAGTTTTGCAAAGTCACGGTCTTCGGCATATTCTGTATCATCTTCATAGAAAAGATTTTCCATATTAAGAGCATCGATAAAATCAACTGCTGCCTTATGAAACCCAGGACCTGCCGGAGTACTTTGAAAATTGCCTTCAATTTTTGTCTTATGCCATAATCCACCTTCAATGATATGAAAGGTTATCTCACCCGTAGGACAAAGAGTTACGGAGATGTCCCCCTCATCGTCAACAATAATTTCAAAAGAACTGTTCTTAGATAACTTGGTAATATTATTTAGCAGTTTCTTTCTACTCTTTATCTGTCCTTTAAATGATAACTCAATTGCCATAATTAAACTGTTAAACTGATAAAATTGAGGGGCGGTTTATAAACACGGCATTCTAAGTTATTCCTGTGTTCTTGCCCATTTCTTATATAGTAGGGCGCGACGTTCTTCGTCAACACCTCCGAAACCTACATAATTGATATTTTCCCAACGTAGATATGTAATACCGTCTGGTTTGCCGTCGCAGTTTATGTTTTCTAACTCTACAACATCATCGCTAATATTCTTCACAAAGCCGACACTGACAAAATCATATTCCACTCCAACCTGTGTTACCAAATGTTTTTTCTGACATAGGTTGAGCACTACATCGAATAGGTCTAAGTCTGGCCAGTATCCCTTTGGCAGATTATCCATCTCAGCCTTTGGCTTGATGAGTTGCAACTCGTTGTTTAGATAAATGGTATTGCGTTGGATTCTAATCATAGAATCATTACGTTTTACATAGTAGCCATCATCGAGGTCGTTCTCCTGGAAAGTGTGTATCAAGAATTCGTTATCTGTACATGCTGTGATGTAACCCACGCCAAATTTGTCACAATCGTTTGGGTTGGTATATGTTTCAACCAACTCGTTAGTATTGCACAATTCTTTAATTATTTCGTTCATTGTTATAATTGATTGTTTTACGAATCAGAGAAATCTCTGTGTTTCTTTTATTTCTTGGTTAATGTATGTCTTCTGCAAAGGTATCGACTTTTGCTGAGATATGCAAGAAAACGCTGGGCAATTTGGAAAACTCAATATATTTTTGCTTGAAAAGGGTGGAAATGCCGCAAGATCTCCCCAGGTACCCTAATCGCTGGGAACGCTTCTAAACAAAGGTACTTCAGAGTGGCACCTCTTCTTTTAGGAGGTAGTACAGAGGTACCCAAGACCTACCCTGAATGAATGAAACCATAAGGACTATTACTGCAAAACGCCAATAAAATAGGGTTCACATTCACGCGCAAGTTGTTGATATACTGCTTCGTAAGTGTGAACTCTGTTTTCTATAGAGGAATAAAAAACCTATCACTTTGATTCTTCTTGACTCCATTTTGTCTCAAATAGAGAGATTAGTTTTTGATCCTTCACACCAATCTCTTTTCCTTCTATTCGTTGATTATACACAAAATATATACTACCACAAACATCATTTGAAGCAGGTATATAGTGGTACTGCTTAGCCATAACAATTGAGTAGAACCATATCTTGTATGGAAATTCTTTTTCCGCCATTAATTTCTTAAGGTTATTGTAGGCAATTGTATCACCGTTTTGTAATACCTTTACTTTTAAACTATCCTCATAGCTTAGCTCTTCTGCTGTTGGATGGCTCAGCTGATAACTTAAAAATATATCATTACACATTACGCATGTAAATAAGCCAACTGTAAAACAAAGAATAGCAATAATTGTGTGAATCATGTATTTCATCTATCTCTTATTTTGTAGTATTTCACTAACATTTTTACTAAATTCCAACATGTCTTCATTAGGAGTATAATATTGGGTACTATCCGTAAAATAGTTCAATATTGTATGGTGAAACGATATGGGTTCATTCGTATCAAGAAGACAAGAAGAACTATCTTTGAGAATCCAATAATAAATGAGGTCATCGTATTCGAGATCATGGCTTAGGCAAGATAAAGTATTAGCATTAATACTATCGAGTAATGTAACAGAAGGATTTCTTAGAAATTCTTTCTCGTATTTCTCTGGATTTAGTGAAATAACTATTACTTCTTCCTTTTTAACAGAAGACACTATAATAGGAATCAAGAATCCCATTACAAAACATATTATATAAAAGATATAAACTCGATTATTTCTCATTATTTGAAAACTTAATCAGAAGGAACACTTTCTTGATTTCTGGTTATAACTTGATTCCATTGTTGTCATTACGTTTCGCGCTTCTGCCTGCAAAGGTAGTCACTTTCCTTGAATCTTTCAAGCTTTTCGTGGAGGAATCAAGAACCTCTGTCCCATTGATTCTTTGAATCACTTCAACGTCTTAACTACCAAATTGATGTTGGCTAATGCTAGGATTTTTTCAGAACTGATTTCAGAAAGGGATTTAATGAAAGGGACAATATTATCGCCATACGCCCGTTGAGAAAAGAAAACTAGTTGCGAATAATGCTTGCCATCTATCTCTATATCCTTATAATAATGTATATTCCACTCTACAGTGGTGAGTTGACCATTAGCAATATCGCTCACAAGAAAATCTACGATATACTCACCGCCATTCTCATATACTTTATAATTACAAATATTATCATTCTCTTTTCGCTTGGTTAACTCATTGGCTTTTGCCATAGCAGCATCTTTTGCCGATATTCCTGTCTCCACGATACTAACAGTAAACATCTTGTTAAATTGTTCAGGTGTCTCACCTTTGGGGAAGTATTCATGCAGGAAATATCCTTTGCTCGGATTAGAACTCCAACCTAAATAGAAATGAGTATTATCAAAAGCAATCGGGTTGTCGGTCACAAAATATTCCTTAACCGTCTGAGCATAAGACCAGATAGCCGTCCCAAGAAGGAAAATTACAAATAATACTTTTTTCATTTTAATGATTATTATTTAACCTTTGTATTTGCAAAGGTAAGCACTTTCCTTGAATCTTCCAAGCTTTTCGTGGAGGAATCAAAAACATTGCCTAGTGATTTTTGCATGAAAACAAGTGTCACTGTCACGGCTAACGTGCAGAATCATTGTGCGTTAGGTGTGACACTTGTTTACAAAGATTACAATTCCTGCAAGAACGAAATACACGCGAAAAATGCAATGGTCGCAGGGGTACCTCTATACTACCTCTGTACTACCTCTTGCGACAAGAGATACCCTTCGGGAACCCCTTGTGTACACTGGCAGTTTGAAGGATTGGGGTACCTGGGGAGGTCTGTCCGAAAATTGTACAGCTAATACAGATCCGTATTAGCTTATCCTGACTCTGTATTAGCTGTTTCCGCAACTGGCTACAGCTGTCTCAGAGCCGGGTTAGCTGTACTCGCATTGTGCGACGGATGTCGCAAATATCTGCGACGGCCGTCGAACATATTTTTGATGGCCGTCGCACGAAGCCGAAATAACTGGTTTAATCGACGAATGAGCCTAACATGACGCCAAGAAAGGCTAAAAAGGAGAGAAAGAGCAGCTGAGTTAACATTCATTTTGGCATACTGTAAAGAAAACAGAACTGTCTGATAATAAAATACTTGCATGGTCATTTGTAGATTAATTAACAAAACCTCAAAAAACAAGTGTCACACTAAACGCACTATCACACAGAGAGTTAGGTGTGACGGTGAAGCTTTTTTTCTTGCAAAAACTTTATAAGACGGAGTTGGTTCTTCGCCGATTTACTTCTGCTTCAAATCGTCAATCACGGGGAGTCAATCGCGGGGACGGGTAATTGATTGAATGAACAAAAGTAAGCAATGAAGAGCATGAGATTACGACATATCCTCTTGTTTCTCCTGATGGCAGTGTTTGTCACTCCCATCAGGGCAAGCATCCATACAGACTATCTCCTTGGCGTTAGTCTTACGCTGAAGAACGGCAAGGAGCTGGACCTGATGCATGGTTTGAATACCTATGACTATGGGGCCAGGCAGTATTACCCGATAGTCGGAAGATGGAATAGAGTGGATCCGCTGGCAGAAAATAAAAGTAGGTAATTTTTGGAAAATCATAAAAACTCTCCGATGTTTGGCGCAAAAAGAAGGCGGGCACCGCCAGTAGAGTGGGGTGCCCGCTTGTGAGTTGTGTTTCTTTATAGTTAGATAAAAGGTGTGTTTATTGCATTAATTCTTTGTGATCGTGCAATACATCTTGTCATTCGTTGAGCGGCTGGGATAGAGCTTGATGGTATAGTTACCAGCCTCAGCAATACTCAGGTTTCCACCACCCTCTGACAGGTCGTCTACAGAACCACCGAGGTTAATATCCCAAGATCCATTGGTGGTGAACTTAAACTCGTTAGCGACAAGATCTGTAGTAATCTCCCAGCAGTCATCGGCCATGTTGTAGGTCATGACGGTGTACTGTGCAGCATCCCATTCACCAGGTGTGGCAGGGCCAACGAGACCCCATGTCAACTTGGTGGCAGCCAATGAGCCGTTGGCAACGTCTGCTACGAGCTTATAATAGCCAGCAGTTGTACAATTGATATTGCCGCCAGTTCCAACATTACCCGTGAAAATTGCATCATAGCTCGTGAAGCTGTCGTAGTTGTATTCGCCATGATCCCAATCACGCTTTTTGGTGAACTTGAACTCACCATCCATATAGGCAAAGCCTTCATACTTTCCATCGCAATTTGGTGAACGGAGTGCTGGAGCTAAGCTTGGTGTCCATCCCCATTCAGGCATACCTGGAGCAGATGTATTGTACTTCTGAGCATTACCTGGAACATAGATGTATTCTTCAAATTTGACAGGAGTTACCTCATAGGTGCCCTCCAACAGATTGGCCTTGATGGTGTAGAACTTAGCACCCTCGACAGCAGCAAACTTAATATTGCCACCAGCATTGTTGTAAGAGAAGCTACCCTTATTGGCAATCTCGTCTACGTCAGGAAGAGCAGAGAGAGCAATTCCCCAGTTTTCGATAGTGCCGTCAGCCTTGAAGGCTGATGAAGGAACAAATTTCACCTCATAGGGGTCAACTCCTGCAACAGCAGCTATCGTGACTGAGAATTCGGGATTCTCATATACATCGCCACCGTTGTTCACCATGTGGAAATCATCTACACGTGTACATGTCCATCCGTCAATGTTACCTACTACATAGTAGCCGACGGGATCGATGAACGGAGCCTCAGGAGTAATCTTAATGGCTACATTCTTGCTGACGTTCTGAATGCTCTGTCCTGCAATGTTGGTCAGACAGGTGATGTCCATGAATAATGAACGCTCTATTGGGCGGGCACCACACAGGCTAACTACTGCGTCCTGCAGATCAGCGGTAAGTACTTTACCTTCACTGTCGGCTGTGAGTTCTTTGCGAGCACCTTCTGCCTCAGCATAAAGTTCAACAGTATACTTGCTAACAGCCTCGTCGCTAACGACAACTGATGGAGTGAATAACTGTACGCTCTCTTCAGCGTCAGCCAGGTTGATAGTGCCAGCTGATGTCACTTCCACCTCAACACTCTTGACGGGCTCCTGCGGATTATTCGCAGGAGATGCCCAGTCCTTATAGTCTTCTGTACACGATGCCATAGCGGCCATCAGTGTCAGTCCAAATAAAATCTTTTTCATCATAATTGTTACTGTTTTGTTGTAAATTACTGCTTGATGAAACGGATGAATCCAGTAATATCATTGAAGAGGATAAGGTAGTCGCCAGCCTCCTCGATAACGAGGTTGTCGCCATTGCCTACACCAAAGACGTACATGTCGTTGCCATCCTTGACGAAGCTACCACCCCTGTTGAAGTCCCAAGAGCCAGCCTGCTTAACCTTTACTTCCGCACCAGCATCGAAATGCTGTACAATGTACCAGTCGTGATTCTCCCAGCCTGTAGAGCATGGAGTCATATCGGTATCGCCCCAGTCGTTGAATGAGCCTGCAATAGCCATTCCTGTATAAACAGTAACAGCACCGTCCATTGGTTCAATTTTGAGTGCTGAAGAAGCATCGCCACCGTCAGCAACCTTAGCCAGGTCTGCTGTATTCAAGGTAATCCTGTATAGACCAGCAGCGGGAACGCTAATGTTGGCTGAACCACCGTCATTCTTTACAAATGCACCGAATGCATCACCCTGTCCAATCTGGGTAGCCCAGCCATCATCCATAGAGCCACGGAGCTTGAAACCGTTACCAGACAGGTAGCCAATCCACTGAATCTTACCCTGACCAGTCTTCTTGTCATACTCCTCACCTTCGATGGGCTGCATTGGGAAGACGCACTTACCATAGTCGCCACCCCAAGAACCGTCGGCAATATCTCCACCGATAAGCCACCAGAGTTCGATAGGAGCATCAGAGAGCTCTACATAGTAAGGCTTGACGTTAATAGCAACAATGTTAGAGTAAATCACCTTGTTGGCATAGTCAGATGCCAAGCGGGCATAGATAGTAGTGGTAGCGGGCACCTTGCTGGGGTCGCTCCACTGGGCAATCTTCTGCAGGCCTTTAGCCAGTTCTGCAGCATTTACGGAACCTTTACATCCGTTGTAGACCTGGTCGAGAATGACATAGTCGGCAACAGTAGCGCCAGTCTCGTCGGCCTCAGCCTCAGCTACTGATACGGTGAAACTCTGGTTCAGAGAGAATTCCATCTGGTATTGTGCTGCTACAGGGAAACCGCCATAGTTAGGCTGTGACCATGTGAAAGGCAGTTCGGTGGAAGAAACCAGATCAGTATTAGCCTGTGCATAGGCTGGTGTGTTGAGCTGGAAAGTCTCAGGAATGGTCAACGTGGGATTTGAATCGTTGTCATCCGAGCAAGCAGCAAACAAGCATACACCGCACAGAAGCATTAGTGTTGACTTGAATATCTTTTTCATATCGATTACATTTTACCTTTATAAATAAATACTATTTTCAGTAACCAGGATTCTGCTCGTAGTTGTATGCAGGCAGCTGCGATGCCGGAATCGCAAAGATGTTACGGAATGCGTCGAAGTTGCGGCCTTGATAGGTGCCACCCTTCCACTGCCAGATGTAGTCGGTGGTGCCACCAAACTTACCGAAGCGAATCAGGTCGACACGGCGACGGCCCTCGAAGTAGAACTCACGTGACCACTCGTCGAGAATGTCATTGAGAGAGTATCCAGAGCGCTGAACGGCGTTAGCGCGTCCACGGACATCATTGATAGCATTGATGCCTTCAGTAGTAGCTGTACCACCATTCAGGCGGGCTGTGGCTTCTGCATAGGTCAGATAAGCCTCAGCGGTACGGAACAGGAAGAAGTCTGTATCCATAAAGGTAGCGTCATGGCCTGCAGAACCGTCAGTCTTGAAGTTGACGAACTTAGCCACAGCATAACCATTCTTAAAGGTAGCACGATCCAGGTTGTTGATTTCGCGTCCAACACCATCGAAGATAGCGCGGTCGTCACCAGCAGCAATAGTCATGTTATATGCTGGCACCTGAGGAGCATCCAGGTTGGGGAAGAACTTCTGAATCAGGCTCGGACGGGTGCGGTTGCCACCCCACTGTTGAGCAGAAACACCATTGATGGCTTCAGCGTCATTGGGATTAGCGTGCATGTCGCTATCGAATGAACCTGCAGAGAGGAACAGTGAAGTACCCCAAGAGGTAGTCTTCAGACCATCCTGCAGAATGGGGAAGATAGCCTCGTAGGCAGCATCTGTCTCACCGTTGTCGCCCATGAAGAGCATCTGGTAAGCACTCCAACCGCCGACACTTGTCGTGTTCAGCTTGTAAGGAGAGTCGATGACCTTCTTGGCATATTCTGCAGCCTTAGCCCACTGGGCTGTGCCAGTATAAACTTCTGCATTCAGATAGATACGTGACAATAACAGCCATGCAGCAGCCTTATCTACTCGGCCGTAGCCAGCATCGCTTGACTTCTTAGGCTTAGCCTCAGAGAGGTTGGGCTCTACATTCGTGGTAAGCTCATTGATAAGCCAGTCGTACATCTGCTGACGGCTGAGAATGGTAGGATTACCAAGAGTCTCCGTGAATGGTACACGTCCAAAGGCATCCATCAGCAGATAGTAGTGCAGAGCACGCAGGAAGCGTACTTCTGCGGTCATCGTGGCATTGTAGTCAGAAGCCACGTCCAGATACTGATTACAGTAGGTGATGCTCGTAGTGAGACGAGAGAAGTAACCATTCAGCATGGGATGTGACTCGTCGTAGGTGTTAAAACAGGACTGTTCGATACCATCGTCGCCCCATCCACAGATAGCTTCGTCAGTGGTCAGCTCATTGGCGTTCCACATCTGGCGGATATAACCTGATGTACCACCGTCAATACCGTCGATGTCGCAGTCGCCATTGGCACCGCCATTACCAGCCATAGCTATCGTTGCATAACACTTATTGAACAATCCCTCTGCACTGAACTGTGTATCCATGTTAGGATCCAACGGAGTAACGTCGAGATCCTTAGTGCAGGATGTCATGCCCAGCGCCAAAGCAAGAGCAGCTGCGGGCAATGTGTATTTGAATATATTCTTCATGACTTTATGTTCTTATTATTAGAAATTCAGATTCAGACCAACAACGACTGAGAAGGGACGTGGGTACATGTTGCTGTCGAAGCCGTTTCCGACCTCAGGATCCAGACCGTCGTACTTGGTGATAGTGAACACATTCGAAGCAGCAATAGACAGACGGCCGCTGAGACCATGGTAGCTTGCTGACTTGAACAGGTCGCTGAATGAGTAACCCAGAGTAATGTTGTCGCACTTGAGGAACGAAGCATTGTGCACATAGAAGTCAGACAACTGAGAAGTAATCTGATAGGTCTGCCAGTTGCGATTGACGGCCTCGTATGTGTAGTTGTTCATATAGAGCTGTGAGCTCTTCCATACTTCAGTAGGATTGACATTGGCCATGCCCTGCTCGTTATTGTTGTATACATAGTTGCCGAGGCTAGCACGCAGTGAGAAGCTGAAGTCGAAGTTCTTGTATTCAATGCGAGAAGCGAGACCCATGGTAACAGGAGCTGCAGGACTCTTGTAGAAATACTTGTCAGCCTGAGTGATCTGACCATCACCATTACGGTCAACTACTGCATTTTCGATAGGCTTGCCATTGCTATCGTAAGCCTGCTGGAATACGTAGAATGAGTTGATGGGATGACCAACCTGCTGATACTGCAGATAACGGTCTACACCAATCTTGATACCAGTATTGGGAACTGGTGAACCATCTTCAGAAACACCGCTCAAGTCAGTAATTTCATTCTTGTTATAAGTGATGTTGTAGTCCAGTTTCCAGAACCAGTCTTTGGTCTGAACAGCCTTCCAGCTAATGGTAGCCTCGATACCTTTGTTCTCCAAAGAACCGATGTTCTGCCAAGCCTGGTTACGATATGCTGACAAAGCCTTGGTAGGAGCATAGTTCAGCAGGTCAGTGGTCTTACGATAGTAAACATCGATAGTACCAGAAAGACGCTGGTTGAAAATACCCCAGTCAATACCGACATTATAGCTTGTGGTCTTCTCCCACTTCAGATTTGGAGTGTAGTTGTCTGGACGATAGAGTGTTCCATCGCCTGCTACGGGATAGTAGCTGTCTGTACCAGTATTCATAGAATAGGTGGGAATCCAGCTGTAGTCAGGGATAGCACCAGCCTGCTGTGGCATCTGACCCCAGCTAAGACGGAGCTTCAGTTCTGAAAGTGCATCGACATTCTTCAAGAATGGCTCTTCGTTAACCTTCCATGCAAGAGCGACAGAAGGAGATGTTGACCAATGCTCTTTGAAACGTGATGAACCGTCATGGCGTATCGTTGCTGTAATCATATAGCGATCAAGCAGTGAGTAGTTGGCACGTCCGAAGAATGATACCAGATAGCTGTCGGTACGGAAGTGGTAAGGCGTATGAGGACGCTCATTGACTGCATTGCCAAGAGGACTGGTTGAAGGATCAGTCCATTTGGGATTCGTGCTGGGATATGTACCTACATAATCGTTCTTCTGGTCACGCCAGAAGTGCTGCCACTCATAACCACCCATGATGTCGAAGTGATGAACCTTGGCAAAGTCCTTGTAGTACTGAGCATAGGCAGAGAGCTGATGGTTACGCTTCAGGATGGTCTCGTCACCGTTGCTGCCATAGTACCAAGAACCAGTATACCAACGCTCATTGTTAGTGGTTTCAATACCTTTTGAGATGTCGGCACCAAGTGTCAGGTGCAGACGGAGGTCTTCAAAACCGTGTACTTTGTAGTCGATGTCTGCACTACCGATGAATGAACGGCTGCGTGCATGCTGGTCACGTCCGTACAACAGAGACAGCGGGTTGGCTATACCTGCGGTGCTGTTATAGCCATAAGGCCAGCTGGTATCACCATCATAGTTGGCAACGGCAGGCCATTGGAAATAACCGCCGAAGTTGCTTAATGTCTTGTCATAGTCGTTGCCGAGCATCTGTTTGTGATACTGAGAAGTGAAGGCGTGAGGATCCTGTGTGGGGTCGTAGTATACAGCAGCTCCAACAGCAGCACCATCAGCATACTGAGTCTCAGCATACATGCCCTTGGCATTCAGGTTCATGGTCAGATGATCATTGAAGAATGATGGATTCAGATTCAGAGAAGCGGTGACACGCTTGAAGTCTGAGGTCTTCAGCGTACCCTGCTGGTCAGTATAACCAACGGACACACGATAAGGAAGATTCTTGACAGCACCTGCAACCGTCACATTGTGGTCGTGGCTGACAGCGGTGCGGAAAATCTCGTCCTGCCAATTGGTGTTGGCTGTTCCTAAAGCACTGACAGGAATACTGCCCTCGCCGTACATCTTTGTAATAAAGGCGCGATACTCGTCGCCATTCATCACCTCAAGGGTCTTTTTGTTATTGCTGATAGTCAGACTACCAGCATAAGAAACCTGAGGAGCAAGATTGCCCTTGCGACCCTTCTTGGTGGTAATGATAATAACACCGTTAGAACCACGGCTACCATAAATAGCAGTAGCAGAGGCATCCTTCAGTACATTGAACGACTCAATGTCGGCAGGGTTAATCATAGAGAGCGGGTTGGAAAGACCCTTCACACCTTCGTTATCCATTGCCAGACCGTCGATAACAATCAGAGGGTCGTTAGAAGCATTCAGTGACGAACCGCCACGGATGCGAATCATGGCACCACTGCCAGGAGCACCGTCGTTGCTGGTAATGTTGACACCTGCAACCTTACCGGCAATCATGTCCTGTGGATTGACGACAACACCTTTGTTCTTGCTGTCTGGACGCATGGCGGTAACAGAACCAGTCAAGTCACTTTTCTTGACCTGACCATAACCGATGACAACTACTTCATTCAGAACAGCTGCGTCTTCCTGAAGTGTAATCTCCAGATTGGGAGCGGCCTTTACAGTAGCCTCTTGGTAGCCGACAAACGTTACGGTGATGTCTGCACCTTGATTAGCCTTCAGTGCGAAGTTACCGTCGAAGTCGGTAACGGTAGCCGTCTGTGTACCTACTACGCGTACGGTAGCACCGATGACTGGCTCGCCCTGAGCATCCTTCACATGGCCTTTAACGTCAATCTGCGCAAAGGCTCCTACCGAAAGGAAGAGTCCTAACATGAGAACCAACATCCTAAACGGATTTCGAATGTTTACTTGCTTCATCATTTGTTTATTAAGTTAGTATATATAAGAAATGTCTTAATTCGGTAGTAGTGTATAGGCATAATGATTGCCTTTCCGGTGCAAAGTTAAGATTTGTTTCAATTCGTTCATACTATTTTTGGGTTAAATTCGTTATTATTCATGTGCAAACGTTTGCATTAATGATTGACCACAAAAGAACGGTAATATCAAACAAGGTATTCAACTTTTAGATAACTTTGCAAAGTGATCATGTGTCACTTCGCATCCACTACTAACACAATATGAAAGAAACAGCACCTCTGACAATGAAGGATATTGCCCGCGAGCTGGGAGTCTCGGTGGCCACGGTATCGCGTGCCCTGAAGGATTCGCCCCGTATCTCGCAGGAGCGACGTGCGCTGATTCAGGAGTATGCCCGTGAGCATAACTTTACACCTAATGTTATTGCGGAGTCGCTTCGCTTCATGCGTGTGCAACCGATGAAAGTAATAGGTGTTATCATACCGGAGTTTACCCACTTCTATTTCTCGTCAGTATTGGCAGGCATAGAGGAAGAAGCATCGAGTCGCGGCTATCGCATTCTAGTGGCTCATAGTGGTGAGAACTATGATCGGGAGGTCAACATCTGCCGCTCGTTCTTTGAGAACAAGGTGTGCGGCATCATCGTGTCGCAGGCCAAGGACACCCATCGCTATGATCACTTCCAGATGTTGCTGGACAATGGTCTGCCCCTGGTCTTCTATGATAGAATATGTACGGGCGTGAATGCCAGTCGTGTGGTTGTTGACGACTATATGGGTGCCTTCAATGCGGTGAGCTACCTGATAGAGACGGGCTGTACCCGCATTGCGTTCTATGGCTCTCAGATGAACCTGGAGATATCGAAGAACCGTTTCAACGGCTATAAGGACGCTTTACGACAGCATCAGCTAGAGTATGACCCAGAGCTGACCTACATCTGCGACAACCGTGCAGACGCTGAGGCTATCACACCAGAGGTGTTGCAAAAGGATACTCCTCCTAATGGCTTCTTTGCCATCAACGACGATACGGCTATTGGCATCCTCTATACTGCCAAGCACATGGGATTCCGCGTGCCAGAGGATATCGCCATCTGTGGCTTTACCAACGGTCAGCGTGCTGTAGCCTGTGACCCGATGTTGACAACCGTCGAACAGCGTGGCCATCGGGTAGGTGAGGAGGCCGCCGACATCCTGATAGACCAGGTGGAAGGTCGCATCCCTGTCGACAAAGTCGTCAAGCGTGTTGTAAGAACGCGACTGGTAGTTAGAGGGACGACGAAATGAGTTAAGAGTTGAGAGTTAAGAGTTGAGAGTTAAGAGTTAAGAGTTAAGAGTGAAGAGTTAAGAGTTAAGAAATATGAAACAAAAACCGAATTTACCGTTTTGGAGCCTGTGGAATCTGAGCTTTGGATTCTTTGGCGTGCAGATAGCCTATGCCTTGCAGTCGGCTAACATCTCGCGTATCTTTGCTACGCTGGGCGCTGACCCTCATAACCTGAGTTATTTCTGGATATTGCCCCCACTGATGGGTATCCTTGTGCAACCGATTGTCGGAACACTGAGTGACAAGACGTGGACACGCTGGGGCCGTCGTATACCTTATTTATTTATAGGTGCTGCGGTGGCCGTGCTGGTGATGTGTCTGTTACCTAATGCCGGCTCCTTGGGACTGACCGTAGGTGCAGCCATGCTCTTCGGACTTGTTGCCTTGATGTTCCTGGATACCAGCATCAATATGGCGATGCAGCCGTTTAAGATGCTGGTGGGCGACATGGTGAACGAAGAGCAGAAAACCAAGGCCTATTCTATCCAGTCCTTCCTGTGCAATGCTGGTTCGGTGGTAGGCTTTGTATTCCCATTTGTACTGACATGGGTCGGTATTAAGAATGTTGCTGAGAAAGGAGTTATCCCCGATAGCGTTATCTGGTCGTTCTATCTGGGTGCCGCTATTCTGATAGCCTGTGTCATCTATACCACGCTGAAGGTGAAGGAGTGGAATCCGAAGGAGTATGCTGAGTATAATGGAACCCTTACCACCGACCCCTCTCCAAAGGGCGAGGGGAGTGAACTTTCTGGAAGGTGGGACTGGTGCAGTTCTTCTGTTGGGCAGCCTTCCTCTACATGTGGAACTACACGACGGGAGCCATTGCCGAGGTTGTATGGGACACCACCGATCCTGCCAGTGCGAACTTCCAGGTTGCAGGCAACTGGGTTGGTGTACTCTTTGCCGTACAGGCCATGGGCTCTGTTGTCTGGGCTGCCGTACTGCCTCAGTTTAAGAATGCCAAACTGGCATACGCCATCAGTCTGGTGATTGGTGCCATCGGTTTTGCCATGGTACCCTTCCTGCATGATCAGTACCTGCAGTTCATCCCCTTCCTGCTCATTGGCTGTGCGTGGGCTGCCATGCTGGCTATGCCGTTTACCTTTGTCACCAATGCATTGCAGGGCTATGGCCACATGGGTGCTTACCTGGGACTCTTCAATGGTACAATCTGTATTCCACAGATTATTGCCGCCCTCTGCGGCGGTCTTGTACTGTCGGTGGTAGGCCATCACCAGTCAACCATGATGGTGGTTTCTGGTGTACTTCTGTTCGTTGGTGCCTTGTGCGTAGCCGTCATTCGCGATAAGAAAAATAATTAATAATACATAACATACAGCTACTATGAAAGTACAGTTTAATGTTGAATACCAAACATCATTTGGTGAAGATCTGGTGCTGAACATCCTGTCTGCTGAGCAAGATGGTAAGTTGACACAACACAAGATGACGACACTCGATGGCTGTCACTGGTTTGTGGAGATTACGAAAAATCCCAAGCCTGGCACGTTTATTGACTATTATTACTCTTTGAGACGTGGCGACGATGAGTTACGTCATGAGTGGCTTGTAGAGCCCCACCGTCTGGAGTTTGCTGCCCAGAAAGGTGCACGCTATATGGTGTACGACCACTGGATTGACATCCCAGAAGATGCCTATATGTATAGTTCGGCATTGACCGACTGTATCATGGCTAACCAGCGTGAGTTGAGCACCACGACAGAGTATGAGCGCACCGTACGTTTGAAGGTGCGTGCTCCGCAGATTCGTATCGGTGAACAGCTGGCCATCGTCGGCGCTTGCGATGCCCTGGGCAATTGGGATGTCAACAAGGCGTTGCCGATGTTTGAACACGAGTATCATGAGTGGGTCGTCAGTCTGGATGCTGCCCAACTGCCTCAGACCTTTGAGTTTAAGTTTGCCATGTTGGGCATTGAACAGCCAGTCTGGGAAGACGGTGCCAATCGTACCATCTCGCTGGTAGACATCGCCCCCGGTGAAGTGCTGGTCTATGAGTTGCCGCAAGTCTATCTGCCTCTCTATCCGTGGAAGGGTGCCGGTACGGTGATTCCTATCTTCTCGCTGCGTAGTGAGGGCTCGTTTGGCGTGGGTGACTTCGGCGACCTGAAGAAGATGGTCGACTGGGCCGATAAGACTAATCAGCGCATCCTGCAGGTGTTGCCTATCAACGACACCAATATGACGGGTTGTTGGCAGGACAGCTATCCCTACAATGCGATAAGCATTTATGCGCTGCATCCGCAGTATACCGACTTCCGTCAGTTGCCCACTATCAAGGATGAGGCTAAACGTACTGCCTTCGAGACGTTGCGTCTCGAACTCAATGCCCTGCCGCAGATTGACTATGAGCGTATGTTCAAGGCAAAGATGGACTACCTTCGTGAGCTCTTTGCCCAAGAGTGGAAGAAAGTCAAGGCTACCAAGGATTATAAGCAGTTCTTTGATGACAACAAAGAATGGCTGGTGCCTTATGCACAGTTCTGTGTCAACCGTGACAAGTATGGCACCGCCGTCTTCTCCGAGTGGCCAGAAGAAGTGAAGAACCAAAAGCCCAAGGCTAACAGCGAGCAAGAGTTCTGGTACTATGTGCAGTATAACCTCGACCGCCAGATGCATGCTGCTCATGAGTATGCCCGCGGACACCGCGTTATCCTGAAGGGCGACATTCCCATCGGTATATCGCGTGACGGCGTGGAAGCATGGGTAGAGCCTAAGTACTTCAACTTGAATGGTCAGGCAGGTGCTCCCCCCGATCCGTTCTCTGCCGACGGTCAGAACTGGGGCTTCCCGACCTATAACTGGGATGAGATGCTGAAGGATGGCTGTCAGTGGTGGGTACGCCGTTTCCGCAAGATGGCACAGTTCTTCGATGCTTATCGTATCGACCACGTGCTGGGCTTCTTCCGCATCTGGGAGATTCCGATGCCTGCCAAGTCTGGACTGGAGGGACAGTTTGCCCCTGCCCTCGGACTGAGCCGTGAGGAGATAGAAGGTTACGGCATCTATGGTCACGATGACCTCTTCCTCGTTGACCATAAGCGTAGCGACCGCTGGCATCCGCGCATTGCCGTACAGTACCAGGAGCCTTACCAGCGACTGAACGATGGTGAGAAGTACAACTTCAACCGCTTGTACAACGACTACTTCTATCGTCGTAACAATCAGTTCTGGTATCAGGAGGCCATGAAGAAGCTGCCTCGTCTGACACAGGCCACCCGCATGCTCTGCTGTGCGGAAGACTTGGGTATGGTGCCCGACTGTGTACCCTGGGTGATGAATGAGCTGCGCATCCTCTCACTGGAAATCCAGTCGATGCCAAAGGATGACAAGGTACGCTTCGGCCACCTTAGCCGCAACCCCTATCGTTCTGTATGTACCATCTCTACCCACGACATGCCGACGCTACGTCAGTGGTGGGATGAGGATATAGAGCGTACGCAGGACTACTTCAACTCCATGCTCCATCGTGGCGGTGCTGCTCCTCATCCACTGCCGGGCTGGCTGGCCAAAGACATTGTCAGCCGACATCTGACATCGCCCTCTATGCTTTGTCTGCTGTCGCTGCAAGACTGGCTGTCTATTGACGAGCGTCTACGTCTGCCTGATGCCAATGGCGAGCGCATCAATATCCCTGCCAATCCCCGCCATTACTGGCGCTATCGCATGCATCTCACTATCGAGCAACTGCTCAAGGAGGATGAATTCAACGAAACTATTAAGACATTAATCAATCAAAGTGGACGTAAATGAAACGACTCTTTTTAGCTATTAGCACATGCCTCATGGCTCTTGGCCTGCAGGCTACCGAGGTGAAGTCACCCAATGGACAGATCGTACTGAACTTCACCATAGAGGACGGACGCCCCACCTATTCTCTGTCGTACAAGGGTAGGGAGGTGGTACGCCCCTCACACCTCGGTCTGGAACTGGCCAAGGACAAGCATGCCTCTATGGGCATGGACGAGCGTGACCTTATGAATGGTTTCGTTCTTGAAAAGGAAGAGGCCAGCGAGTTTGACGAGACATGGCAGCCCGTTTGGGGCGAAACGCGTGATATCCGTAACCACTACCACGAGTATGTGGCTACGCTGACACAACAGTGGCGCACTGCTCCGCCTAAGACGAATAATGGTGCCCGTCTGCAGCCCCGCCTGCATCGTCGTACGATACTGATTCGCTTCCGCGTTTATGATGACGGTATCGGCTTCCGCTATGAGTTTCCACAACAGCCTGAGCTGAACTACTTCCTGATAAAAGAGGAACGTAGTGAGTTTTCCATGACGGGAGACCACACTGCATGGTGGCTGCCGGGCGACTACGACACACAGGAGCAGGAAACGCAGGAGTCTAAACTTTCTGAAATTCGCGACCGTTACCGTCAGGCTGTCAACTGGGGCAACTCTTCTGTCGCTGTCTTCTCACCAACAGGTGTGCAGACCTCTCTGCAGATGAAGAGTGCTGACGGACTGTATATCAATATCCACGAAGCAGCATGTCTGGACTATGCCACCATGCACCTGGAACTGGTAGATGCCCAGACCACAGCAATGACGACAAAGCTGGAAGGTAACAGCAACGCTTATACACCCAATCCCACACCCTCGGACTACCCACTGCCGGAGCCCTTTACTTTCGTCAGCCATCTGACTCCTGATGCTACAGGACTGAAGGGTGCCATGCAGACACCTTGTGAGACACCGTGGCGAACAGTGATGGTCAGCGACGATGCTCGTGACATGCTGTCGAGCAACCTCATTCTGAACCTCAACGAGCCTTGCGCCCTTGACGATACGTCGTGGATTCATCCCACCAAGTATTGTGGCGTCTGGTGGGAGATGATTGTCGGCCGTGGCAGTTGGCACTACACCAACGACTTCCCCAGCGTCCAACTCGACAAGATTGACTGGAACAAGGTGACGCCCAACAGCACCCACAAGGCTAACAACGAGAATGTGAAGCGCTATATCGACTTTGCCGCCAAGAATGGTCTCGACCAGGTGCTCGTCGAGGGTTGGAATGTCGGCTGGGAAGACTGGGCCAACATGTGGAAGCGCGATGTCTTCGATTTCCAGACACCCTATCCTGATTTCGACATCAAGATGCTCAACGACTATGCCCACAGCAAGGGCGTCAAACTGCTGATGCACCATGAGACGTCGTCCAGCACACAGAACTACGAGCGCCACATGGAGAAAGCCTTCCAGCTGATGAACAAATACGGATATGACGCTGTGAAGACCGGTTATGTGGGCGACATCATTCCACGTGGCGACCACCACTATTCGCAGTCCATGAACAACCACTACCTCTATGTGGTCAAGGAGGCTGCCAAGCACCATATCATGGTCAATGCCCATGAGGCAACGCGTCCGACGGGTATTTGCCGTACCTATCCGAATCTGGTAGGCAACGAGAGTGCCCGTGGTACGGAGTATGAGGCCTTTGGCGGTTCACGTCCCGACCATACCTGCATCCTGCCGTTTACCCGTCTGCAAGGCGGTCCGATGGACTATACCCCTGGTATCTTTGTCACCAAGCTCTCAGAGTGGAGCGACAATCGCTCGTGGGCCCGCATCACGCTGGCTGGTTCTCTGGCCCTCTACCTGACGATGTACTCACCGCTGCAGATGGCTGCCGACCTGCCCGAGAACTATGAGAAGTTTGACGATGCTTTCCAGTTCATCCGTGACGTGGCATGCGACTGGGACGAGAGTATCTATCTGGAGGCTGAACCTGCTGACTACATCACCGTAGCCCGCAAGGCCAAGCATACTGACAATTGGTTCATTGGTGGCAAGTGTGACGAGAACGGTCACAAGAGTACCATTAAACTCGACTTCCTCGACAAGGGCAAGAAGTATGACTGTACCATCTATGCCGACGCCAAGGATGCTCACTACGAGACGAATCCCCAGGCTTACACCATCACCAAGAAGGTGGTGAAGGCTGGCGATGTGCTGAAGCTGACCGAAGCCCCAGGAGGCGGCTTCGCTGTATCCCTTATAGCAAAATAAACGATGAAAAAGCTACTGACTACTACCACTTGTCTGCTCATGACGGTTCTTGCTACTGCCCAAGACTTTCGTTTTGACGAGATGACATACTCGCCGGAACAGACGGTGTTCAAACTCTTTGCCCCCAACGATGCCAAGTGTACTGTCAAGGTGGGAAAGAAGAAGGTAAAGATGACTAAGATGGGTGACTGCCTGTGGACGGCTACCGTCAAGGGCGACTTGAAGGGACAGCCGTATGTGTTCAACACAGGTCACGGCGACACACCGGGTGTCTTTGCCAAGGCTGTAGGTATCAACGGCAAGGAGGGTTACATCCTTGATTTGTCGACGACTAATCCTGTTGGCTGGGAAAATGATGAGCGTCCTCAGTGCAAGTCGCCTGCCGACCTAGTTGTCTATGAGATGCATCATCGTGACTTCTCTATAGCCCGCAAGGACGCAAAGCATCCAGGCAAATTCCTGGCGCTGACAGAACCGTGGGCCATCAGCCACCTGAAAGCACTCGGCGTGAATGCGGTCCATATCCTGCCCAGCTACGACTATGGTTCTGTTGACGAGACACGTCTCAACGAACCACAGTATAACTGGGGGTATGACCCTGTCAATTACAATGTGCCAGAGGGAGGCTACTCTACCGACCCGTCAAAGCCAGAGGTACGCATCCGTGAATTCAAGCAGATGGTGCAGGCTCTCCACAAGGCGGGCATCCGCGTCATCCTTGATGTGGTATATAACCATACCTACGACATCGACCACTCTAACTTCCAGCGTACCTATCCCGACTACTATTATAGGCAGTTGGCAGTTGGCGATGGGCAGATAGCTAAAAGCCAAAAGCCTATATATTCCAATGGTTCGGGTTGCGGCAACGAGACTGCAAGCGAGAAACCGATGATGCGTAAGTTCATGATGGAGTCGGTGAAGTACTGGATTGACGAGTACCACATTGACGGCTTCCGCTTTGACCTGATGGGCTGCCACGACATTGAGACGATGAACCAGATACGTCAGATGGTCAACGAGATAGACCCCACCATATTTATATATGGAGAGGGATGGAGCGCAGGCAGTTGCGCATTGCCTAACGAGAAGCTGGGCATGAAGGCCAACATCCCGCAGATGTCCGGCATTGCCGCTTTCTCTGACGAGATACGCGATGCCCTGCGTGGCCCGTTCTCTGACGATACCAAGCCTGGTTGGCTGGGGGGCGCTCCCGACTGCGTGGAGAGTCTGAAGTATGGCATCGTGGGTTGCATCAGTCATCCACAGGTCGATATGTCGAAGGTCAACTACTCCAAAGCTCCCTGGGCTATAGAACCTACCCAGATGATGTCGTATGTCTCTTGCCACGACGACATGTGTCTGGTAGACCGCCTGAAGGCCAGCATCCCCTCTTTGAAATCGTCAGATGGTTCCTTGTCAAATGGTCAGATGGATGAGCTTATCCGCCTTGACCTGTTGGCACAGACTGCCGTCTTCACCTCGCAGGGTGTACCCTTCATGCTTAGTGGCGAGGAGCTGCTGCGCACCAAGAAAGGTGTACATAACAGTTTTGAATCGCCAGACTCCATCAATCAGCTGGACTGGGAGAACCTCCGCACCTATCCGCAGGTGTTCAACTACTATCAGCGTCTGATTCGCTTACGCAAGAACCATCCCGCTTTCCGCTTAGGCTGTGCAGACTTGGTGCGCAAGCATCTGGAGTTCCTTGATGCGCCGAAAGAAGTGGTAGCCTTCCGACTGAAGAACTATGCCGGCCGCGACGACTGGCGTGACATCATCGTGGTGCTGAATGCTACACGCAAGATGCAGTGTGTCACCATCCCTAAGGGTAGCTATTCTATTGTCTGCCGTGATGGAGTCATCGATGAGCAAGGCCTTGGAAGTGTATGTGGTTCTGAAATATCTGTCGGCGCACAGTCGGCTATTATCCTACATAATTAACAGATGATGAAAAAGCTATTTTTCCTAACACTATTGCTGAGTGCTACAATGACCATGCATGCTGCAAAACAGACAATTACACGCATTGATCCGACAAACTGGTTTGTCGGTATGAAGAACCCTGAGGTACAGCTGATGGTGTATGGTAAGGGTATACGTGACGCAGAGCGTGTCACCACCGACTATCCTGGCGTGGTGATAGACAGTCTCGTACGTCTGGACTCCCCCAACTACCTGTTGGTGTATCTGAATCTGAAAGAGGCTAAACCAGGAACAATGAAGCTGACCTTTCAGATTCCAGGCCCCAAGCCCAAGGCTAAGAGCCAAAAGCTAACAGTCGACTACCAACTGAAGGCTCGTGAGATGAGTGGTGACAAGCGCAACGGCTTCGACATCAGCGACGTGCTCTACCTGCTGATGCCCGACCGCTTTGCACAGGGTGCCAACCATCAGGCACAGCTGAAAGGACTGCGCACCTATCAGGAAGACCGCAATGCTCCGTCGCTGCGTCATGGAGGCGACTTGGAAGGTCTGCAGCAACATCTGGACTATTTCAACGAGTTGGGTGTCACTGCACTATGGTTTACACCAATCTTGGAGAACGACTCTCCCGACCATGGACAGTGGTCTACCTATCATGGCTATGCCTGTACCGACTACTACCGTGTAGACCCCCGCTTTGGCACTAACGAACAGTATCGCCAGCTGATTGACGCCTGTCATAAGAAGGGTTTGAAGGTGGTGATGGACATGATCTTCAACCACTGCGGTTTTGAACACCCATGGGTGGCTGACCAGCCTTCTAAGGACTGGCTGAACCTGCCAGGGTGGCTGGAACAGTCGGGAGGAACCAGTGACTCGCGTGGTACGGACTTCCTGCAGACCAGCTATAAGCTGACGCCCGTCCTTGATCCATACGCTTCAGAGGTGGATATGAAGGAGACCACTGAGGGATGGTTTGTCTCTACCATGCCTGACCTCAACCAGAATAATCCGCACCTGATGCGCTATCTGATACAGAACAGTAAGTGGTGGATAGAGACTGCCGGCATTGACGGCATCCGTATGGATACCTATCCCTACGCCTTCCGCAAGCCGATGGCAGCGTGGATGAAGGAGTTGGACGAAGAGTATCCCAACTTCAACACCGTTGGTGAGACATGGGTAACAGAGCCAGCCTATACTGCGGCATGGCAGAAGGATAGCAAACTCTCTGACGAGAATAGCTACCTGAAGACCGTCATGGACT
Source organism: uncultured Prevotellaceae bacterium (assembly GCA_900313235.1). Taxonomy (GTDB): domain Bacteria; phylum Bacteroidota; class Bacteroidia; order Bacteroidales; family Bacteroidaceae; genus Prevotella. Next base: position 308 of record OMQN01000032.1, on the reverse strand, counting down.
TCTCGTTCCAGGAGAAGCTCGACTCTGCCAAACATGAGATTACCGATGGATGGTGGCGCGGCATGAACCGTTTGTACAACTCGTTCTGCTATGATTATCTGTATCCGAATCCATCGAGTGTCATGGCCTTTCTCGACAATCATGACACCGACCGCTTCTTAGGTGACGGACAGGATATCACAGCCCTGAAACAGGGTTTGGCACTGCTGCTTACTGTACGTCGCATTCCACAGCTGTACTATGGTACGGAGATTATGATGAATGGTACGAAGGCTGTCACCGATGGCCATGTGCGTAAGGACTTCCCT
>OMQN01000164.1 GCA_900313235.1 uncultured Prevotellaceae bacterium | reverse complement strand
AGATACGATTATGAAACTACATACTTTAAAGCCAGCTGAGGGCTCTACACATTCACGTCGTAGAATCGGCCGTGGACCTGGTTCAGGTCTGGGTGGTACCTCTACCCGTGGTCACAAGGGTGCCAAGGCTCGTTCAGGTTACAAGAAGAAGATAGGTTTCGAGGGTGGTCAGATGCCACTGCAGCGTCGTCTGCCGAAGTCTGGTTTCAAGAACATCAACCACAAGGAGTACTTCGCAGTAAACCTTTCTACTCTGCAGAAGCTTGCAGAGGAGAAGAACCTCACCAAGATTGGCGTTGCAGAGCTGGTTGCTGCCGGCCTGACCAATGGCAAGGAACTGGTAAAGGTTCTTGGTAATGGTGAACTGAAGGCTAAGATTGACGTCGAGGCCAATGCATTCTCAGTAACGCAACTATAATCTAAACAAGACAATGAAGAAGTTAATAGAGACACTGAAGAACATTTGGAAGATTGAGGACCTGCGTCAGCGCATCCTTATCACGATGCTGTTCGTAGCCATTTACCGCTTCGGCTCATTCGTAGTACTTCCTGGTATCAATCCTGCGCTGTTGGACAAACTGCAGTCACAGACTGCCGGTGGTCTGATGTCACTGCTGGATATGTTCTCTGGTGGTGCATTTTCCAACGCATCCATCTTTGCGCTCGGAATCATGCCGTACATCTCTGCTTCTATCGTCATGCAGCTCCTCGCTGTCGCTGTACCTTATTTCCAGAAGATGCAGCGTGAGGGTGAGAGCGGCCGCAAGAAGATTATGACTTATACTCGGTACCTGACAGTAGCTATCCTGCTGTTCCAGGCACCGAGCTATCTCATCAATCTGAAGATGCAGGCCGGTGCTGCCTTGGCTCCTGGTATCAGCTGGTCAGTATTCGTATTCCCAGCAACAATTATCCTGGCTGCCGGCAGTATGTTTATCCTCTGGTTGGGTGAGCGCATTACAGATAAGGGAATAGGAAATGGTATCTCGCTGATCATTATGATCGGTATCATTGCACGCCTGCCACAGGCGTTCATTCAGGAGGTAACCTCTCGCTTCACCGCTATCACTGGTGGTGGTCTGGTGATGTTCCTCGTCGAGATTATCATTCTCTATTTGGTAGTATGCGCAGCCATCGTACTGGTACAGGGTGTCCGCAAGGTTCCCGTACAGTATGCTAAGCGTGTTGTTGGCAACCAGCAGGTAGGTGGTGCCCGTCAGTATATCCCCCTGAAACTGTTCGCTGCTAACGTGATGCCTATCATCTTTGCTCAGGCACTGATGTTCATCCCGTTGGCTTTCGTACAGTATGCAGCTCCGGAGAACGCAAGTTGGTTCGTACGTTCTATGCTTGATCATCACAGCTGGATGTACAACATCATCTTTGCATTCCTGATCATCGCATTCACCTATTTCTATACTGCTATTACGCTCAATCCTACACAGATGGCAGAAGACATGAAGCGCAACAACGGCTTTATCCCTGGCATCAAGCCTGGTAAGCCCACAGCAGACTTCATCGACGAAGTGATGTCACGCATCACCTTGCCGGGTTCGCTGTTCATTGCCTTCATCGCTATCATGCCTGCACTCGCAGGACTGCTTAATGTGCAGGATGCCTTCTCTCAGTTCTTCGGCGGTACGTCACTGCTGATTCTCGTTGGTGTTGTGCTCGACACACTCCAGCAGATTGAGAGCCATCTGCTCATGCGTCACTATGACGGTCTGCTCAATTCTGGCCGCATCCACGGACGTAACATGAGTGCCTACTAAGGTTCAGTATGAAGATCTATCTGAAGACTGAAGATGAAATAGAGCTGATGCGCCAGGCCAACCAACTTGTTGGAAAGACCCTTGGCGAATTAGCAAAACATATCAAGCCTGGTGTAACGACCCTCCAGTTGGATCAAATTGCCGACGAGTTCATTCGCGACAATGGAGCAATTCCTACTTTCAAGGGTTTCCCCAATCCATATGGAGGGCCGTTTCCCGCCAGCATCTGCACCTCGGTAAATGATGTCGTAGTTCACGGCGTTCCCAATGAAGAGACTGTCCTGAAGGACGGCGACATCATCTCCATCGACTGCGGTACGCTGCTCAACGGCTTCTGCGGCGACTCCTGCTACACGTTCTGTGTCGGCGAGGTCAGCGAAGAAGTCAAGACGTTGCTCCGCACGACGAAGGAGTCACTCTATAAGGGTATAGAGAATGCCGTAGCAGGTCGACATCTTGGTGATATCAGCAGTGCAGTGCAAGAACATTGCGAAGCTCAAGGCTATGGTATCGTCCGTGAGTTGACTGGCCATGGCATCGGTCACGAGATGCATGAAGACCCGCAGGTGCCTAACTACGGTCGACGTGGCAATGGCATCATGCTGAAAGCAGGGATGTGTATCGCTATCGAACCGATGATTACCATGGGCAAGCGAGACATCTATCTGGATGGAAAGGACCGCTGGACCATCCGCACCCGCGACGGCAAGCCGGCAGCACACTTCGAGCATACGTTGTGTGTCCGCAAAGGCCAGGCAGAGATATTATCTTCTTTCGAAGAAGTAGAACAAATTGAAGGCAAACGTTATTAAGCAAGTATGGCAAAACAAGGCGCTATTGAGCAGGATGGAACCATCGTTGAGGCATTGTCTAATGCGATGTTCCGCGTAGAGTTAGAAAATGGTGTGCCCATCATCGCCCACATATCGGGTAAGATGCGCATGCACTACATCAAGATACTTCCCGGTGATAAGGTGAAGGTAGAGATGAGTCCCTACGACCTGACAAAAGGACGTATTGTATTTAGATACAAATAATTTTGGAGACCAAATAATATGAAGACAAGAGCATCGTTGAAGAAGCGTACCCCCGACTGCAAGATCGTTCGTCGTAAGGGTCGTCTGTTCGTTATCAACAAGAAGAACCCCAAGTACAAGATGCGTCAGGGTTAAAGATTTATGTTAAATAAGCATAAAAAGGTAGCGGAATCTCAGAAATTCTGCGTACCTTTGCATGCTTTTTAGCAAAAATTCGAATTTTAACATCATTATTTTTTAGTTACAAACAATGGCAATAAGAATTGTTGGAGTAGATTTGCCCCAGGAGAAGCGTGGCGAAATCGCATTGACCTATATCTATGGTATT
>OMQN01000020.1 GCA_900313235.1 uncultured Prevotellaceae bacterium | reverse complement strand
GTCCAGCAAGAACTACGGCGTGCTGTGGGACGCTTATTCCTACGGCCGTTTCGGTAACCCCGACGACTACCAGCAGTTGAACCGCATCTTCAAACTCTATGACAAGAAAGGTGCTGAGGGCCATCTTACGGGAACCTATACCGATCAGAATGGTAAGACGCTGGTGCGCCAGGAAGATTCGCTGTATTACGAGTTCGATACCCCAGAGAAGTCAGAATTGGCACAGCAGACAGAGCCTGGTGGCATTAAGAACCTGCCCAAAGGCTTCAACCTCAACGGCGCTACGGTGGTCTATGAGGGCTTCATCGAACCGAAAGCCACCTCGTCGTTCAATTTTATCCTCTACTATGCTGGGTACATCAAGGTTTATATCGGTGGCGAAGAGGTCGTCCCGGAACGTTGGCGTACCGCCTGGAACCCCAACTCTTATAAGTTCCAGAAGATGCTGTTCAAGGGCCTCCGCTACCAGTTGCGCATCGAGTGGAAACCGGATGGTGGCGTCAGCTACTGTGGCTTGCGTGCTTCTGTAAAGGGTCGCCAGCAAGACCGCTTGAGCATCTGGACGGAGATGGCGAAGGATATGGACTACTACTTCATTGCTGGTCAGAATGCCGACGAGATTATTGCGGGCTATCGTACGCTGACAGGCAAGGCTCCCGTCTATCCTAAGTGGGTGCTAGGCTTCTGGCAGAGTCGTGAGCGCTACAAGACCTCCGACGAGATTGTCGGCACACTCAGTGAGTTCCGCAAGCGTCAGATTCCCTGTGACAACATCGTTCAGGACTGGAACTACTGGGTAGAGGACCAGTGGGGCTCGCACCAGTTTGAGCAGTCGCGCTTCCCCAATCCGCAGGCTATGCTTGACAACGTTCACCAGATGGGTGGCCGCTTTATGATTTCCGTATGGCCCAAGTTCTACTGCAACACGGATAACTATAAGGAGCTCGACAAGAAAGGATGGATGTACCATCAGGCTGTCAAGGACGACATCCACGACTGGGTAGGTCCTGGCTATGTGGGTTCGTTCTACGATGCCTACGATGCCGGTGCCCGCAAGATGTTCTGGCGCCAGATGGACGAGAACCTCTACTCTAAGTATAAGTATGGCATCGATGCCTGGTGGATGGATGCCTCCGAGCCTAACGTCCGCGACTGCACACCCATGTGGTATCGCAAGGCACTCAGCGGACCTACGGCTCTGGGCACTACCACCGAGTTTTTCAACGCCTACTCCATCGTCAATGCCGATGCCATCTACAACGGACAGCGCTCCGTCAATCCTAACCAGCGCGTCTTCTTGCTGACGCGTAGCGGTTTTGCCGGCGAGCAGCGCTTCAGCACCGCCACGTGGAGCGGCGACATCGGTACCCGTTGGGAGGATATGCGTGCACAGATGACCGCAGGCCTCAACTACTCCATGTCGGGACTGCCCTTCTGGGGTATGGACCAGGGCGGCTTCTGCGTAGAAAACCGCTATGTCGCTGCTCAGCAGCTCTTCGACCGTCAGGGTGTCGAGAACGAAGACCTCAAGGAGTGGCGTGAGCTGCAGGCTCGCTGGAGCCAGTTCGGCACCTTCATCCCCTTGTTCCGCGTGCATGGCCAGTGGCCCCTGCGCGAAATCTGGAACATTGCCCCCGACAACCATCCTGCCTACCGGTCGTTTGTCTACTATGACAAGCTGCGCTATCGTCTGATGCCTTACCTCTATTCCATGGCTGGCTGGGTACATACCAAGGACTATACCATGATGCGCGGTCTCGTGATGGACTTCAATGGCGACGGTGACATCTACGATATCAAGGACCAGTGGATGTTCGGTCCTGCCCTGATGGCATGTCCCGTAGGCTACTACAAGGCACGCAACCGCTCCGTCTACTTCCCCAAGCAGTCGGGCTGGTACGACCTCTATACCGGTGAGAAGGTGATAGACAAGGAAGCTGCCAATAGCCAAGAGCGAACTGCTAACAGCCCCGTTGGTCGCAGACTCATTGTCGATGCCCCCTATGAGCGCATCCCCGTCTTTGTTCGTGAGGGTAGCATCATTCCCTATGGTCCTGAGATGCAGTATAGCGACGAGCGTCCTGCCGACAACATTACGCTGTATGTCTATGCCGGTAGCAATGGCACCTTCCAGCTCTATGAAGACGAGGGTACCAACTACAACTATGAGAAGGGCAAGTGTGCCACCATCGACATCACCTACGACGATGCCGCCAAGACGCTGACCTTCGGCAAGCGCCAGGGTGACTTCAAGGGCATGCTCAAGGAGCGCCGCTTCCGCATCGTCTACGTCACGGCCGACAAGCCCCGCGCCCTCGACTTCGAACCCCAGGATGTTCCCGTCGTCAACTATAAGGGCAACCAGATGGTGGTCAACCTCTGATGCGTTAAGCTAAGCAATAAAAAAGAATGGCAAACGAAACGGTTTGCCATTCTTTTTGGTTATTGATGATAAGAAATCGTAACTTACTTCACGATAACCTTCTTACCATTGATGATGTACAGGCCTTTAGCAGCAGGCTTTTTGCCGTTAGCTATGCGCTGACCTGCAAGGTTGTAGATGGCGGCGTTGCCATTCTGCATGTCTGCCTTGATGTCGCTGATGCCAGTGAGGGTGCCCCATGCAATCTCAGACTTCTTGCATTCGCCACCACCATAGTAGATGCTCTGTACACCCACCTTGGTCCAGGTAGCGAAGACAGCAGCGTCGTCGGCGAAGTAGATGTTGTGGGCATTGTCCCATGAGCTGTAGTACATGCTGTAGGGCTGTTCGGTGACATCCTGGTCGGTATAGTACATGTCGGCCGTGAAGACGTAGGGCTTCTGCTCGCCGTTGACCTCTACCCAGATGGTGTAGAAGTGCTTGCTGGGATTCAGCGTCTCGCCATTGGTGCCAACGGTAGGAACATAGAACTGGATGTTGTGTGACCATTCGTCGAAGACGAGAGCCTTCACCGTTGGAGTAGCGGGGGTAGCTGCTACCTCGTCGAACTTTGTGATGGCTACATTCGTGAAGGTCTCCTGAGGATTCAGTTCGGTAAGGGCGCTGTTGATGACGAGTGCCTGTGTGGTGGTGAACTCGCCCTTCTCAGCGTCGTAGTTGAAGACGGCATCAACCATGTTGCCCTCTGCATCCACAGCGGTGAAGAAGTAGCTGGCGGTGCTCATCCAGAAGGAAACCTCGCCCATGAACTGGTTGGCAGGGATGACATACTGGCCGGCCTCGTTCTTGGTGGCCTTTACCCAGAGGTCCTTGGCGCTGTCGTTGGCATCCTGGGCCAAGCCCTGGATGTAGAAGTCGTCACCGTCGAAGCCGCCGTTGAGCCAAAGGGTTGCCTCGGCGGGATCGTAGTAGGGCTTCTGGACGTTAGCCTTGAGGATGTAGGTGTTTGTCACCAGACTCTCGGGGACGTTGACGACTACGGGAGTCATGTCGGTGGGATAGACCTCGATGCTGTTCAGCTGAGTGTTGCCGGCAATGGTGACAACGACCTTGTTGGCTTCGCCTTGCCAAACTTTTTTATCAAAAGCACCCGTGTCGGCGCTGTTGCCATCATTCCACTTGCCGTCATTGAATACAATCTTGGTAATTACTTTGCCCACAGGAGCCTGGAAGGTCATCGTACCGCTGTACATGCGCAGCTGGGGACCATTGTTGGTACTCCAGAAGCGGTTCTCGTTGCTACCCGATGTCTTGGGAGATACGGTCAACTTAACCTTGTTCTCTGTCAGGAGCAGAGGCTCGGTGATGTCGCCATCGTGGTTGGTGGTTGACGAGCAAGCAACCTCCATGGCATTGAAGTTGAAGAAGGCCTTCTCATAAGGCTTGATGTCGAGCCAGAAGATGTCCGACTTGTTCTCCTCGTCACCGCCGGTATAGATAATCTGCAGGCCAATCTTGTTCCAGCGACCGAAGTCCTTCTGATACAAATGCATGTTGTTGTAGAAGAGGTAGCTGTCGTCAGTAAAACCGTATGGGAACACGGTCATAGGCTCCGTCAGCGTGGGATAGTCGGCGGGGTCGAAGACGACGGGTGAAATCTCCTCCTCGATATCCTTGAGGAACTGGAAAGAGACCTTGGAAGACAGCATAGCATTGCCGTTGACATCAGTCGTAGGAATGGTGAACATCACAATAGGAGCAAGCGTGCCGTCGTAGATCTGTGAAATGTTGGGCGTAGCGGGCTTGCCGGCCTGCTCAACAACCTTGGTGATGACGGGATTGTTGTATACGTCGCCCTTGTAAGACCTGATAGCCTCAAAGACATACAGCTCACCCTGTCCAGTCATCTTGCCGGCATCGGCGTCGTAGGCAAGCGTAAAGCCATCTTTCAGATAGAACTCATAGTGGGTGTAGAGGTCTGCATCGCAGGGGCCGAAATACTGGCCGCCCTCGAAGGTGATGCTCTTGCCATCCTCGCTCAGGGTACCCTTGAGCCATGCTTCAGGAAGGTAGTGGGTGAAGCCTTTGAGATAGACGTCGTTGCCGTCGAAGCCAATATAGAAATAGGTGGCCACGGGAGCGCCGTAGTTGTCGACTGCGCTGACAGCCCATTCTGAAGTGACCAGACCCTCTGGAGCTACTACAGGCTCCGGACCCTTGGGCTCATCCTTGCTGAACTTAGGCATTGCCCAGTAGGCATAGGCAGTGATGGCATCTCCAGGAGCAGCGCTTGTGGGAGACTCTATGATGAGGGTCGTTGCTGCTTCCAACAGACCCTGCTCGACATCGTAGTTGAAGACAATGTTATCAGCTACTTTCTCTGCGTCGTTGCTACCTATGACGTGAAACTCGTAATCACCGTCGGCACCTGCTAAAGTGCTGCAGGGAAAGACTACGGTATTGCCGCTGATGGTTCCCTTGATCCATCCGTTGGGAGCAAAGTGGGCCAGTCCGGCAATGTAGAGGTCACTGCCGTCGATGGCTACGTTGACGGTGGGAACCTGAGCAGTCTGGTCCTCAAAACCGAAGCGGCCATAGACGAAAAACTGACCGCCAACGGTGTACCACGTCTGCACGGTGGCAGTGGATGGAGGCGTTACCGTCTCGCCAGAAGCACGTCTGGCTGCTGTCGTTGTGGACTGAGCATTGCGCTCTACGCCCTTCATGGAATAACTCGGGCCTGTAACCTTACCCTGCCATCGGGTCAGATTCACGTCCTTCTGTGCGAATGCTACTACGCTGAACAGTGCGAAGAGCAATGTCATTAGAGTAATTTTCTTCATACGCAATGAATTTGAAATGAATAGTTATTTATAATGTCTGTTTAGTATTGGGGTGCAAAGATAATAAATTATCATCATTCGACCAACATTTTCTGTCGATTTGTTATCGATGAGGGGTATAAAAAAGAATGGCAAACGAAACGGTTTGCCATTCTCCTTTGTTATTGATGATAAGAAATCGTATCTTACTTCACCAAGACTTTCTTGCCATTGATGATGTACAGGCCCTTGGCTGTTGGCTTCTGGCCGTTGGCGATACGCTGACCTGCGAGGTTGTAGATGACGGCGTTACCATTCTGCCTATCGGCCTTGATGTCGCTGATGCCATCAGTACTGCCGTTCTCCATCCATGCGATGTCAGACTCGCGGCGCTCGCCGGCACCATAGTAGATGCTCTGGATACCCACCTTTGACCATGTAGCGAGCTCGTCGAGAGTCTCCTCGAAGTAGATGATCTCACCATAAGCGTAGAGGTCTTCGCCATCGTGCTTGTAAGGAACCTCCACAACATCTTCGTCGAAGTCATCAGCGTAGCGGGCTGCGGTGAAGGTGTACTTCTGAGACTCTCCGTTCTTCTCAACCCATACGGTGTAGAACAGCTTGTTGGCGTTCAGTGTCTCGCCATTGGTTCCTACAGCAGGTATTGAACAATAGATGCTGGGATATTCGGTATCAACGAAGTTAATGGATTCGAACGTTGGGATGGCAGGTGTTGCTGCTACCTCGACAAACTTCGTGATAGCGACTTGGGTGAATGTCTGATAGGGATCCCAGTCGTCAAGAGCACCATTGAGGACAACCTTCTGGCTGGTAGTGAACTTGTTGCTGTCGGCATCATAGTCAAGAACAATATCTGCTGCGTTGCCAGTCTCATCCATTGCTGTGACGTAGTAGTCGAAGACGAAGACACCAAAGAAGCTTAACTGACCCATATACTGGAGGGCGGGAATGACATACTTGCCATCAGCGTTCTTGGTGGCCTTTACCCACATGTCGGCAGTGTTGTCAGAAAGTCCCTTGAAGTAGACGTCGTTGCCAACGAAGCCCACCTCTGTCTGATATTCGTATGCTTCAGGAGCTTCTTCCTCTTCGCCTGCCTCAACACACTGAGCTGAGAAGATGTAGGTTGCAGTCTCCAGACCTTCGGGAGCCTCAACAGGTGTCGGTACGTAGTCGTCGGTGACGATGTTGATGCTGTTAATCTGAGAGTTACCTGCGATGGTGAAGACAACCTTGCGCTCATTGCCTGTCCACTCTTTGCCATCAAGCGTGCCACAGTCTGCACTGTTGCCCGTATTCCACTTGTTGTTAGTGTTGAAGGTAATCGATTTGATAACCTTGGTAATAGGAACGCTGAAGGTCATCGTACCGCTGTACATGCGCAGCTGAGGACCATCATCGGTGCCCCACATACGGTTAGGTGTGCCGGTTGTTGAGGGCGATACGGTCAGTACGACAGAACCTGCCGTGAAGTCGGTGGCTGCGGTGATGTCGCCAGCATCGCTTGAAGAGCTGGATGTGGGCACCTCCATGCTGTTGAAGTCGATAGTGACTTTGGTGTATTCCTTGATGGTGAACCAGGTAATCTCTGACTTGTGCTCTTCGTCACCACCTGTGTAAGTGCTCTGGATACCAATCTTGTTCCATGTGTCATGAGGCATGTTAAGATAGATGTAGGTGGGGTAGAAGTCGTAACCCTCAGTGAAGCCAAAAGGAATGACCGTCATTGGCTCGGTCAGCTTGGAGAAGTATTCTGGTGTGAAGGTCAGAGGACTAATTTCCTGCTCGATGTCGACAAAGAACTGGAATGACAGTTTGTCGCCTACCATACCATTACCGTTGACATCCGTTACAGGAACGTTGAATACGACAACGTCACCATAGCTGCTATCTTCGATGCCCGTAATCGTCGGGTTTGCGGGAGTTGCGGCAACTTCAACGACCTTCTTCAAAACAGGATTGAAGTAACGACCATCGTAATACTGTTCACCTAATACGCCATAGATTTCCCCCTCAGCACTATATGATTCTGTCTCTGCATCATAAACGAAGGTGGCCTCACCCGAATAGAAGAAGAATGACTGCATTTTTGCATAGTCGCCCATATACTGATTGGCAGCGAAAATCACGTTGTTGCCGTCCTTCGTACCTTTTACCCATGCATCAGGGAGATACGAACTTAATTTCTGGATATAAACGTCATTGCCGTCTACTGCCACATTGACAGAGGTAGAGCAGTCATTTCCATTGTTATCTTTGTAGCTCATGGCAAAAGGCTCAGCGACAACACCGTCAGGCAGTACTACTACCTCGGGAGCAACAGGCTCGCCTTTTACGATGCCCTTGATGAGCGAGTAACCATAGCAAGACCAATCGTTTACAGCTGCAGCACCTTCCAGGAAATAGGTTTTAGACCCTGTAGGCAATGTGATTTCGCCTGATGCAGCATCGTATCCGAGAACCAATTCTGTAGGATAGGTGTCATCCGAATCGTCGACATATCGGTTGTAGATGAAATAAATGGGGTAATCAGTTCCTCCACTGTTGAACACACCATAATACTGAGGTGAAGCAAGCGTGATGCTTGTCTTCTCAGCATTGAGCGTTCCCTTTACCCATCCTTCCGAGGCATAATGGCTGAATCCCTGGAAATAGACGTCAGTACCGTCAATACCAATCTGAATGGTGCGCGTATCATCGGTTTGAGAATTACCTGCAGTAAAGGTGGCCTGTAGGGTATAAGCCTCCGTCGCCAAACCAGCAGGAGGAGTAACAATGTCCTCAGCACTGCGCCTTGCAGCATTGGTAATGGCTTTTCCTGTTAATGGAGTAACTTGCACATTTGTACGTGTTGCCTTGATGGGTTTGAACATCGGCGACTTTTCCTGTGCGAATGATACTACGCTGAATAGAGCGCATAGCATCGTCAATAGAGTAAATCTTTTCATACGCAAACTGTAATTTTATTGAACGTTATAATTAGTTATTGATACAAATCTGCCTGCAAAGATAATAGATTATAATGAAATATCCAAATTTTTCTTCAATAATCACTCGAACCATCACTATTCCCTTGAGTCCTTGGCAAACATGTCCTATATATATTAAGGTATATAGGGGCTGATGGCTGTGGATTATACCAAATTGTTGGTATATTGACTTTTTTTCTAATAAAAATGCAAAAAAGTTTGCATTTATTCTGATAATTTGTTACCTTTGCACTCGCATTTCTTGTTAGACAACGGAAACGAATCGTAACTTTAACATTATATTTTTTATTAATCAACAAAATTGTTCTATTATGGGTAAAAAGTTTACATCTTTTTTGGTATTAGCCGCATTGTTGTTGGCTGTACCTGCTCATGCACAGTTTGTCAAGAAGGCCGCTAAGCAGCAGATTACTACGCTGAGCGTCGGTCCTGCCAAGACATTTGATGTGCAAAAGGCTAAAGAGCTGAAGGAGAAGTTTAACGGCGCGACTGTCGGATTAGACTTCACCGGTGCTATGCATCAGCAGATTGCTAAGGCCACACTCTTAGAAACAGCCATTAACAACATTCAGGAAGACAAGGCTGTTTTCGAGAAGCAGATGGAGGAGAACTTCAGAGCTGTACAGCAGGGTAAGGCCGCTTCTGTTCTGAACAAGGGTGTCGCTTCTGCTAAGGCTTTTGTTAGTCCCCGCGCTGTCACCTTCGACGCTGAGAAAGCTTCTGCAAGAAGAGCTTCTAACCGCGCTGAAGTTGTTGACGCTAATGGTGTTATTACTTCTCCTGCTGAAGGCGAGAGCAAGTTGTATGATCGCGCAGGCTTTGGTTATTATGTTAGCAACCAGCAGCTGTACTATCAAGAACAGGGTGGTAAGGCTGAGATCGTAGAGACTGCCGATGGCGTTGTCTATATTAAAGACTTTATCTCAACTGTTGGTTCTGGTGCTTGGGTAAAGGGTACTAAAGAAGGTAATAAGATTACCATTCCTGCCGGTCAGATTGTATTCTACAATGCTAACTATAACTATGGTTTGTACATCGCTAAGACTGCATATGATGATGAAAATGGCTGGACTGAGGTTGCAGGTGACATTACGCTGACTGTTGACGGCAACACTATTTCTTTGGATGATACTGATGAAGACCATCCTGTTGCTGCCTTCTGGACAGATGACAATACATTCTCTGGCTACGGTGACTATGAGACCGTATTTAGCTATGACCCTGACTATGTAGCTCCACAGCCTATCGAACTTCCTGATGGCGCTACTGTAGAAACATGGTATCAGAGTCAGACTCTTGTTGGTTCTCAGGGCGATGACGACGGTTTCGCCAAGGTTGCTTTCGTCGGTAACGATGTTTATCTCAGTGGCATCTTCGATAACTTCCCCAACTCTTGGATTAAGGGTACTATCGATGGAACTACTGTAACGTTCAGTGGCTTGCAGTTCTTGGGAAATTATAGCTCTTACGAAATCTATGCAACAGGTTCTACCGACTTAGGCGCTTCTTCTGCTGAATTGCAGGATTTCAAGATGACCTATGATGCTGCCGCCAAGACGCTGACTTCTGTGAACACCTTGTTGGCTAATGCTAAGAAGGATGCAGTTTACTATTTGGAGGCTTATAAGGATATCGTTATTTCAAAGGAGGCCCCTGAGGAGCCTACGGCATCTACAGGTGCCGATGTTAACGTTTTACCTTATACTAATGCGTTGAACAGTGCAGACTTGTTTGGTGTCTTTGGTGTTATCGACAGCAACAAGGATGGTTCTACATGGAGCTTTGACTCAACTAATGGTACCTATTATAAGTGGAACTCAAGTAACAATGGCGACGACTGGCTGATTTCTCCTGCTATTAAGTTGGAGGCAGGCAAGAAATATCACTTTGCTATTGATGCCAAGGCTCAAGGTGCAAGCTTCCCAGAGAAGTTTGAGGTACTGCTGGGTAAAGAGGCTAAGGCTTCTGCTCTAACCCAGAGCGTTATTTCTGAAGTAACAGTTGCTTCAACTACATTTGTTACCTATGAGAACGAAAATGTATCAGTTGCCGAGACTGGTTACTATCACTTCGGTATTCATGCTACCAGTGATGCCGATCAGTACCGTTTGACGATAGCAAACTTCCTCGTAGAGGCAGGTGCTGATGTTGCAGCTCCTGATGCTGTTACAAATCTGAGCGTAGTTGCTACTGAGAATAAACTGGAGGCTACTGTAAGTTTCAAGGCTCCTACCAAGACGGTAGGTGGTGACGATCTTACTGATCTGACACAGATTGACATTCTGCGCGATGGTGCTGTCATCAAGAGCCTGACCGAGGGTGTTACTCCTGGTGCTGAACTGAGCTATGTTGACAACGACGAGACTCTGACTGTTGGTACACATGTTTATCAGGTCATTCCTTATAATACTACTGGTGTTGGCGTGAAGAGTGAGGAGGTTTCTGTATTCTTGTCTGCTGTTATCCAGGTTCCTTATGTTGTAGACTTCACTCAGAGCGGTTCTCTTGACGTCTTCAACGTTATCGACGCTAACGACGATGGCAAGACTTGGAAATGGTCTTCAAGCAATGGTGCTTTCTACTCATATCATGGCGAGAATGCTGCTGATGATTATCTCATTTCTATGCCTATCCACTTCGTGGCTGGTAAGAACTATAATCTGACCATCAATGCTAAGGGTAGCACGATATTCCCAGAGCGCTTCGAGGTCAAGTTGGGCAAGGCCGCTACTGTTGAAGGACTGGACAAGGTCATCCTGCCTGCTACCGTTGCTGATGCTGGTGAATATGTCGATTACGAGGGTTCATTCTCTGTAGAAGAGGACGGTGACTATTTCGTAGCTATCCACGCTATCTCTGATGCCGACATGAGCACACTGTCTGTTGCTAAGTTGACTATCGAGAAGGGTGCAGAGCCTACTGCTCCTGCCGCCGTTGCCGACTTTACTGTTACCGCAGGTGCTCAGGGTGCTCTGGAAGCCAACGTTTCCTTCACGGCTCCTACCACTTTCGTGAACGGTGCTACTGCTACTGGTACGCTGAATGTTGACATCTATCGCGACGATGTTGTCGTAAAGACTTTGGAGAACATCGCCTATGGTTCTGAGCAGACCTGGAAGGATGAAAACGTAGAGAACGGCAAAGTATATACTTACCAGGTTATTCCTTCTAACGCTGACGGAGCAGGTTTGAAGAGCGACAAGATTAGCGTATTCGTAGGTGTTGACGAGTTGGGCGATGTAGACAACTTCGTTGTTGCCAGCTCTTCAGCTTCTACCATCACCTTCACATGGGATCCTGTTGCAGGTGCAAATGGCGGCTATGTCAATACGGATGCTGTTGAGTACACCATTTACCCCATGCACATTGAAGAGGTAGAGATTATTCCTGGTTATACTATGCAGGAACTCGTTCCAGACGAACCTATTGCTACTGTTACTGGTGTTACAACTGCAACTATTGACTACAACACACTGACAGGTGACCAGCGTTACCAGTACTTCGGCATCTCTGCCAGCGATGGCAATACAACGACCGATCCTGCTGAGTCTTATGACTACGCTCTGGTTGGTGCTCCCGACGAGTTGCCTATCCTGGAAGGATTCACCGGTAAGACCTTGCACTACGTCTGGGAGTCTAATGGTGGCTTAGGTATTGACACTCAGTCTTCTGACGACGATGGCTATGCCCTGAAGCTTTACAATGATGGTACTTCTTCAGAGGTATTCTTCGTTCTGCCGAGGGTTAATCTGAATGCTGCTGCCAATCCGACCATCATCTTTGATGCCCGTAATGGTCAGAATGTCGATAAGATCAAGGTTATCGGTGCTGCCGAGGGTGGTGAACTGACCGTACTTGGCGAATTCAGCCTTACCGCTGAGTATACCAGCATCAAGCAGGTACTGAGCAATATTAAGGGTGGTGCATACGCTTCAGTAGGTATCCTTGCTACGATTCCTACAGCAAGTGTCAACCAGTATGAGGATAATGTCATTATTGACAATATCCGCATCGTAGACCTCTACGAGTATGACCTCTCTATCAACGTGAAGGCTCCTGCCAGCGTTAAGGCCGGTCAGGCTGCTGCCATCACCGCTATCGTGAAGAACGAGGGTGAGAACGCTGCTACGGACTACACCGTAACCATCAAGGCTGGCGAGAAGGTGCTGACCACTGTCATCGGTGACGAAGCTCTGGCTCCATTCGCTTCTGACGAGATTACTGTAGACCTCGAGACCAGCGTCTTCGATGAGGCTGGCGACCTGACTATTACTGCTGAGGTGGCTTATGAGAACGACCTGAACGAGGACAACAATAGCGCAACAGCCATCCTGACTGTCAAGGAGTCTACCGCTGCTGCTCCCACAAGTCTGCTTGCTGAGAACAATGGCGCTGGTGGTGTTGACCTGACATGGACGGTGGCTTCAGGCGATACTCCTACTGAGGCTTCTGAGAACTTCGATGACGAGAACGTATTTGAACCGTTCAGCACGGGTGGTATCAGCAGAGAACAGCACACTGGCGAGTTCGGCGGTTGGACGTTGTATGATGGTAACGGTATTGCTACCTACGGATTCAATGGCACTGAGTTCCCCAACGCCTATTCTCCAATGGCATTCATACCATTCAATCCTGCTACTGTTTCCGAATCTTTGGCATCAACCTACGCTCCTCATAGCGGTGATCAGTTCATGATTTCGTTCTGCCCTGCTGAAGAAAATAATGCTCCTGCTGCTGATCACTGGCTGATCTCTCCGCTGCTGTCAGGCGACGCACAGACTATCAGCTTCTATGCTCGTACTATTACCAATCAGTATGGTGCTGAGACCTTCGAGGTATGGGCTTCTTCAACTGACAACAATGTTGCAAGCTTCGAAAAGGTTGCTGACTTGTCAACAGAAGCTGTTGAGTGGACTGAGTTCACTGCTGCTCTGCCTGCAGGTACGAAGTACTTCGCTATCCGCCATACTTCAACAGACGTCTTCGGTCTGCTGGTTGACGACGTTACCTTCGTCGCTTCAGGTGGTGCAGAGGCTCCTGCTTCATTCAACATCTACCTCGACAAGAGCAAGTTGGCAAGCGTAGCAGGCGACAAGACCTCTTACACGGCTGACGCTACTGGTCTGGCTCTTGGTGAGCACACCTTCGCACTGACCGCTGTCTATGCTAACGGCGCTGAGTCTAAGCCTGTAACAGCTACCGTGACTATTACCACTGGCATCCATCAGATTGCTGCTGACGGCAAGGCCGTTGACATCTACTCACTCGATGGTAAGCTGGTACGCAGTCAGGCTTCAAGCCTCGACGGTCTGAAGGGCTTCTACATTGTGAACGGTAAGACCATCATGATTAAGTAATTAATTGACTTTTTGAAGAGAGGTGCAGTTAATGGTGATTGCACCTCTCTTTTACCTTTGTAATAGTATGACAACAAAACGTTTGATACTATGGGCGCTCATGCTCGTAACGGCCTTGACCGTTGATGCTGCGCCACGCACACAGGCACAGATGAAAGAGGCTGCTGCCAAAGCTATCAACGTGGAGCGTAAAGGCAAGAAGCTGGCTCCTCGTAAGGCTAGTGCTATGAAAACACTGAAGGCTACTGCAGAGTACCAGATCATCGGTATGGAGCAGGGCGGCTTTGCCGTTATTGCTGCTGACGACCTTGTTCCCGAGGTGCTCGGCGTGTCGACAAAGAAGTATTCTGACGGTGCCAACGAGAACTTCCGCTGGTGGCTGGAGGCTGTGCAGGGTGCTGTGCAGTATGCTGTGAGACATGGTGTACGAATGAATACCACCAAGCCAGACCCCGCCAAATATCCTACGCAGGTAGGTCCGTTGGTAACGACTGAGTGGGCTCAGGGAGAGCCTTACAACAACCTGCTGCCGACATCCCTCTATGGTGGCGGACGCTGCGTGACGGGCTGTGTGGCTACGGCTATGGCTCAGGTGCTGAAATACCATGAGGTGCCTGTAAGCGGCATCGGCTCTCGTACCATCTACTATCCTCAGGGTAACACCAGTGGGACGGCCGTGACTGCCGACTTCGGCGAACACGTCTACGACTGGGCCAACATGCTGGACCGTTACCAGGGCGTTAACTATAACGATGACGAGGCAATGGCTGTGGCTGTGCTGATGCGCGACTGCGGTGTGGCTGCCGATATGGATTATGGCGGTTCAAACAATGTGGAGTCTGGCTCTGGCGCTTACTCACAGGAAGCTGCCGCAGGTCTGCGTACCTATTTCGGAATAGCCGAAGCAGAGTGCTTGGAGCGCGACAACTACAGTGAGTCGGAATGGATGGACATCGTCTATCGCACCTTGAGCGAGGAAGGCCCCTGCTACTATGGTGGCGCTAGCTATTCCAGTGGCGGTCATGCCTTTGTGCTTCATGGCTATAATGCTGACGGCAAGGTGTATGTCAACTGGGGCTGGGCAGGCGACGATGACGGCTACTACGACATTGCCCTGCTGAACCCGTCATGGTATGACTTCTCGATGGGTCAGGATATGATTATCGGTGTCAAGAGTGCTCCTCGCAATCTTACGGAGGAACGCATCGAACTTACCGAGGCCGGTACGCTGAACACCATCTTGGACGACGAGAAGATTGGAGTTGTCGGTACGCTGAAGATTGTCGGTGACATCAACTCTACCGACCTGCGTCAGATACGCCGACTGGGTGGCATCAATGAAAAAGGAGAGAAGAGTGGCGGCTATCTGCAGGTGCTCGACCTCTCCGAAGCTCGCTTCGTCAGTGGCGGTGAACCTTATTATATAGAGGATGGCAAGAAGCTGACGACCGACGACGACGTGTTACCCGCCAGAGCGTTCTATGGTTTGAAGTACCTGAAGAAGCTGGCACTTCCTGCCGGTCTGAAGTCGTGGGGCGAGGGTGCTGTAGGCTACAGTGCTCAGTTGCGTGAATTCACCATCGGTCAACCTGCTGAGGATGCTGACTTCAAGATTGTCGACGACATCGTGTGGAACACGGAAGGAACGGAAATCATTGCCGTGCTGCCCGTGAAGAGCGGTGAACTGGTAATCCCTACTGGTACGGTGGCTCTTCGCAACTGTGCACTGTCGGGCTGTGGCCTCCTGTCGAAGGTTGTTGTGCCTGCCAGCGTGGAGAAGATTGGACGCGAGGCCATGCGTAACTGCACAGGTCTGCAGGAAATACGCATCGTTGGCAAGCAGGCTCCCGAACTGACGGGTGCCGACGTCTTTGCCGGCATGTCCTGCTACACCTGCAAGTTGTATGTCCCTGCCGGCACGAAGGGCCAGTATGCACAGAAGGCTCAGTGGAAAGACTTTAAGGGCGATGGCTTCGACAACATCATTGAATACGGTTCGAGCGTCAAGGTTCGTAACACCATCCGTAAGTATGGTGAAGAGAATCCCGCGTTTGTATACTCGGTGTCTGGCGACCCCATCAGTGGTGAACCCGTCCTCCGTTGTGAGGCTACCAAGACGTCGCCCGCAGGCAAGTATCCTGTCACCATCAGCAAAGGAACCGTCGCTGGCGAGAACATCGACTTCATCGACGGCTACATGATTATACAGAAGGTGGACGCTACTGCTACTGTAGAGAATGCCACTCGTGAGGCAGGACAGCCCAATCCCGAGTTCTCGCTGGTCTTTGACGGACTGGTGAACGACGAGACGGAACCCGTATGGTTGCAAGAGCCTGTCTTCACTTGTGAGGCTAACGAAGCATCTCCTGTCGGTGAGTATCCGATTACCGTCACCGCACAGGCCGAGAGCTACAAGCTGACCTTTGTGGCTGGTGTGCTGACTGTCACTGAGGCTACCACAGGCATTGCTGAGGTAAGAAGTAAGATGGAAGAAGGAAGAGGTGACTACTACAACCTCGCTGGCCAGCGTGTTGAACAGCCAAGCAAGGGCTTGTACATCCGTAACGGAAAGAAATACTTGAAATAAGAGCAAGTAGCAAACGCACAAGCAAAAACATTTAACCTATTAACATGACATGCCTCAAACCCTTTGCACATCGGGGTTTGAGGCATGTTAAATGTTTGCTCAACTATTAACATAGATGTACTATACACTGTTCAATCAAAAACCTCCCTATGATTGTAGCCAAAGCATGTTTGCAGATATTTTTCGGACACAGCATACATGCCTACATCATTCTGTCATATTCCATTGTAATATAGGGCATTACCTAAATTTTAGCCTACATCTAACCTACACTATGCCTACATTCAGCCTACATACAAACCACCACAATTATACAGCTAATACAGCGCTGAGTACAGCTAAGCCAGCGCCGAGTACAGCTAATAACGATGAAATTCTCTAGAGAATTTTTGCCGAGCACAGCTATCTCATCCTATTCCTATCGCTATTTTTCCAAAAAACATGTAGGTTTATGTAGGCTCCGTGTAGGCTTTATGTATGATAACTTTTTGTTATGTTGTTGAATTACAAAGGATTGCAATAAAAATATGTAGGCATGTAGTTATGTTATGAGCAGTACACTACACAAATGAAGGAGGGACAGGTTTTTGATTGAAAAATCAGATTTCGCACAATAAGCAATAAGGCTAAGTCAATCAAAACTGTCCCTCTGATTGATAATATATCATTTTTTTTGCCGGTATCGGCAAGTTTTTGCCTATTTTTTCTTGCAAAATCTTCTGTAAGGCGTACAAAGTGTGCTCAAATTATTTGTATATGTCGTAAGAAATGTCTACCTTTGCCGTGTTTATCAAAAAAGCGATACAAATAGGAACACACAATAGAATGGAACAAATAAAGAAAGCACGTTTTTTATTGGTATTGAAGAATAGCAAATACTTTTTTGCAACGCTGATACTCGTCTTTATGACAATTACTGGTCAGGCACAGACGAACCCTCATAAAGGATATATCATTACTAACGATGGAGATACCATTCAAGGAACCATCGACTATAGGTCTGACACGCAGAATGGACAGAAGTGTGTGTTTCGCAAGGATGGTGAGCAGGAGTATAAGACTTACAATCCACAACAACTGAAGGGATATCGTCTGAAGGAGAATGGCATCTACTATGTGACGCGTACATTGCCCATTGATAGTGTGGAACAGTTGGTCTTTGCTGAGTTCCTGATAAAGGGTGGGCTCAGTCTTTATCATTATAAGACGGAGGGCTTGGACTATTTCTTCTTTGAAGACTCAGACGGTAAATTGGCGGTGCTGAAGAACGAAGAGTTTGTCACATCCTATTGGGCCAGTGAGAATAGACAGAACAGGCGTAAGATACTGCACGATGCCGCTGAGATGCTGAAGAAGAGCGAGAAGGCAAAGTCTCGTCTCTGGGCAGAGCGCACCACGTCACAGAACCTGAGCAGTATTGTCAAGGAGTATAATGAAGAATACTGTACGGAGCTGGGTGAATGTACGCAGTTTGAATACAGCGCTAAGGTGGCCAACTACTTGCCAACCAGATTCTTTGTTGTTGCCGAACTGTTCATGGGAGAATTCTCACCACATCCTTTCTCAGATATGTATGAGACGTTTACCTACCAGATGACTGTACCTCGCATTGGTGTTGGTCTGGATGTCGGTATTCCTCGTCTGGTAAAGAATCTCTCCATACAGTCGTGTCTACTGTTTAGTAAATGGGATATGAGCAAAGAATATACCGCACTACAGCATGAGTGTAGTTTGAAGTACTATAATGCCCAGTTGGATGCTGGTCTGTCGTGGCATTTCCTGGGAGGTAACAGTTTCAAGCCATTCCTGCGTGCTGGCGGTATGGCAGCATACCTCTTTGACGTCAGTTCAGAGAACATGAGTGCTTTCCAATATGGCAATATGGACGAGAACGGCGGCTGCTTCGGCTATTACGCTGGCGCTGGTTTTGACTGGCAGTTGGGTAATCATACCCTTAGACTTGCAGCAAACTATGAGGCTGCTAAAGTCACCCTGTGTGAGTCGAAGACGAAGGCTTTCACCCTGCATGCAGCGTTTATCTTCTGATTTGTATCAATCAAAGGAACAGGTTTTTGATTGAATTATATTTGGTGTGCACTTCACACAAAGATTGTGCATGTATGTTAATAGTTTCGGCAACTATTAACATGCCTCAAACCCTGATGTACAAAGGGCTTGAGGCATGTCATGTTAATAGGTTAATAGTTTTTGCTTATTTGTAGCACTCGAAAATCTTGTTGACGATGCTGCGGTCCATCTTCTTGGTGAGCAGGCTGACAAGCCATACAACGGGGAAGCCGCCCAGCATGGCGATGGCACCACAGTTGATGGGGTTGATAGGATTGCCCAACAGCATGTTGATTACCGTCAGGCCGACACCCCAGAAGAAGCAAGCCCAGACGCTGGAGGTGGTAACACCACGCCAATAGAGGCCGAGCATGAAAGGAGCGAGGAAGGCACCAGCCAGTGCACCCCACGAAATACCCATCAGCTGCGCAATGAACGTTGGCGGGTTGAGGGCTATGAGCAGGGAGATGGCGATGAAGAACATGATGAGGACACGCATGACCACAACCTTGCGGCGCTCAATCTTCTCAGCCACGAGGTCGTCGATGGTTCCTTCTTCTACCTCGCCAGGCAGCGCTTTCTTGTCACGGTAGATGAGGTCGAGCGTCATCGTCGAACTGCTGGTGAGCACCAGCGAAGCCAGTGTTGACATAGAGGCCGAGAGTACCAGCAGCACTACCAGGGCGATGAGTATGTCGGGCAGCGTGACCAGCATGGCAGGAACGATGCTGTCGTACGCTATCTTGCCGTTAGCAGCGATGACTGGGTCGTACAGACGTCCAAAGCCGCCGAGGAAGTAACAGCCTCCTGCCACGATAAAGGCAAAGATGGTGGAGATAACCGTGCCTCGCTTGATGGCAGCCTCGTCGGTGATGCTATAGAACTTACCCACCATCTGTGGCAGTCCCATGGTACCTAATGATGTCAGGATGATAACACCCAACAGTCCCCAGGGGTCGGGACCAAACCACGAGGCAAAGCCGCCATTGACACTCGGGTCGACGTCGGAAGGCAGCGCAGCAAGTTTCTCTACGGCAGCTGTCAGACCCCCCTGTGCGCTGAGCACGGCAGCAATGACGGCAACGATGCCAAAGAGCATGATGATGCCTTGTATGAAGTCGTTCATTGCCGTAGCCTTATAACCACCTAAGATGACATAGACTGCGGTGAGCACTGACATGATGACGACACAGTATTCGTAAGGGATATTAAAGCCCATCTCAAAGAGTCGGGAGATGCCGCTATAGACACCTGCCGTATAAGGGATGAGGAATACAAAGGCGATGATGGACGCTGCAACACGCAGACCCTGGTCCTGAAAGCGCGTGCCGAAGAAGTCGGGCATCGTGCGACTCTCAATATGCTGGGTCATCAGTTTGGTGCGTTTGCCCAGGATGATCCACGCCAGCAACGAACCGATGATGGCATTGCCAATACCAATCCATGCACTGGAGAGGCCGTATCTCCATCCGAACTGTCCGGCATAGCCCACAAAGACTACTGCCGAGAAATAGCTGGTGCCAAAGGCAAAGGCGGTGAGCCACGGACCTACGGCACGCCCGCCGAGGACGAAACCGTCAACACTGCTGGCCTGCTTGCGGGTGTAGAGTCCTACGCCAATCATGACGGCCAGGAAAATGATGGTTAAAAGTACTTTGATGAACATGGGTCAATTATCATTTGTGAGTTATCAGTTATCATTTAGCGAAGCGCTTAGAACGCTACCTGCACCTGTGCTTGGATACGGTTGTAGTCATCGCCCATCAACTCGCCGCAGAAACTGTGCGTGTACTGCAGTTGCAGACGACACTTGGGGTAGAACCAGTATTGCAGACCGCCAGTGAGGTCGGTGCGTTGCCAACCGCTGACCGACGTGTTGCGGTCGTAGTAGTCGGCAGAAGCAATGGCGTCAATGCCCTTGCCAAGGGCTATCGTACTGGTGAGGTAGGCACCGCGACTGCTGACGTCGCCATCCTTGCCGGCCAGGAACTCGCTGCGCAGGGAGATGCCGCCACTGGTAGACTTCTGACCCAGCATGGTGGGAATCTTCAGTTCGCCACCGAAGCTGACGCGGTCGCGACGGTAGTCTTCTCCGACCTTGATGTCGTTCCATGCTACGGTGTTCTTGGCATGTCCGCGACCTTTCTGTGCGGAGGCTACCAGGCGGAACTGTTTGGTAGGGCGGTATTCTAACTTGACGATGACGTCTTTGTCACTGTTGCCGTCGGCCTGGTTGATGCCCTGACCGTTCATCACTGCCAACTCGTAGTGGAGGTGGTCGTTGAAGAGGTCGCCCAACAGCATAATACCCTGATCACGGCCGTAGTTGGGACCCAGCAGGGGTTCGTAGCCATTGGCCAGGTTGGTGACTGACTGTGAGGTGATGTCGATGAGCTCAAGCATCGTGGGGGTGATAGGACTCTCTATTGTGAGCGGGTGCTGGAACTGTCCGATGCGGACCGTTAGTGCTTTGTTGTTGGTGATGCGGTAGTCGGTCCAGAACTCCAGGACGCCTTGTGACAGTGCGAAGTTGTTCATGAACATGAACGACCAGCGGTCGGTGATGCGTGCTCTGCCCCAGAAGATGGCGCGCTTGAAGTTGAACGAACTGGTTGTCTTACCACCCTGGTCACTGTAGGCATAGCCGCCTTGCATATAACCGTTGATGGTGATACGATTCTTCAACTCTTGCATCCAGTCGATGTCGCCAGACTTCTTCTCTTGTGCTGATACTGTCAGGGCGCACAGCATCAGCAGCCCAATCATTTTCAATACTTTCATTTATATTTAATGGTTAATTCTCATTTTTCATTTTTCAACTCTACACTTTCACCTTTCAACTTCTCTCTGTTGACGATGTACTTCTGGTAATAGGTGATTAACAGTGTTGTCATAGGAAGGGCGATAATCATGCCAAGGATGCCCAGTAGCGATCCCCATATCGACAGTGACAACAGGATGATGGCCGAGTTGAGGCCCATCACTTTACCCATTATCTTTGGTGTAAGGATGGTGTCTTGAATGGTCTGTACTACAGCAAAGACGATGAGTGCCGCCAACATGATAAGCCAGAAGTTCTCGCCCGTGTCTGCAGCCTTGACAATAGCCAGGATGATGGTCGGTATGAAGCCCAGCAGTTGCAGGTAGGGCACCATGTTCAGCAGTCCGATGAACATGCCCAGACCTATAGCCATGGGGAAGTCGATAATCAGAAAACCAATGCTGAACAGTACACCTACACAGAAGGCCACAAGACCCTGTCCGCGGAAGTATTTGTTCATGCCTTGCTCCACGTCGCTGACAATCTGGCTCGCAATGCCGCGGTAGCGGTTGGGGAACATCAGTATCCAACCAGTGGAGAACTGCTCGTAGTCTAATAATATAAATAAGGTGTAGAGCAGTACCATCGTCAGGGTGAAGACGCTCGACACAATGCTGACCGACTGAGACACCACGCCCCATATTTTCGGAATGGTCTGCTTGACGCTTTCTATGAAACCCTCCTGGGTGACAATTGCCTTCAGGTCTTCTGCCGTGATATGTTCGTGAATGAAGTCCTCTATCATGTTAGGTATATTGCTCATGAATGCATCGTGCGACACGTAGGTAATGAGCAGGTCTTTGACGCGTGATGCTTCTTCCAGGATGGGTGGAACCATCAGCAGGAACAGCCCCGTCAGTACACAACCTACAACGATGAAGGTGGCGAAGATACCCAGAATGCGGAACTTCAGGTGGCAGCGATACTGGAAAAACTTGACCAGCGGGAACAGCAGGTAAGAGATGAGCCAAGCCAGGAAGAAAGGCAATAGCACACTACTGAGTATGTCGAGCAACCAGACGATGCCAATGACGATGATGACAGCCATTATGCTGCGAATGAAACTGTCAAAGGTTATTTTTTTCTGTTCCATGGGTGCAAAGTTAATAAATAATTCATAAATAGATGCGCATAGTGCATAATTATTTGGTTATTCATACCTTAAATTGATATTTATTTATTATTTTTGCAGCATGGAAATCGAACCAATCGCTTTTTTCCGTTCTCCGCTGACCGGCAAGTTTGGTATTCCCCGACAGAGTGGCATCATTCATGAACTGTACGGGTGCATAGAGTTTGTACCCAAGTATCGCAATGCCGATGCTCTACGCGGGATGGAAGGCTTTGACTACCTGTGGCTTATCTGGGGCTTCTCCGAGAATGTCGACGCCCAGAAACATCCTACCGTCCGTCCACCCTTGTTGGGTGGCAACGAGCGTGTAGGGGTGTGGGCTACCCGTTCACCGTTCCGTCCCAACAACCTCGGCCTGTCGTCTGTCCGCATCAGCAAGGTTGACACCAATCAGGTTGTCATTCATGTGAAAGGTGCCGACTTGATGGACGGCACACCAATCTACGACATCAAACCCTATCTGCCTTACGTTGACAGCCATGCCGATGCCCGCGGTGGTTTTACCGACGAGCGTCCGTGGCAGCGGTTAACGGTGGATATGCCCCCAGCGCTATGCGAACTGTTGGGTACCAAGGCTGCAGATGTGTTGCAGCAAATGCTGGCCCTCGACCCTCGACCGCACTACCAGCATAATGCCGACCGTCCCTATACCTTGAACTTTATGGACTATGATATTACTTTCCGAGTAGAGGACCGCACATTGACTGTGTATTCTTGGGAGAAACGTTAATAAACATAAAACATTACCGTGTGTGTATGTGTTTTACTGCTGTAGGTCGCTAAAATCTTACGAATCGACACTTTTTTGAGGAATAATGAATAGTTTCGTTAAACTTTTAGCGGAAAAATTCGTCATATTTACACTTGATACACAAAAACAATAATATATTTTCAGTAGAAAACATCATAGTGATTTAGGTTAACATAGTGTTTTTATTGGCAAGCGTGCCTATCTCCAAGATGGTATTGAGTCTGGGTAATAAAGGCTCAGGACAACAAATGGATGCTCCGCTAACAGGCGGGGCGTCTATTTTTAGTATAATTCCTTGCATATGTCATTGCTTTTTATTACTTTTGCAGGGACATATTCATAGACATTCATTATGAAGCAGCTATTATCAGTAGTTCTCCTGGCCGGTATGGTTGTCGTGCTGGCTGCTTGTGGAGGCAAGAAAAAGAGTGAGAATATTATTGCGCCACGTGTTGTTAAGGTGGAGCCTAAGGAACCTATACGCATGCAGCCTTATATCGACGAAAGAGAGGTTTCATGGTTAGGCAAGACGTATTTTGTCTCTGTTAGTCGTCAGCCCAACGACTCGTTGCCGATGGTCAAGGACGAGACAGGGCAGAAGTATGTGGACAATGTGTTCCTTCTGAAGGTGTCACGCAAGGACGGTTCGGTATTTTTCAGCCGTACGTTTACGAAGAATGCGCTGATGATGTATCTGGATGACGACTTTGCCAAGACAGGTGTCTTTGAAGGACTGGTTTTCGACAAGGCTGATGGCGACAACCTCTTGTTTGGCGCCAGCGTGGGTCATCCGCAGAGCGATGAGTATATTCCCCTGGTATTTACGCTGTCGCGCATGGGTGACCTGACTATCAAGCGCGACACGCAGATGGACAATCCGCCAGCTGACAAAGACGAGGAAAATCTTCCTTGAGGGCGGTCATCTTCGGGTAGATGAGGTCGGCGCCTTCTCTGACGAGCAGTTCGTCGGGTAGGGGACCGCTGTTGACGGCGATGGTAAAGCAATGGGCGCCGTGTGCTGCACGCACACCTAACGGGGCATTCTCTACCACGATGGCCTCCCACGGTTCTACCTCACATTTGCGCGTACCTATTATATATGGTTCGGGATTGGGCTTGCCGTGGCTCACATCGAAGGCAGTCACCATCAGTTCTGCTGTGAGCAGTCCGGAGAAGTCGCTCAGCAGTTTGTCCAACAGCGTGTGTTGTCCACTGCCCGTAACTACGCAGATTTTCATCCCGCAGGCTTTTATTTCTTCCATCAGCGCCTTGACGCCAGGCATGATGGTGGCAGGCGTCTGCTGACAATGCTCGGCAAAGAGTCTCGACTTGTGCTGATACATTTTGAGGGCTTCTTCGTCGCTGACGGCCTGGCCCCATTGCTGGCGCGTCAGCAGTTTGATGGTCTCCACACCGCGCATTCCCTCATATTCGTAGGCTTTGCTGTGCGGCATGTCTATGCCATATGTCTCCATCGACTCATGCCACGCCAGTGCATGGTTGGGCATGGAGTCGTAGATGACACCATCCATATCGAAAAGCACGGCTTTCGGGCGGAACTGCCCGAAGCCGTGACTTTCTATGTATTGCTTGATGGCTTTATTCATTTGCAATGCGTTCGCGGATAGCCTTGGTCTCCTCTTCGTAGCCGGGCTTAGCCAGCAGGGCAAACATGTTCTTCTTGTAAGCCTCTACACCAGGCTGGTTGAAGGGGTTGACGCCCAGTACGTTGCCGCTGATGCCACAGCCAATCTCGAAGAAGTAGATGAGCTGTCCGATGTAGTACTCGTTCAACTTGGGGATGCTGATGCGGATGTTGGGCACACCACCGTCGACGTGTGCCAGACGGGTACCCAGCTCAGCCATCTTGTTGACCTCGTCAACACGCTTGCCTGCCAGGAAGTTCAGGCCGTCCAGATTCTCCTCGTCCTCGGGGAACAACAGCTTCTTCTCGGGCTCCTCAACAGAAAGCACGGTCTCGAAGATGGTGCGCTCACCGTCCTGAATCCACTGACCCATCGAGTGCAGGTCGGTAGTGAAGTCGACAGAGGCAGGGAAGATACCCTTCTTGTCCTTACCCTCAGACTCGCCGTACAGCTGCTTCCACCACTCAGAGAAGAAGTGCAGCTTGGGCTGGTAGTTGACCATGATCTCAATCTTCTTGCCGTTCTGGTACAGACCATTGCGAATGGCTGCATACTGTGCTGCGGGATTCTCCTCGAAAGGTACGCTGGGCGCACAGGCCTTCTCCATGTCCTGAGCACCTGCCACCAACTGCTTGATGTCGAAACCGGCACAGGCAATAGGAAGCAGACCTACGGGGGTGAGCACTGAGAAGCGGCCACCCACATTGTCGGGAATGATGAAGCTCTTGTAGCCCTCCTTGTCGGCACAGGTGCGGGCAGCACCGCGCTTGGCGTCGGTCACGGCAACAATCACCTTCTTGGCCTCTTCCTTGCCACGCTGGGCCTCGCACTGCTTCTTCAGCAGGCGGAAGGTCAGAGCGGTCTCGGTGGTAGTACCCGACTTAGAGATATTGATGACACCAAACTTCTTGTCCTTCAGATATTCTGTCAACTCGAAGAGATAGTCTTCACCGATGTTGTTACCTGCAAAGAGGATAGTTGGATTCTTCTGGTCCTTGATGAGCCAGCCAAACGAGTTGCTCAGAGCCTCGATGACGGCACGGGCACCCAGATAAGAGCCACCGATACCGGCTACCACAACAGTGTCACAATTGTCGCGCAGCACCTTTGCGCAGGCTACAATCTCGTCGATGAACGCAGGTGTAATCCCTGAGGGCAGATGCAACCACCCCAAAAAGTCGTTACCTGGGCATGTTCCGTTTTCCAATGCTTCTTGTGCGGTTTTTACCTTTGGCTCAAAAGCCTTCACAGCGCCAGCCTCCAGAAAGCAAGCTGCCTTTGTGATGTCAAGTTTGATGTTGTTCATAAAAATGCTTTTATAGTTTGTTATTTTTGATATGTAGTCACAGTGTGCAAAGGTACGCATTTATTCTCTAATATCCGTCGTCAACGCTGTGTTTTTTCTTTCTACGTCAAAAAAAAGTAGTCCGTAGGGGCCGTTATGCTCCTGCAATCTCGCGGGCTCGTGCTAGTGCCAGGTCAATGTGGTTGCAGATGTTCTCAGCACCCAGCAGCTTCTCGAAATTGTTGCGGCGCAGCACTGCATCAACTTTTTCGTTGACACCAGAGAGGACGATGGTGATGCCCTCCTTCTGACTCATCAGACACATGTTCTCCAGGTTGTGCAGACCAGTGGAGTCGATGAAGGGAACCTTACGCATGCGGATGATGCGCACCTTCGGGCGACTGCCATAGCGCGCCATGATATCCTCGAAGCGGTTGCCGGCACCAAAGAAGTAGGGACCGTTGATCTCGTAGACCTCCACACCCTCGGGAATGGTGAGGTGTTCCAAGTTGCCGCGCTCCATGTCGGCATCCTCGTTGAGGTCTATCTCGTCCAGCACGGCGTGTACGTCGGTGGACTCTGCCATGCGGCGCATGAAGAGCAGACAGGCACAGATGAGTCCGAACTCGATGGCCACAGTGAGGTCGAAGATGATGGTCAGGAAGAAGGTCAGCAGCAGCACGGTGACGTCGCTCTTCGGATTGCGCATCATAGCCAGGAACGAACGCCAGCCGCTCATGCCATAGCTGACGACAACGAGTACACCAGCCAGGCACGCCATGGGGATATACTGTGCCAAGGGCATGAGGAACAGGAAGATGAGCAGCAGCACGAAGGCATGGACAATGCCAGCCACGGGGGTGCGTCCGCCATTGTTGATGTTCGTCATAGTACGTGCAATGGCTCCTGTAGCAGGAATACCGCCGAAGAGGGGTGATGCCAGATTGGCAATACCCTGACCGATAAGCTCGGTGTTAGAGTTGTGGTGGTCGCCAATGACACCGTCGGCAACAGTCGCAGACAGCAGTGACTCAATGGCACCCAGCACGGCAATGGTTACCGCCGGACCTACGAGTCCCTTGATGGTCTCCCACGACAGTTCAGGAACGACGGCACCGGGCAGCGTGGAGTTGATGCTGAAGCGGTCACCGATAGTCTCGACGGTGGTTACGCCCGCATACTCCTTGAGCAGCAGCACGGCAACAGTCATCAGTACGATGGCTACCAGTGAACCTGGCAGAGCCTTCAGTGGTGAGAGGTGGAACAGGCGTGCCAGCAGGGGCCACACGGCAATCAGCACAACACTGGCAATACCTACCAGTGCACTCCACGGGTCTATATTACCTATATTATATATGTAGGCACCCCACTTCTCGATGAAGTCGCTGGGCACCGTGTCCATCTGCATACCTAACAGATCCTTCACCTGCGTGGTGAAGATGGTAACAGCAATACCGCTCGTGAAACCTACCACGATGGGGTAGGGAATATATTTGATGATGGTGCCCAGGCGCAGCACTCCCAACATGATAAGGAAGACGCCCGCCATCAGCGTAGCAATAGTCAGTCCTTGGATGCCGTACTGCTGAATGATGCCATAGACGATGACGATGAACGCACCCGTAGGTCCGCCAATCTGTACCTTGCTGCCGCCAAACAGCGATATCATGAGGCCGGCAACAATGGCGGTGATGATACCCTTCTCGGGCGACACACCACTGGCAATACCGAAGGCAATGGCCAACGGCAAGGCAACGATGCCGACGATGAGACCGGCCATCACATCGGCCATCAGTGTCTGTCGGTTGTAATTCTTAATGGCCGAAACAATCTTCGGCTTAAAGTCAAGTGTTTTCATTTTCTGTTACTACCTATATTTACTACCTATTGGAAATCACGATACAAAGGTACACATATTTTTTATAATAAAGAAAGAAAGCAGCCGTGAATTTGCTTTCATGGCTGCTTTCATTGATTTGTGATAAGACACAGAGGTCTTAATAGCTACTTATTTCTGCTTCAGCAGGTCGCGAATCTCAGCGAGCAACTCTTCCTGCGTGGGGCCCTTGGGAGCTTCAGGAGCTGCGGGCTCTTCCTTCTTGCGGTTCAGCTTGTTGATGGCTTTCAGCATCAGGAAGATACAGAAGGCTACAATGATGAAGTCGATAACGTTCTGGATAAACTGACCATAGGTGATGTTGGCCTCGCCGATGGTGGCCTTCAGTCCCGTGAAGTCAATGCCGCCAGTGACGATGCCGATGATTGGCATCAGAATGTCGTTGACCAGGCTGGTTACAATCTTACCAAAAGCACCGCCGATGATAACACCGACTGCCATGTCCATTACGTTGCCCTTCATGGCAAACTCCTTGAATTCTTTAATAAATCCCATAGTCGTTAATGTTTTAAGTTTTAATATTTAGTGTTTAATAATTAATGTAAATTTGCAATCTGCGTTTAGCAATCTTAGCCATGAAACAGTGAATTCTGGCTTTTTCGTTGCCCCTTTTTCACTTTTCACTTTAATTAAGACTGATTTCACGTGCAAATATAGATATTTTTTTGTAACTTTGTGCCCGAAAAGAAAAAAAAGTGCAACAAAAGGTTCATTTTTTACTAGAGAAAGCAAATTTATAACTCATTTTTATAAATAAAATTAGTATTATGACAAAAGTAGCAATTAACGGTTTCGGCCGTATCGGTCGCCTCGCATTCCGTCAGATGTTCGAGGCCGAGGGTTATGAGGTAGTAGCTATCAACGACTTGACCAGCCCCAAAATGCTGGCTCACCTGTTGAAGTATGACACCGCTCAGGGTGGTTTCTGTGGCAAGTTCGGTGAGAACAAGCACACCGTTGAGGCTGGTGAGGACTACATCGTTGTTGATGGTAAGAAGATCACTATCTACGCTATTCCTAACGCTGCTGAGCTGCCTTGGGGTAAGCTGGACGTAGACGTTGTTCTGGAGTGCACAGGTTTCTATACTTCTAAGGAGAAGGCTTCTGCTCACCTGACCGCTGGTGCTAAGAAGGTTGTTATCTCTGCTCCTGCTGGCAACGACCTGCCCACCATCGTTTACAACGTTAACCACAAGACTCTGACTCCTGCTGACACTGTTATCTCAGCTGCTTCTTGCACCACCAACTGCTTGGCTCCTATGACCAAGGCTCTGAACGATTTCGCTCCTATCCAGAGCGGTATCATGACCACCGTTCACGCTTACACTGGTGACCAGATGATTCTCGACGGTCCTCAGCGCAAGGGTGATGTTCAGCGCGCTCGTGCCGGTGCTCAGAACATCGTTCCTAACTCTACTGGTGCTGCTAAGGCTATCGGTCTCGTTATCCCCGAGCTGAATGGTAAGCTGATCGGTGCTGCTCAGCGCGTTCCAACTCCTACAGGTTCTACCACTATCCTGCACGCTGTTGTTAAGGGTGAG
>OMQN01000010.1 GCA_900313235.1 uncultured Prevotellaceae bacterium | reverse complement strand
GGCGTACTGGATAACCTCCTTCTGCTGCTTCAGCTCGTAGAGCGTACCAATCAGCGGAACCATGATCTCTGGCATAGGATTCTTGCCTTCCTTCTTCAGTTCGCAAGCTGCACCCAGGATTGCCTTGGTCTGCATAGCGGTGATTTCGGGGAAGGTGATGCCTAGACGGCAACCACGGTGACCCAGCATGGGGTTGTTCTCAGCGAGTGAGTCAACACGACGCTTGATATCCTCTACGCTGACACCCATCTCCTTAGCCATGGTCTCCTGACCAGCCAGATCGTGGGGAACAAACTCGTGCAAGGGAGGATCGAGCAGACGGATGTTGACGGGCAGACCGTCCATAGCCTCCAGGATACCCTTGAAGTCAGCCTTCTGGTAAGGCAGCAGCTTGGCAAGAGCCTTCTCGCGTCCGGCAACGCTGTCGGCGAGAATCATCTCACGCATAGCGATGATCTTCTTATCCTCGAAGAACATGTGCTCGGTACGTGTCAGACCGATACCCTTGGCACCGAACTCACGAGCGAGCTGTGCATCACGAGGAGTATCAGCGTTGGTGCGAACCTGCAGCTTGGTGTACTTGTCGCAGAGGTCCATCAGCTCCTTGAAGTCGCCAGAGAGCTCGGCAGCCTTGGTTGGAACCTCGCCAGCATATACCTGACCAGTGGTACCGTTCAAAGAGATGAAGTCGCCCTCCTTATAAACTACGCCGTCAATCTCGACAGTCTTGTCCTTATAGCTGACGTTCAGTGAACCGACACCCGATACGCAGCACTTACCCATACCACGAGCCACAACGGCAGCGTGAGATGTCATACCGCCACGAGCAGTCAGGATACCCTCGGCAGAAGCCATACCGGCAAGGTCCTCAGGAGAGGTCTCGATACGAACGAGTACAACCTTGTGACCGTCCTTGTGCCAAGCCTCTGCATCGTCAGCGTGGAATACGATCTGACCACAGGCAGCACCAGGAGATGCGGGCAGACCCTGAGCTATCACCTTAGCCTGAGAAAGGGCCTTCTTGTCGAATACAGGGTGCAGCAGCTCGTCGAGCTTCTGAGGCTCGCAGCGCATGATGGCAGTCTTCTCATCAATCATGCCCTCATGGAGCAGGTCGATGGCAATCTTCACCATGGCAGCACCGGTACGCTTACCGTTACGGGTCTGGAGGAACCAGAGCTTGCCCTCCTGTACGGTGAACTCCATGTCCTGCATGTCGTGATAGTGGTGCTCCAGCTTGTCCTGGATGCTGTTCAGCTCTGCATAGATCTCGGGCATAGCCTCCTCCATAGAAGGATACTTAGCTACACGCTCAGCCTCAGAGATGCCAGCACGCTCAGCCCAGCGCTGAGAACCAATCTTTGTGATCTGCTGTGGGGTACGGATACCAGCCACAACGTCCTCACCCTGTGCGTTCACCAAGTACTCACCATTGAACAGGTTCTCACCATTGGCAGCATCACGGCTGAAGCAAACACCAGTAGCAGAGGTGTCACCCATGTTACCGAATACCATAGCCATCACTGATACGGCAGTACCCCACTCGTCGGGAATTCCTTCC
This sequence comes from uncultured Prevotellaceae bacterium, assembly GCA_900313235.1. Taxonomy (GTDB): domain Bacteria; phylum Bacteroidota; class Bacteroidia; order Bacteroidales; family Bacteroidaceae; genus Prevotella. The sequence continues at coordinate 49,219 of OMQN01000010.1, read as the reverse complement.
ATCTTACGATACAAGATAGCGCGTTCGTTCATCCAAGAACGGAACACAGCGCAGATGGCACCCCACAACTGCTCGATAGGATCGTTGGGGAAGTCCTTGCCTGTGCGCTCCTTGATGGCAGCCTTGAACAACTTAACCAGCTTCTTCAGGTCTTCTACAGAGAGATCCTTGTCGAGAACGACGCCGCTCTCCTTCTTTACTTTCTCGATGATCTCCTCGAACGGATCGATGTCGGTCTTGTTGACGGGCTTCATCTCGAGTACTACGTCACCGTACATCTGTACGAAACGGCGATAGCTGTCGTATACGAAGTGAGGATTGTTGGTCTTCTTGGCCATACCCTCAGCCACCTCATCGTTCAGACCCAGGTTCAGGATGGTATCCATCATACCTGGCATAGAAGCGCGGGCACCAGAACGAACTGATACCAACAGTGGATTCTGGGCATCACCGAACTTACAATTCATCAAGTCCTCAATGTGCTTAACAGCAGCCATCACGTCGTCGTTCAGCAGTTCCATGATCTTCTGCTGACCAACCTGATAGTACTCGTTACAGCAGTCAGTTGTGATTGTGAAACCAGGAGGAACAGGCACACCGATGTGGTTCATCTCAGCAAGGTTTGCACCCTTACCACCAAGTTCCTCACGCATTTTTGCATTACCTTCGGCCTTTCCATTACCGAAGAGGTAAACTCTTTTTTGGCTCATAAATGTTAGTGTATTATTAAGTAATAAATATTGTTTTTCTCGTCAGTTTGCAAAGATACGGAAAAAAATTATTTCCTGCAAATTTTTTTCTTTTTTTTGTATAACAAAGTTTTTCAAGGGCATTTCTTTTTGCATTTTCATTTTTTTTTCTTAACTTTGGGGCCACGTATGAAGAAACATTTATCCATACTCATTCCGGTCTATAATGAGTCTTGTTACGACTTTGTAAAGAAGTTGGAGATCATGTGTGCGATGACGCAAGAAACGCACCATTTGGAAGACTATGAGATTATTGTTGCCGACGACGCTTCGACAATGAAAGACTGTGTGTCAGCGAATCGTGCCATTAACGACATGCCCCATTGCCGTTTCATTGAGAAAGAACAGAACACAGGCAGTGCTGCCACACGCAACTTTCTGGCACAGAAGAGTCGGTTTGAATGGCTGCTCTTTTTAGACAGTGACATGGTCATCAGTCATGAGGACTTCTTGGCACGCTACATAGAATGTGAGGCTGCTGGTGTGATAAATGGCGGCATCTGTATCGGCGAGGGGCCTAAGGGTAATTTACGTCACCTCTATGAGAAGCATTGTGAAAGACAACATACCGCCCAACAGCGCGCGCTACGACCGTATCACAGTTTCAGGTCGACAAACTTTCTGATAGCACGCGACCTGATGCTGCGCTGTCCGTTTGACGAACGCTTCAAGAAAAGTGGCTACGAAGACGTCATGCTGGGCAGACAATTCATAGAGCAAAGCGTGGACATTTGTCACATCAACAATCCCTTGATGATGACCAGTTTCGAAGACAACGAAGCCTTTATGGAAAAGACGGAACGGAATCTTCGGACACTATATACCTTCAGAAAGGAATTGGCGGGGTTCTCGCAGATAGCGGATGCACATGTATGCGTTCGTCCATTCATCCGCCTCTGGCATAGGCTCTTTGGCGGTATAGAACGAAGGAATCTCTGTAGTTCCAAACCACACTTATGGGTATATCAGGCATACCGATTGGGATATTATCTGTCGTTGAAGGACGATTCATTTGGCAGAATGACTTTTTCTTCGTAACTTTGCAGCAAATTTTAAGTAAGAATGGCAAGAAACAAGAAACCATTACCGCTCCTGGAGAGCGTTGAAATAGAAGCAGTGGCTGCCGAGGGCAAATCACTGTTACACTGGAATGACTTAGTCGTGTTCGTTCCCTTCTGTGTTCCCGGCGACGTGTGCGACGTGCAGATTCGCCGTAAGAAGCACAGCTTTGCCGAAGGCGAGGTAGTACGCTTTATAAAATATAGTAAGGTACGCGCAATACCTATTTGCAAACACTTTGGTATCTGTGGCGGCTGCAAGTGGCAGAATCTGCCTTACGAAGAACAGCTGAAGTTCAAACAGCAGCAGGTCTATGACCAGCTACACCGCATCGGCAAGGTAGAACTGCCAGAGTTCCGCCCCATTATGGGTAGTGTGAAGACGCAGGAGTACCGCAACAAGCTAGACTTCGGTTGTGCCAACAAACGCTGGCTGACCACTGAACAGCTGAAGGACGAAACATTGGTGAAGGATACGCCTGCCATCGGTTTTCATATCACGGGGGCCTTCGATAAGATTCTGCCCATCGAGAAGTGTTGGCTGATGGACGACCTGCACAACCAGATACGCAACGAGGTGCGCGACTATGCCGTAGCCAATGGCATCACGTTCTTCGACCTTCGTCAGCAGATAGGCTTGCTGCGCGATGTCATCATCCGAAACAGTGCCAGTGGCGAGTGGATGGTAATTTTCCAGTTCTGCCTCCCCCCGACCCCATCCCAAGAGAAGGGGAGCTGGGACGACGAGAACGGGCAAAAAGCGTTTGCATTGATGCAGCATATCGCTGATAAGTTCCCGCAGATTACCTCCCTACTCTACTTGGACAATCAGAAGTGTAACGACACCATCGGCGATCAGGAGATACTTGTCTTTAAGGGCGAAGACCATATCTTCGAACTGATGGAGGACCTAAAGTTCAAGGTAGGCCCCAAGTCGTTCTATCAGACCAATACCGAACAGGCCTACCATCTGTATTCAGTAGCCCGCGAGTTTGCTAACCTTACCGGCAACGAGTTGGTCTACGACCTCTATACCGGTACAGGAACCATTGCCAACTTCGTTGCTAAGAAGGCGCGTCAAGTGATAGGTATCGAGTATGTGCCCGAAGCTATTGAAGACGCTAAAATCAACTCGCAGATTAACGGCATCGAAAACACACTGTTCTACGCCGGCGACATGAAGGACATACTGACGGATGACTTCATCAGCGAGCATGGTCGTCCAAATGTGATTATCACGGACCCACCCCGTGCCGGTATGCATCCCGACGTGGTGAAGACTATCCTCAACGCTGCCCCAGAGCGCATCGTCTATGTCAGTTGCAACCCTGCCACACAGGCACGCGACCTGCAACTGCTCGACGTACAGTACAAGGTCAGCGAGGTGCAGCCTGTCGACATGTTCCCACATACCCCACACGTAGAAAATGTAGTATTACTTATCAAAAAATAGAAACTATGAAAAAACTTATGACACTGGCCTTTATGGCTATGGCACTGACTGTCAATGCGCAAGAGAAAAAGACCATTGAAGTGCCACAGTGGATCAACAACATCAAGTTTAGCGGCTATACCATGCTGCAGTATCAGGCAGAAGACAAGGAGGGTTCAGAGTCGAACACCTTTAACCTGCGTCTGGCTCGTTTCATTCTAGACGGCAAGATTGGTGATATCGACTGGCGTGCCCAGATTCAGGGCACCAACGCCAAGGGCCCCAGCGAACCCACCGTGCAACTGGTAGACCTCTATGCAGAGTGGAACAAGTACAAGGAAGTACGCATCAAGGTGGGTCAGTTTAAGCGTGCCTTCACCTTCGAAAGTCCGACGCACCCCATCACACAGGGATGGTATTCCTATGGCTTGGCCGTTAACAACCTGGTAGGTTACGGAGACCGTACAGGCGAGAAGGCTACTGGCGGTCGTGACATCGGTATCCAGGTACAGGGTTCTCTGTTCCCCATGAGCGACAACCACCGTCTGCTGCACTATCAGTTGGGTATCTACAATGGTGAGGGTGTCAACAAGAAGGATGCTGACAACCAGAAAGACATCATCGGCGGTTTGTGGGTGATGCCCATCCAGGGTCTGCGCTTTGGTGCCTTCGGATGGACCGGTACTAAGGGTGAGATGGACTTTAAGAGCTTAGACCTCGACGCTCAGGGCAACCGCATCACAACAAAGATGAAGAGTGTACGCAAGAACCGCTATGCCATCTCTGCCGAGTACGACAAGGACGAGTACACCTTCCGTGCCGAGTATATTCACAGCCAGGGTTGGGGAACTGACGAAGCGTGGGGCGACAAGGCCGACGGTTGGTATGCCTTCGGCATCGTTCCTATCATCAAGTCGAAGTTGCACGCCAAGGCCCGCTACAACGTCTATCGTCGTTCCAAGGACTGGGATTCGTCAAAGACCATGTACGAGATTGGTGCCAACTATTTCTTCAACAAGAAGTTGCAGTTGAACTTCGAGTACGCACGTGTCAACGATCGCACGCTGGCCAGTCCTAACTACAATTTCGTAGATCTGGAGCTGGACTTCAGATTCTGAACTTGCTGCGCAGTCGTTCCCACAGATGCGTCTTCTGACGCAGGATGTGAACAGAATAAGCCGTGCTGACAACAGTCAGTGCGGCTTCTGTTATCCAGTAGGTCCAGCCCTCAGCCAACAGGGTTACGGCGTAAGCCACAAGACCTATCGTCATCTGAATGGCAGCATAGCGGACAATTTTCCACGTACAACGATAGTAGTACTGCCAATAGGCATAGCCGCCCACTATCAACAGTTCTGCCACATGTGCCACCACGATGGCAACACCCGTTCCCCAGAAGCCCCATGTACGGAATCCTACGACAATAGCCGGTACAAGAATCACGAAATATGCCGTTTCCAAGAGCAGGTACGACAAGGAATATCTGCGTGCCAAAGTGACATAGGCCATGGGCATCGACAACACCTTAAAGTACATAGCAAGCACAGCCACCTGAGCCATACCTACCACGGGCAGGAATTCTTTCGTAAACAATAGCGGTACCAGCACTGGCAACACAGTCAGCAGCGCAATAAGCATGGGCGACAGCAACAGCAGTGACACCTCCATCTGCTTGTTTACCGTCTCGTTCGTTTTCTCGATATCCTTACTAACGGCAGACAAACGAGGGAAATAGTCTGTCTCCATAGACGAAAACACCATGCCGGCATAGGTTATCGTCAGCATATAACCGACGTTATACAGTCCTACATCGTCCAGACATCCTTCAACGTTTAGGAAGGCCCGTATCAACATCTCGGCCGCACTGCCGATAGCAGAGGCTAACACAAACGCCAATCCCAACTTAATCATACCGGCACCATTCTTTAACTGTCCCCAGTTGAAGTGTAGCCGTAACGGATAGCAGCGATACGAATAGGCTATCGTTGTCAGCATACTCATACCTGCTATCAGCACGATGGCAGGGACAACACCGGAATGACGAAAGAAATAATACAATGGTATCGAGAGAACCAACGAAATAATGGCTGTATAGACTTGAATGCGCGCAAGTCCCCCCAAATGACGCGTAGATTTCAGTATCGCCGTCTCGCCGCCAGTAATGGCTATCATGGCTACTGACAAGCCCAACATGGCATAGTGAAGCGTATGGTTACCCCACGTAAACGACAAATCGTTGACCAACGGACTGATGGCTATACAAAACACGAAACCCAACAGCGAAGCTATCAGACTCCACAAACGGATGACCTGAATATAGTAGGACAGCATGTCCTGTCGCTGTTGCTCATAATACTCTGACAGTCTCGGAACCGCACCGAAAGAGATACCCATATTCGTGCACTGCGAGGCAAAGTTCTGCACCGAAGTCAACAACGCACTCAGGCCCATACCGCCTGCCCCTAACAGCAGCGCCATGAACTTGTTACGCACAAGGCCAATCAGTATGACAATGCCTTGCACGCCTCCGAATATCCACGTGTATTTCAGTACGTGGTCGTAGCTCTCGTTGCGCTTTTCTTCCATGTTTCTTAATAAATCGAACGCAAAATTACAACAATTATTTTGATTTATCGTTATTTTAATGTAATTTTGTACTCATGAAACTATCTGTCATCATACCCGTCTATCGTGTGGAAGCCACTCTTGACCGCTGTGTTACGAGTGTGCTGAGGCAGGATGTGGCTGATATGGAAGTAATTCTCGTTGACGACGGTTCACCTGACCGCTGCCCGCAGATGTGTGATGAGTGGGCTAAGAAGGATGCCCGCATCCAAGTCATTCACAAGGCGAACGGCGGACTGAGCGATGCCCGAAATGCCGCTCTGGACATGGCGAAAGGTAATTTCGTCACCTTTGTCGACAGCGACGACTATCTGGACGATGGCACCTACGCGCCATTGCTCAGCAAGATGGAGGGGATAGACATACTGGAATACGCTATTGCCGACAAATTATCGCTGGAGGATCGATTCTATGACGACGTCAACACCTACTGGTTGGAATCGCAGGCCTACAACCATACTTTTGCCTGTAACAAACTATACCGGCGAGAGCTGTTCAGCAACATTCGCTTTCCGAAAGGTCGGGTTTTTGAAGACGCCTACACCTTTCCCCTGCTTTTGAAGAGCGCACATAACGTAAGAACAACCAGTCAGAAAGGGTATCACTATTGCGACAATCCGCAAGGTATTACCGCCAGGGCTGACGGTTCTCAATTGGCCCTGTTGCTCGAGGCTCATTTAAACAACAACATGCCTGTTGATGATACTTACTACTTACGGCTTGCCAACATTCAAGCAGATGTCTGGGAACAAACGGGCCAGCCAATTATTCTGCCTCCACGACAAGTTAATCATTGTCTTTTCAAAGGCAGCAAAAAACTGAAAGCAATAACACTCAACATATTAGGAATTAGAAATTTATGCAGAATCTTAAAATGCATTCACTACTTCAGGAAGCCCAACCGCTCGTAAGCTTTATCATAGCCTATTACGACCTACCCGTTCAGATGCTTGGTGCGTGCATTGACAGCATCCTAGCACTATCCCTGCCATCTGAAGAACGCGAGATTATTGTCATTGACGACGGTTCAAAGGTCAGTCCCATGAATGTCCTCCTACACTATGGCGATGACATCATATATGTTCGCCAGAAGAACGGCGGACTCAGCAATGCCCGCAACAAAGGTATCGAGATGGCGACAGGTCGTTACATCCAGTTTGTCGATGCTGACGACCAGCTCGTCCAACAGCCCTACAACCATTGCCTGGACCTGCTACGTCAGCATTCTGAAGCCGATATGGTTCTCTTTGACTTCACAACCGACCTGACAACACCCAGCACTCGCTCTTCATTTACTACATCTCAACAAGGCGGAACGGAATTCTTGCGCCATCGCAACATCCACGGAATGGCTTGTGGCTACCTATTCCGCAAGACCACACTCGGCGAATTGCGTTTCACGCCCGGAATATATCACGAAGACGAGGAATTTACACCGCTATTGCTCGTCCGTTCTGAGCACATCATTGTTACCTCGGCACAGGCCTACTACTACAACCAGCGTTCTGGTTCAATCACTGGCAGCACTGATGACGCAAAGACACAGAAACGGTTGGATGACCTGCATGGTGTAATAGCACGCTTGCACGTGGTGGCCGACCGTCAGCCACAAAACGATCGTCTGGCCTTGCAGCGACGGGTGGCACAGCTCACAATGGACTACCTCTACCAGATTATCATCCAGACGCGCTCTCTCCAGACGCTCAATCTGCGCATAGATATGCTTAGGAAGGAGGGATTGTTCCCGTTGCCTCCATACAACTACACAAAGAAGTACACATGGTTCCGCCACTTGTCCGACTCCACCATTGGACGGATGCTTCTCATAAAGACATTACCCCTGTTAAAGACCGAACGATGAAGATACTCCTGCTCAACGAATGCAGCAACCTGCATACCACCTTGGCCAAAGGGCTGAAAGCCTTAGGCCACGAAGTGCTGACCGTTTCTGGAGGTAATGGCTGGCGAAACTATCCACGCGACATTTCGCTGGTCCGCCATAACAATTCACACTGGGACGGCATCCGCTATCTAGCCCAGCTCTATGCTTTGCTGCCAAGGCTTCGTCACTTCGATATCGTACAAGTGAATAACCCTATCTTCTTCGATGTGAAGGCCGAGCGCCACTTCTTTATCTACGACTTTCTGCGCCGCCACAACAAGAAGTTCTTTCTGGGAGCTTTCGGCACGGACTACTACTGGGTGAAGACTTGCATGGAGCAGAAACCCCTGCGCTATAGCGACCACAACATTGGTGACAGCCTTCGTACGTATGGTGAAGCGGAGAAAGACCGTCGAGAATGGTTGGGTACGCCCCGTGAGCTACTCAACAAAAAGATGGCCCAAGAGTGCGACGGCATCATACCTTGTCTTTATGAATACTGGGTGTGCTACAAGGACTTGTTTCCCGACAAGACCTGTTTTATTCCTTTACCCATAGAAATGCCAGACAAACCCTCTACCGACATCAACGTCACACCGCAGGTTGTCAGATTGTTCATTGGCATTGACCGTGACCGCAACGAATACAAAGGCACGGACATCATGTTCCAAGCCGCCATTGACGTTCAGCGCGCATACCCCGAACGCTGCGAGGTAGTCAAAGCCGAAAACGTGCCTTTCGCCCAGTATCAGCAAATGATGGACAACAGCGACGTGCTGCTTGACCAGCTCTATAGCTACACGCCTGCCATGAATGCCTTGCTTGCTATGTCAAAAGGCATAGTCGTTGTTGGCGGTGGTGAACCTGAGAACTACGAGATATTAGGAGAGACGGCATTGCGCCCCATTGTCAACGTAAAGCCCAACTATGAGAGTGTCTATCATGAATTAGAACAATTGGTGCTCCACCCAGAGCGTATTCCCGAACTAAAACGCCAAAGCATTGAGTACATAAAAAAGCATCACGACTTCATCAAAGTCGCGATGCAATACGTTGATTTCTGGAATCGTTGATGAGGATTACTCAGCAGCGGGTGCTTCAGCAGCAGCCTCCTCAGCGGGAGCCTCTGCAGCAGCGGCAGCAGCTTCAGCCTCAGCCTTGGCAGCAGCCTCGGCAGCCTTCTTCTCAGCTACCTTCTTAGCAATCTCCTCATTCAGTTTCTTCTCCTGAGCCAGCTCCTTAGCAGCAGCGTCCTGCTTAGCCTTAGCCTCTTCAGCAGCAACCTTCTCCAGGCCCTTCTGCTTGTCAGCCTTCCAAGCATCGAACTTCTTCTGTGCGGCAGCCTCGTCGAAAGCGCCCTTCTTAACGCCACCCTTGAGGTGCTTCATCAGGTAAACGCCCTCACGGCTGAGGATGTTACGAACAGTGTCGGTAGGCTGTGCACCATTCTCGACCCAATACAGTGCACGTTCGAAATTCAGGTCTACTGTGGCAGGGTTGGTGTTTGGGTTATAAGTACCAATCTTCTCAGTGAAACGACCATCACGTGGTGCACGAGCGTCAGCGATAACGATGCGATAGAAAGCATAGCTCTTACGACCGCCGCGCTGCAATCTGATTTTTGTTGCCATTGTTTAAATGTTTGATTTTGTTGTTATTAAAATGAATTTCATGCTTTTATCTCGTAAAAGCGGGTGCAAAGTTACTAATATTTTGCCGTTCCACCAAATATTTCTACGAAAAACTCCACCCTATTCCAATTTTTATCTAAAAAACAATGAAAAATCAAATACATTTTGTAACTTTACACTCGAAAAAACAACTTCTTACCAATAATCTGAAGAAACAGATAACATTATAATAACTAAAACACGAATAGATTCATGACAATTACGATGATTATTCAACTCCTGATTGTGCTTGGTGCACTGTGGGTAGGTTCTCGTTATGGTAGTTTGGCACTTGGTGCCATCTCTGGTATTGGTCTTGCACTGCTGGTCTTTGGTTTCGGACTGAAGCCAGGCTCACCACCAACTGATGTGATCTACATCATCATTGCTGCCGTGACCTGCGCCGGAATTATGCAGGCATCGGGCGGTATGGACTGGCTGATACAGATTGCCGAGAAACTGTTGCGCAAGCATCCCGACCGCATCACGTTTCTCGCTCCGCTTACGACATTCTTCCTGACAGTGCTCGTAGGCACGGGTCATGTGGTGTATACGCTGATGCCCATCATCTGCGACATTGCGCTGAAGAAGGGCATCCGTCCTGAGCGTCCATGCGGTGTGGCCAGTATCGCCTCACAGGTGGGCATCACCTGTTCACCCATTGCCGCTGCCGTTGTCGCCTTCGTCAGCATTTCCAACGCAAATGGCTTCGACATTACCATACCCCGTGTGCTGATGATTTCCATTCCAGCCTGTGTCTGTGGACTGATGGCCGCAGCAGCCGCTTCCTATCGCCGTGGTCTAGACCTCGACAAGGACCCGCAGTTCCAAGCCAAACTGAAAGATCCTACACAGTATAACTATATCTATGGCAGCACGAGTACCACTCTTGACAAGGAAATACCCCAGTCGGCCAAGAATGCCGTCTTCATCTTCCTGGCAGCTTTGGGCGTCATCGTCCTCTTTGCTGCCTTGCCGCAACTGCTTCCCTCTTACACCACCGTGAGAGTGGTTAAAGGTGCTGGCGACGCGATAATTGTTGGCGGCACAAAGGTCTCTGCATCCGCACTCGCCCAAGTAGGTGTCGTTGCCTCCGGTCTGACGGAGACAGGCTCCATAACGCTGAAGATGAACCTGGTCATCCAGATTGTGATGATTTCCGCCGCAGCATTGATGATTATCTTCTGCAAAGCAGCTCCCAAAAAGGCCGTTGCCGGTCCTGTGTGGCAGTCAGGTATGGTGGCCGTCGTCGCCATCTATGGCATTGCATGGTTGGCAGATACCTATTTCTCGAACTATATGGACGAGATGCAGGATATGCTGGCAGGCATCGTCAAGGCCTATCCGTGGAGCATAGCTTTTGTATTTTTCATGGTTTCTGTGCTGATTAACTCGCAAGGGGCTGTTGTGGTAGCGATGCTGCCATTAGCCTATAATTTAGGTATTCCTGGCCCTGTTCTTCTGGGTGTGCTGCCTGCCGTCTACGGCTACTTCTTTATCCCCAACTACCCCAGCGATATTGCTACCGTCAACTTCGACCGTTCAGGCACAACAGTCATTGGTAAATACCTGCTGAACCACTCGTTTATGATGCCCGGACTCATCTGCGTCACCACATCGACCATTGTAGCTTATCTGCTAACGCTCATATTCTATTAAGCAAGATTATACTACAACATATACAAGAGAAAGTGCATGAGCGCTGAAGCTATTTCTTTTCTGTTAATCGGCGGATGTGGTCTTTCAGTATCTTGTAGGCTGGCTGGGCCATAGCACCGTGGTCGTAGCCTTGCATCTCGTAGATGGTAACATCCTTGTGGCCAACGAGTTTTAGCATTCTCCAAAAGTAAGCCTGCTCCTCATAGCGGCCATAGAGTTCCAGTTCGCGGTCGCCAGAAATGATGACGATGGGAGGTGCGTCGGGGCGGACGTAGGTGAGTGGTGCATACTTGTCGATGGTGGGCTGCAGGGGTGGTATACCCTGTTCTCTGCGCACATTATAGTGCGTGATGCACTGTCCGCTGAAGGGCACGAGGGCTGCCAGCGAATCGGCATCGACGCCATACTTGGCGAGCCAGTGTTTGTCGAGTCCAATCATGTCAAGCAAGTAGCCGCCAGCAGAGTGTCCGACAAGAAATATTTTGCGCTGGCTACCATTGTACTTCGCAATGTTCTTATAGGTCCAGGCGACAGCTGCTGCCGCGTCGTAGAGGATGTCATCGATGGAAGACTTGGGCAGCAGACGGTAGTTGACGGCAACGACCACCAGTCCGCAGTTCTTCAACTGCGGGTCGATATGCTTGCTGCCACCTTCGATGCCGCCGCCATGAAACCACACCACAACAGGTGCATCGTGTGCTGTCGTCGGGTAATAGACATCGAGTTTGCAACGCTCCTGGGCATAGCCTGTGGCTACGTCACGATAAGGGATGTCGTTGACCTGATTATACTGCGCACTGGCTACCACCGCACAAAGCAAGAGTGCGATGGTGAGGAAATAGTTTTTGTAAGTCATAGTTTTAATTTGTATGAATAAGAGTAATACAATTAGCGCTTTCTGAGCAGTTCAACGATACGCGCCATCTGGTTAGGGATACGAATCTGTTGCGGACACTTGGCCAGACACTCCTCACAATCCGTGCAGCTGCGTGCCCACGAATCCGTCTTGGGCAGTGCCTTTGCCAGTCCGTCGGCAAACTGTTGTTTACGGGCGGCGTAGTCGGCAGCCTCCTTCTCGGGCAAGGGCAATATGTGGTTGTTGACAGCCTCGTTGTAGTAGGCAAAGTTGCCTGGGATGTCAACACCATAGGGACACGGCATGCAGTAGGCACAGGTAGTACATGGAATGGTGGGATAGCCCATCATACTGTCGGCAATCTCAGCCAGCAGTACGTTCTCTGCCTCGCTACACTTCTCCAAAGGCGAGAAGGTGGCGACGTTCTCCTGAAGGTGATCCATGCGATTCATACCACTCAGTGTTGTCAGCACGTTGGGATAGGAACCCACCCAGCGGAATGCCCATCGGGCGGTGCTGTCATTGGGACGAACAGCCTGCAGGCGGTCGGTAAGTTCTGACGCCATACGGCCGAAGGAACCTCCACGCAGGGGTTCCATGATGACACACTGTACACCCGTCTTCTCACACTTGTTATAGAGGTACTCGGCATCGGCATCGACCTTCCAGCCCCCCTTGTTGAGTGAGGCATGACGCCAGTCGAGGAAGTTCATCTGAATCTGTACAAAGTCCCAATGGAACTTGTCGTTGTTTTCCAGCAGGTAGTCGAAGGGACGGATGTCACCATGATAGGAGAATCCAAGGTGCTTGATGCGTCCTGCCTCACGCTCCTTCAGCAGGAATTCCAACAGTCCATTGTCGAAGAAGCGCTGGTTCAGCGTGTCCATGCCGCCATTGCCAATGCTGTGCAACAGGTAGTAGTCGATGTGGTCGACCTTCAGCCGTTCGAAGGACTGCTCGTACATGCGCTTAGACTCGCTGAAGCTCCACAGGCGTCGGTTCCGGTTGGACATCTTGGTGGCGACAAAGAATTTGTCGCGCGGATGGCGGCTCAGCGCATTGCCCGTGAGCACCTCTGACTGTCCACCCATATACATGGGGGCCGTATCAAAATAGTTCACACCATGCTCAATAGCGTAGTCGACCAGTTGGTTTACCTCCTCTTGGTTGTTGGACAGTCTCATCATACCAAAGCCCCGCAGCGAAATCTGTTCGCCAGAACCTTGCTGCTGGCGATAGGTCATGCGGTTCTCTCCCACTCCATCGGCACCCTGCGGAGATACCTGACGGAGATTCTTGGAAAACATCTGCAACGGCTCCATCATAGACATTGCGAATGCGGCACCCATACCCTTTCCTACCTTCTGCAGAAACGAGCGACGACTCATGTCGGTGTTTGGATTCTTTTCTTTCATAGTCTTATCGTTTTTGAATTGGTTTTATCATTATACCATGTTGTCTCAGGTCAATAAATCCCTAAGCTGTAGTGCAGCTCAGGGATTATACATATCTTTACAGTAGAAAGCCATAATGTCGTCAAGCATCTGCTTGGCCTCGACAGCGGGACTGTCGGGGTCAAGTTCAATAGCCTGTATGTAACAGTTGATGGCTTCGTGCCACTGCCCTGTCCTACGAGCCTCATTGCCTTTCAGATACCACTCTTCAGCGTTGAACATTAACCAACAACCAATAACCTTTATGCATTAAGCATTATTTATAGTATTCTTTCTTACCGGCGGCGAGGGTATTCTTCATCAGTGAGCAGATGGTCATAGGGCCTACGCCACCAGGTACGGGAGTGATGAACGAGCACTTGGGAGCCACCTCGTCGAACTTGACATCTCCATTCAAGCGGAAACCGCTCTTGCGCGTAGCGTCGGGCACACGGGTAGTACCAACGTCAATGATGACAGCACCATCCTTGACCATATCGGCAGTGACGAAGTCTGGCTGACCAATGGCAGCAATGATGATGTCGGCTTCCTGGCACTCTTTCTTCAGCGTCTTAGAACGTGAGTGACAGACTGTAACCGTTGCGTCGCCATACTGCTTCTGCATCATGAGCTGAGCCATCGGCTTGCCCACAATGTTGGAGCGACCCAATATGACGCACTTTTTGCCGCTGGTCTCAATGCCATAGCGTTTCAGCAGGGTGATGATACCCAACGGTGTGGCAGAGATGAAGCAAGGCAGACCAATGGCCATACGACCAACGTTGATGGGATGAAAACCGTCGACATCCTTGCGGTAGTCGATGGCCTCGATGATTTTCTGTTCGTCGATGTGCTTGGGAAGAGGCAGCTGAACGATGAAGCCGTCAACATCATTATCGCGATTTAATCGCGACACACAATCGAGCAGTTCCTGCTCGGTGATATTGTCTTCATAGCGGATGAGCGTAGACTTAAAGCCACATGCCTCGCAAGCCAGCACCTTATTCTTCACATACGTCTCCGAACCGCCATCGTGACCAACCAATACGGCTGCCAAGTGGGGCTGTTTGCCGCCACGGGCTACAATCTCTTTTACCTCTTCGGCAATCTCAGCCTTGATGGCTGCTGCCGTTGCTTTTCCGTCAATTAACTGCATATCTTTAGAATGGTTTGTTTCCACGCATCTTCATGGCGGCAGCCATCTGTGCCATCTTTGACGCACCGCCACCTGTCATCATACGCATAACCTTACGGGTCTGATCGAACTGCTTCAGCAGGCGGTTGACCTCCTCAATCTTGGTACCCGAACCCTTGGCAATGCGCAACTTGCGGCTCTGGTTAATGATATCCGGATTTTGACGCTCCTTGGGGGTCATCGACTGGATGATAGCCTCGATACCCTTAAAAGCGTTATCGTCGATGTCGACATCCTTCAGTGCCTTGCCCACACCAGGAATCATGCTGGCGAGGTCCTTGATGTTACCCATCTTCTTGATCTGCTGAATCTGCCCCATGAAGTCGTCGAAGTCGAACTTGTTCTTGCGAATCTTCTTCTCCAAGCGCTTGGCTTCTTCCTCGTCGTACTGCTCCTGAGCACGTTCGACGAGAGAGACGATGTCACCCATACCCAAGATGCGATCGGCCATACGCTCAGGATGGAACACATCGAGTGCTTCCATCTTCTCGCCAGTACCCACAAACTTGATAGGTTTGGTGACAACGGTGCGGATACTGAGGGCAGCACCACCACGGGTGTCGCCATCGAGCTTGGTAAGTACGACACCGTCGAAGTCCAGACGGTCGTTGAACTCCTTGGCAGTATTGACAGCATCCTGACCAGTCATGGCATCTACCACGAACAGTGTCTCGTCAGGATGGACAGCGTCCTTCAGTGTAGCAATCTCGTTCATCATCTCCTCGTCGACGGCCAGACGACCGGCTGTATCGATGATGACGACATTGTAATTCTTCTGCTTGGCTTCGCGGATGGCGTTCTGGGCTATCTCCACGACATTCTTGTTGTCGGGCTCAGAATAGACGGGCACATCCACGCTCTCACCGACAACGTGCAACTGCTGGATGGCGGCAGGACGATAGACGTCGCAGGCCACGAGCAGCGGATTCTTGTGCTGCTTGGTCTTCAGCATGTTGGCTAGTTTACCAGAGAAGGTGGTCTTACCAGAACCCTGCAAGCCAGACATCAGCACAATAGCGGGGCGCCCCTCCAAACTAAGCTCTACAGCCTTGCCACCCATCAGTTCTGCCAACTCGTCGTGGACAATCTTGACCATCAGTTGACTGGGTTTGATAGCGGTAAGCACATTCATGCCCAATGCTTTCTGCTTGACAGTGTCTGTAAACTGCTTGGCGACCTTGTAGTTGACGTCGGCATCCAACAGAGCTTTACGAACGTCCTTCAGGGTTTCTGCAACATTGATCTCGGTGATTTTTCCTTCACCTTTCAGTATCTTGAACGACCGTTCAAGTCTATCACTTAAATTCTCAAACATCTATAAGATTTGCTATTTGACGATATACTATTTCTTTTAGGCTGCAAAATTACAATAAAAAAATGAGACTCACAAATTTATGAGTCTCGTTTTTTGTTCAGAAGGTATAGCCTAATGTGAAAAGCACCTGGTGTCGCTTGTTCTCGACAGCAACCTGCGGTGCGACGCAGTCGTAGGCAGCGTAGTCCGAATCGTAGTAACTCATGAAGGGCGAGAAGGTTCCCTTGGTGCAGCTGTACTGGTAAGCCAGCGAAGCGTTGAACTTGTCGAAGGTGTAGCCGAAGCCGCAGGTGAAGCGGTTCGTTCCCTCCCAGTTGGTATAGTCGGTAGCCGAACTGACATACGAGCCGTCAGAATTGAGGGTACCGTCCTTGAAACCTTCCTTCTGGTACATCGGACTGACGTAATTGTAGCCTAGGCGCAAGGCCAGATTCTTGACGGGCTTGAACTCGGCCCCTAACTTGAGAGTATGTACGCCCTTCAGCGTCTTGGCAGTGTGGTCGTTCATGATGCGATCGCTCTCTGAATTGCTGTGGTAGGAGTCTGAGTAATCATCATAGTACTCGCCAGTGATGTAGCGAGAATCCATGCTGCCATAGTCTGCATACTCGTAGCTGGCACCCAGCGCCAACTGTGAACCGATGGTATGACCCAGGCTGACACCAAACTTCCAGGGGGTATAGAGACGGAACTTATAGTTGGTGCGGTCGCGAGCATCGTTGATCTTACCTGTATCATAGCGATACTTGCCATCAGAGATGTAGGTGTAGTTGGCAGTCTTCAGCTCATAGAAGGTAGGCGACGCGATAGACAGTCCGATGCGGAAGGGTGACTCCTCGACAGGACGGAGAATAACACCAGCCTTGACATCGACACCCGTACCCGTAATCTCGCGGCGGTCAGCAACGGTGCAATCGAAGGTCGGCATCTGCTCTACGTACTCGCTATAATGCTTGTAGTGTACATCGTGTATACCGACGGTAAGTCCCAGATAGATACGGTTATTGATGTTTCCGCTAACGTTAAAGTCATACTCGCCAATGTAGCCTTCGTGGGCACGGTCGAAACGAAAATTGTCGGCATTGATATAGTCCCACGACTTAGCAGCGTCGTCCCAGTTGACATAGTATCCAAAGAGGTCGTCCAACTGACTGCAGGTAATATATGGTGCATTGAAATCGGGGACGTCAATCACCGTCTTGTCGGGCTGCACCTCTTCCTTGGCCTCAAAGACATAGCCTGCGTTGCCCTTGGCCCACGTCAACTTGTTGAGTGACGCATTGCCCAGTTGGTTGGCTGCCGATAGAATCATGTCGAAGTTGCGACTCTTATGGTAATTGAGGGCAACGTTAAGATACGACGTCCTGCCAGTGCGATAGGAGTAGACGAAGCCCAACTGGTCGAAGGACGCATTGGTCGTAGAACCGCCTACCGCATTCTGGGCACCTCCCTGAGAGACCAGTCCCAAAGAGAGGCTGACATTAGAGTGACGGAACAAACCGATACCGGCGGGATTGGTACTGATGGTCGAGATGTCGGCGCCAAGTGCTTCCATGGCACCACCCATACCAACATAGCGGGCAGTTCCGTTAAGGTCTTCCTGAGCAATCTTAGCATTCTCATACGTTTCCTGTGCTGCCGCGGGCATCGTGGCCACAACAATAGCAGCTATTGCAAATAACTTTTTCATAGCTTATACGTTTATATGGGTTGAGGTTGGGGTTACATATCTCTCTTATCGGCCAAAACGTCCGCCACCGCCACCAGAGCGTGCGCCTCCGCCAAAGGATCCGCCACCACGGCTACCTCCACCACCACCGCTGCTGCGTGAGGTGCCAAAGGAGCTGCTGCTGGAATTGGAACGATTGCCGAAACCGGTATTGCCGTTTCGCGTATTACCGAAGGAAGTGGTCTGCGTGCTCGTACGGTTGTTATTGCTGCGGGCATTGCCAAAGCCACCTCTGCTGTTGACGCCACGCGAACGGCCGAAGCTATTGCCGAAGGAGGAATTGCCACTCACGTTGCGGTTGGCATGGAAGCGATCATGAGCTGTCGTTCTATGACTATGTCCACCTATATAATAAATAGGTGTGTAATAGCCATAGTAGCCCCAAGGACGATAGTATGAACCATACCAGCCATAGCGCCATGACGACCAACCATAATAGCCGCCATAATACCACGAATCATACCAAGGGTCGTACCATGAGACGTACCAGGGGTCGTACCACGAGTTGTACCAGGGATCGTACCACGAGCTGTACAAACCATAGCGGCTATAGTACCATGGTGACGACCAACGCCCGTCGCGATAACCCTCCCAGTAGGCCTGACTGGGACTGTAGTCATCGAAGCGTGACAGCTGGCGCGTATACTTGTAGTCGTCAGACTCTACTTCCTGTCCTACTGAGTCGATAGGTGTAACGCTGGAAGACAGACGACCATTATAGTCGTCCACGCTACGGCTAGAGCCCGAATAATAGGTATTCGTAGGCATGCCGTAGTTCATGGTCTCCTTGGCTACGTTCTCTTTCGTAGGAACGAAGTACATATCATCGTCCTGTGCCATCATCGAGAGTGGCAAGGAACATACTGCTGCTAAAAGAATCCACTTTTTCATAGCTTTTCGTCTTTTATACTTGTTCACGTTGCAAAAATACAACATATTTTCATGCAAAATTAGGGAAAAACCCTAAGAGAGCGTAGGTTTTTCCCTATTTTTTGTAATTTTGTGGGCAAATTTAACATCTTATGAAGTATTACGAAGTTGATTTCACCATGACGCCCTGCACACAGGACGCACAGGATATCCTCTCAGCATTGGCTGGAGAGGCTGGTTTCGAAACATTTGAAGAGACACCAACAGGTCTGAAGGGATATGTGCAGCAAGCGCTGTTTGACGAGGATGCCCTCCAACAAGTTCTTGAAGGATTCCCCTTCGAGAATGTCACACTCTCCTACTCCATCCAGGAGGCAGAAGACAAGGACTGGAACGAACAGTGGGAACAGGAGGGCTTTGAACCGATAATCATTAACCTGCCCCCCTCTAAAGGGAAGGGGAACCTGATTATTCATGATGGTCGCCACCTGCCCTCAGACAACAACCTTCAACCATCATCCATCATGATTGAAATAGATGCCCATCTGGCTTTTGGCACAGGCACCCACGAGACAACCCGCATGATTTGCGGGATACTGCTCGACATGCAACTGGACGGACTGCGCGTGCTCGACTGCGGCTGTGGCACCGGCATTCTGGGCATCTGCGCACTGAAGGTAGGTGCAGCGAGTGTGGTGGGCTATGACATTGACGAGTGGAGTGCTGACAATACGCGCCACAATGCCGTCATCAACCGCGTAGACGACCGCCTCACCGCGCTCTGTGGCGACGCCAATGTGCTCAGCGGCTTTTCCGCAGAGTTCAACGTTGTCCTTGCTAATATTAACCGCAACATTCTACTGAACGACATGGAGCGTTTCCGCAACGTGATGGCTCCACACGCACAACTCGTTCTCAGCGGCTTTTATAAAAATGACTGTGCCCTGCTCGAAAGCAAGGCACAGACACTTGGTTTATCGTTGAAGGCTACCCGTAGCGATGGCGACTGGGCGTGCCTTCTGTTCTCACTTGATTAGAAGAAGAGGTAGCGGTTGTCTACCACATCAGCTTTCAGGTACATCTCGTTCATGAAACGACCGGCAGCCTGCTGAGCCTGCTGTTGCAGTTGCTTCATCTGCTGCTTCTCGTCGAGCTTAGCACCCTCACGCTGCTTCTTGGACAATACCTGGAAGAGGTATGCGCCACCGTTACCCTTGACAACTGCGGGGCTGAACTGTCCCTGCTTGACAGCAGCAACAGCACCACTCAGAGCGGGCTCGCTGGTACCTGCAGCCTGTACAAAGACAGGAGCAGAGAAGGTGATCTGGCGAACGCTGTCAACAACAGCACCCTTCTGCTTGGCTGCAGCGATGTCTTTGACACCTGCCAGCTGAGCAGCGGCCTTCTCAAACTTCTTATCGCGGATAACCTCCATCTTCAGCTGATCCTTTACGTTCTCCAGAGCACGATAGCCCACCTCGTGAACACCCGTCAGGGCAATAACCAACAGGTGGTCGTTGTTGCCACACTCATAGAGTGGAGAAACGTCACCAGCCTTGGCGTCAAAGATCCACTTCATAGCCTCACGAGTAGCACGCAGACCAGCTACGTAGTGCTCTGAGCTATACAGGTCGTTACGCTCCTGAACGCGGAAGCCGAACTTCTGAGCGTTCTTCTCCAGACCTTCCAGCGTCTTGTTCTCGCTGACATACTGGCTGAAGTTGTTGTATGCGTTAGAATAGGTCGTCTTAGAGAAGTCGATGGTATGCTTCACAACAGCGATGTCGTACTTGTTGACCATCGCCTTGCGGTTGGTAACCTGCAGCACGATGTTGCCTTGAGAGAACTGGAGGTTCTTCAGTTCACCGGCACCCAGCGTATTGAGGATATGGATATACTCCTTGGTGTCGTCATCCATGGTCTGAGCACGCTCATACATGGCTGAGGTCATCCACTGCTTCTCACCAGTCTGGTTGTATTTCTTAGCCAGCACCTCGAAGTCGGCGCCACCCTTCAGAGCGGTATAGATGCTGTCGGCGAGTTTGCGTGCCTCGTCGGCAGTAGCGCCACCAACCTGAATCTGACGATATTCTACTGAGTCGGGCATCTGCACCTTGCTGATTAGCTTCACGACGTTCAGCGTGTTGTCATAAGCAGTCTCGAAAGGTGCTGAAACCTGACCAACTTGCATAGAGTCAATCTTCGCTGCGATGTCGTTGGGGAAAGCGTTGCGAGTAGCAGCAATGCCGGTATAGGCAATCTGCGACTGAGCCTTGCGGACGACCTCGCCAGCGGCCATGCCGCTCTCCAACTGCTGCTGAGCATCCTTCATAGTCTTCATCAGCGCATCGCGGTCAGCCTGAGAGGCTACTACCTGGAAGTCAACATACTTGATGTCACGGCTCTCTACATACTGCTTGAACTGCTCCTTCTTCTCATCGTACTTAGCCTTCAGGTCAGCATCGCTCACCTCTACATCAGCATCCTTGATAGCGGTGTAGGGAACGGTAGCCAACAGGATGTCGCTCTCCTCGGTCTGACCAGCGAAAGCCATCTTAGCAGAGATGGGGTTCGACAGCAGAGACTGAGCGAGCAGACTCTGGTACTTCTGACCAAGCAACTGCTGACGCAGTGTCTTCTCAATGAACTTCCAATAGTTGTAGATGCGGGTATACTGCTCCATCATCTCGGCGTTGCCACCCTGCTCCTGCTGCTTCTTGTAGTCAGAGAGGAACTTGGTGAGCTGACTGACGTCGAAACGACCAGTCTGCTGATTGACAAAAGGTGTCTGCATCAGCATACCATTCGTACCAGCCTTCAGAACGTTCTGCAACTCCTCGTCAGTAACAGTCAGACCAACCTTCTTGGCTTCAGTCTCCAGGATGGTGTTGTTGACAAACTGCTGCCATACCTGGTCTTTCACCTGGTTGAGCTCTTCCTCAGAGAGGTTGTCACGCCCCTGAGTCATCTTGATGACTTCCTGGTACTCGTCGACAAGACTCTGGAAGTCCTGAACGGAGATTTTCTTACCTAACACTTCGCCGACTTGCTGACGACGCTCGTTGCCAGTAGCCTCGCACGAGCGGAACATCTCTTCGGCAATGAATGCAAAAAGGGCCAGACCAATTACTGTTGCAAGTACTGGTCCCCAGCTTCTAATTTTTCCAATTGCTGCCATTTGATTTTATAGTTATTAATTTTTTATTTTTTTGTTCTTCTGTTGAATTTTTACATTCAGCTTGCAAAATTACAAAATATCGGTGAAATATCCGCATCTTTTTCAAGAAAAAATGCCCTATTCAACGACTTTTAGCTTCACAAGCTCTATTTTTGTCATCGTATTCTTGATGATTTTGAACTCAAAGTGCCCTATTTTCACTACTTCGTTCAGTTTCGGGAAACTCTGGTATTCATGCAGAATGAGTCCGCCAACGGTCATGTATTCGTCACTTTCAGGCAAGCCCAGGTCGAAGAGTTCGTTGACCTTCTCTATCTCCAGGCGTGCAGACAATAGGTAGTCACCATCGTCAAGCACCTTGGCCACATACTTCGTATTGTCGTGCTCGTCTTCGATGTCGCCAAAAATCTCCTCAACGATATCCTCTAACGAAACAATACCGCTGGTGCCGCCAAACTCGTCGACGACTACGCCCAGCGACTTCTTCTGCTGCAGGAATATCTGCATCAACTTACGGGCCGCCATCGTCTCTGGGACAAACGGCATCTCTTGGATGTGTTTGGAGATATCGGAGACGTGCTTGAAGAGTTCCGAGGAGTGAATATAACCAATGATATGGTCGATGTCCTCGCGGTAGACAATAATCTTGGAGTGGCCGCTCTCCACAAACTTGTTTTTCAGCTCGTCAATGGTGCAGTCGTCAATGTCGATAGCGTCAATCTCCGTACGAGGCACCATACAGTCGCGGACCTTCGTGTCGGCAAAGTCGAGTGCGTTATGGAATATCTTGACTTCCTCCTCAATCTCGTCCTCGTCCTTGGCATTGTCGATGCTCGACTGCACCAGAAAGTCCAGGTCTACCTTCGTAAACTCTTTGTCGTCACTCTCCTTACGCAGTTTTACGCCAATAATGCGCAACAGTCCTCGCGACAGCAGGGTGGCAAAGCGTGAGATGGGATAAAGGATGACATAGCACAGATAGGCCGGCAATGCAAAGATGGTCAACATCGTGTTGGGGTTCGACTTGAAGATGGTCTTGGGCAGGAATTCACCCGTAAAAAGTACAACGACGGTCGACAACAGGGTGTCTGCCGTCACACGCATACCGTCGCTGAGCGAATAGAACAGTGTCTGGTCAAAAATCTTGGCAAAAAGTATACCATAGATAACCAGTGCTATGTTGTTACCCACCAGCATGGTCGACACAAAGTTGTTGGGATGACGATAGAAAACGTCGATGGCACGCTGCGCCAGTCCGTTCTTCTCACGATCCATCTCAGCACGCAGGCGATTACTGGAAACAAAAGCAATCTCCATACCTGAGAAGAAGGCCGAGAAGACCATCGTCACAATGAGTCCTATGATGAGATGCGTCATGGCTGATAAGTGGACTTTTGAGTAGCTTTATGACGCGTGGCAGCCTGACGGGCAGGAACCCGTTTCGTGGTGTCTGGCTGTTGGCCGTTGGCCTTTGGCTGTTGGCTATTAGCTGCTGGCTGTTGACTGTCGCCTTCCATATCCTCCGACTGGAAAGAACCCACGGAGTTGGAGACTTCATAATGCGTCATGTGCTCGTCACTGCGGAAGTAGGTTCCTTCGAGGGTACGCTCGGGGGTTACCAGTCGCGAGAACTTATGCGAATAGAACTCGTGGCGGATGCCGTCCCACCATAGTTCCTCGCTATTAAAGACAAGTCCGTTGACATTGCGGATAGACACACGGCCACGCAACTCCCACAACTTGTTCTGGTCAAAATACCATGCACTATCGGCGCTGATATAGCCTTCAATATGGAAGTTCTTGTCGAACTGTTCCATGAAGATACCCTTCTCGAAGGTCCAGCGAGTAGGCACCTTAATGGTGTTGACATCCCAGCGTTCGGTAACAATGCGATACTTAATGACACCAGAGTCGGAAATGAGCGTATTAACACCATAACTCACCATCATGGATGCTGAGTCACGGTCGCGAACGGCAGGTGCCGTATGCATCTTATGCTCCGTACACGACAGCGCCATGAGCAAGACGCCCAGGGACAAGAGGTAAAAAACGTTTAGTCTACCTTCCATTTTGCAAACCAGCGTTCATTGAACGTCAGTCCTATATTGATACGGAACATATTCTCCTTGATTAGGTCGCAACCTGTATTGCGAACCCACTGGGCACTGATGTTCAGCGTTGAACGGTTGTTCCAAGAGTTGTAAATGGGTATACCGAAACCGCCACTAACGGTCAGTTCGCCAGGGCCGTCTTGCGTACCTATTTTATAATAAGGGGTGGCATAAGAGACACCAAAGCGGTAGTGCACCAACTGCAGGAACTTACGTCCTGTCGGTTTGGGTTGCCAGTCGAGTCCTGCAGCAACCTTGTGACGATCTTTAAAATAGCCTCCCTGTAACGAGTAGGTTCCTTGAGCCTTGTCGAACACGGGGTAGTCCAGTGAGCCCCACTTCTGCAGGGTATAGTCGACGGCTGCCGTCAGACTGCGATTGTGCAATATAGAGGCACCCACACCCACTGTGAAGGGAAGGCTGAAAGGCTCGTTCAGAGTAAGACTCGTCCCCTCTGCGGAAGTACTGTTCTGACTGACATTAGTCGTCGTCAAGTCGGCATCACCACTGAGTTTATGGCCCAAGCTCACCGTAGCACCGACAGTCAACTGGTCTTTGTCGTTGAGCGGCTGTTGCCACTGGGCACCGAAGTCAAGCTTATAGCTGCTGACGGATGCCTCATAAGACATTGTCTGAACATTGGCATTGGCATCACTGGTAGCTACCTGAATATCCTTGTTATAGTTGCCCCAGAAGTAAGATACGTTGAAACCCAGCGAAAGGTTCTTCGTCAACTGCCAACCGGCACCCACAAAGAACTGTGAGAAGCCACCCTTGCCATCATAAGTCTGTATGGAGGTGGTCTTTGCTCCATCAACGGGAGCGTTAATGATGCCACTGTGCTTGTAGGAATAGCCAATATTAGAATAAGGTACAACACCCAGCGCCAGACCTACATGGGGAAGCAGACGGAAGCCTGCTACAGCGTAGTCAAAGTTACCAGTCTTGGTATTCAGACTCTTTCCTCCTTCTTTATAATTAGAAATCTGTCCCGTAACACCGGCATCGAAAATCATGCTCAGCGAGTCGATGGCGGAATACGAGGCAGGGTTCTGCATGTTGACAAACTTTCCATTTCTCAGACCATAGGCTACGCCACCCATACCACGGTTGAAGCCTGCGGACTGATCAGAGAGGACACCTAAGCCATACTGGCTGAAGGGCGAAAGCGTCGTGCTCACCTGAGCAACTGACGGCAACAATGCCATAGCGGCCAGAAGACTTACTATAATGCGTTTCTTCATCTTTCGTTTATTAGTGAATTCGATTTCGGACTGCAAAGTTACAAATAAGCAGGAATAATACAAAATAAATATACGAATTTTAATTTTTTATTAAAAAAAATCATACTAAACGCACGATAAGTGGAAAATAAAGGTTAATTTTGCAACGTGAAATATTTGAAAACCATAACAAGCGTCCTCAGAGGGGGGCTTTTCTTGCTGGCTATAACCTGTCAGAATGCAGCGTTGGCACAGGACTACGAACTGCCACCGATGGATTCTGTAGAGATTAGTCTGCTAACTTGTCAGCCCCATGACGAGGTTTATAGCCTCTATGGACATACGGCTATCCGCTACCACGAACTGACAAGGGGTGGCATCGATGCCGCTTTTAACTACGGTGTGTTCAACTACGACGCGCCCTTCTTTGCCATCCGCTTTGTCTTCGGATTGACGGACTATGAGTTAGGGGCCTACCCCACCGAGCTCTTCAAGCGCGAGTATCGTCATTTTGGCAGTATGGTGACCGAACAGGTGCTCAACCTGAACAATGAAGAGAAACTCAAACTGCGCATGGCGCTGGTAGACAATTTGAAGCCGGCAAACAACGTTTACCGCTACAACTACTTCTACAACAACTGTACAACGAAGGCACGCGACATCATTGAGCGTAACATCAACGGAAAGGTGGAATACACACAACGTGAGGACTATACGCCAACATACAGGGATATGGTTCACCACATGACACGCAACAATCCTTGGTCTCGATTCGGCAACGACCTGCTATTGGGCATCCAGGCTGACAGCAAGACGACAATACGCCAGCAGGAGTTTCTGCCCGACAACCTGCTGTACGACTTCGACCACGCACAGATATATACAAATGGGCAATACCGTCCGTTGGTCAAAGAGCGTCGTATTGTTGTTCCGGCAGGCGTACAGATGGTGAAAAGCGGTTTTCCGCTGACTCCCCGCCAATGTGGTTACATCCTTTTAGTCATCGGTATCGTACTGACTGCTGTACAGTGGTTTATGCGTCGTACCTTTGTCCTGTGGGATGGTGTGCTAATGGTTGTTTCCGGTATCATCGGCTTCATGTTGTTTCTCATGTTGTTCTCTCAGCATCCTACGGTACAGGTGAACCTGCAGATTCTACTCTTCAACCCGCTGCATCTGATCTACCTGTGGCCCGTCATTAAAGGGCGTCAGACCTGCTATTGGATGATTTGTACTGTGATGGTCGCCCTATTCCTGACAGGCAGTCTGTTCCAATGCTATGCGGAAGGCCTCTATACTTTGGCATTATGTTTGCTATTACAATCCATACTACATCTATTGATGCGCAAAACGAATGAATAACAAATACATATATATCACCCTGTTCTCAGCATTGGTTCTTGTCAGTGAGACAGATGCGCAAACGGCTCCACAGACCCCCAAACTGGTGGTGTCTATCACCGTCGACGAGTTGCGCACGGATCAACTGGAAACCTTTGCGCCTCTGTATAATGCCTACGGACTGCGCAGAATGCTGACAGAAGGGGCGTTCTACACCAATGCATCCTACAGCTTCACACCAGTAGACCGTGCCTCGGCAGCAGCCTCATTATCGACGGGCACTACCCCCTATTATCATGGTGTCACTGGAGAAGAATGGCTCGACCGCAGCACGCTACGACCAGTACGTGCCGTCCACGACCCGCGACAGGGCTATTCACCTCGCCAGTTGGGCACATCGACACTGGGCGACGAACTGAAGGTGGCCTCTAATGGTGTCTCAAAGGTCTTTGCCTTTGCTGCTACACCCGAGAACGCCATTTTGTCAGCAGGTCATGCTGCCGATGGTGCTGCATGGATACAGTCTGGCAAGTGGGTCATCACCAACTACTACGAACCCCTCAACCAATGGCTGAGAGGCTATACTCGTCTCTACTCGCCCACCGTCGACAAACTCGCAACGCCCAACACGGACTATAAGACACAGAATTCCAATGTGACAGATATCGCTGTAGAATGTCTGAAGAACAGCGGAATGGCACTCGACGACAAGACTGACCTGCTGAGCATAGGATATTCCGTAGCACCTCATATGGAGGGCTATGTAGCATTAGACCGTACCATCGCACAGCTGGTAGACAGTGTCAGCAAACGTGTCCCCCTCGACCGTGTACTCTTCGTACTGACAAGCACGGGTTCTGCACGGGTGGAGAACGAGCAGAATAATAACGGCAAATACCGCATTCCCACGGGTAAGTTTGATATCCAGCGCACCGTCAATCTGCTGAACATGTACCTAGGAGCCACCTTTGGTACTGCACAGTATGTAGAGACGGTCTATCAGAACCAGCTATTCCTGGACCATAAACTGCTGGAACGCAAAAACATCAACATGAGTGACCTGTTGCGCCGTGCGCAGGAGTTCATTATGCAACTGTCGGGTGTGCGCCACGTCTATACGGCCAGTCAGTTGACCACCAGCGACAGTAACCAGTTGGAGCGCATCCGCAATGGCTTTAACGTAGAGAAATGCGGCGACTTGATGATTGAGATTGCACCAGGCTGGGAACTGGTCAACGAGAGCAATCACACCTCTACAACTTCACGTGTCAGCAACATTCCGTTCCCCATCATTTTCTTTGGTGCAGGTGTCAAGGCCCAGCGCATACAGACACCTGTTACGGCCGATGCCATAGCACCGACCATAGCACGCATCATCCGTATCCGTGCACCGAATGCCTGTTCTGCAGAACCATTGTTTTGAGAAATTGAGAGATTGAGATATATAATAAAGAATAAAGAATAAATAAATCAAAATACAATATGAATTTTACAAAGATTTTACGTTCGCTGTTTGGCGACAAGTCTTCACGCGACATGAAGCTCATCCAGCCTCTTGTAGAGAAGGTGAAGGCTGTTTACCCTGAGGTACAGAAGCTTGACAACGACGCACTTCGTCAGCGTACAAAGGACATACAGCACTTTGTGCAGGACTCTGCTAACGAGCAGAAGCAGGAGATAGAGAAACTCAAGGCCACCATCGAGGATACGCCTATCGACGAGCGTGCCGACATCTTCGCCAAGATTGACAAACTGGAAAAGGAGGTGCTCGACATCTATGAGAAGGCGCTCGACGAAGTGATGCCCGAGGTTTTCGCTATCGTCAAGGAGACAGCCCGCCGCTTTGCCGAGAACGAAGATACCGTTGTCACCGCTACCGACTTCGACCGTGAGTTGGCTGCCGACCCTAACAAGGACTTCATCACCATCGATGGCGACAAGGCCATCTATCATAACCACTGGACAGCTGGTGGCAACGACCTAAAATGGGAGATGGTACACTACGACGTACAGCTCTTCGGTGGTACCGTACTCCATCAGGGTAAGATTGCCGAGATGGCTACCGGTGAAGGTAAGACGCTCGTTGCTACCCTCCCTGTCTTCCTCAACGCTCTGACAGGCAATGGTGTTCACGTAGTAACCGTGAACGACTATCTGGCCAAGCGTGACTCCGAATGGATGGGTCCGCTCTACATGTTCCACGGCCTCTCTGTGGACTGTATCGACAAGCACCAGCCCAACTCTCCCGAACGTCGCAAGGCTTATCAGGCCGACATTACCTTCGGTACGAACAACGAGTTCGGCTTCGACTATCTGCGTGACAACATGGCTATCTCGCCTTCTGACCTCGTACAGCGCGCCCACAACTACGCCATCGTCGACGAGGTCGACTCGGTGTTGATTGACGATGCTCGTACACCACTTATCATCTCTGGTCCTGTGCCCAAGGGAGACGACCAGATGTTCGAAGAATACCAGCCACTGGTCGAGAAACTCGTTGGCGTACAGAAGCAGCTGGCAACACAGTATCTCGCTGAGGCCAAGCAGAAGATTGCCGAGGGTCAGGAGAAAAACGATAAACAATTGCTCGACGATGGTTTCCTCGCCCTGTATCGTTCTCATAAGTCTATGCCCAAGAACAAGCCGCTCATCAAGTTCCTCTCTGAGGATGGCATCAAGAGTGGTATGCTCAAGACCGAGGAGACCTACATGGAGAACAACAACCGCCGCATGCCAGAGGTTACAGAACCTCTGTACTTCGTGGTAGATGAGAAGCTGAACTCATGCGATCTGACTGATAAGGGCACTGCCTGGCTGGCTAAGCAAGTGGGCGATGCTGAGCTCTTCGTATTGCCCGACATTACCTCACAGCTCTCTGCCCTCGAGGGCGATACTTCGATCTCTGACGAGGAGCGCGTCAATCGTAAAGATGAGATGCTGCAGCACTATGCCGTACAGTCAGAGCGTGTCCACACCTTACAACAGTTACTCAAGGCCTACTGCATGTTCAACAAGGACGACGAGTATGTGGTCATTGATGGCGAGGTAAAGATTGTCGACGAGCAGACAGGTCGTATCATGGAAGGTCGCCGCTGGTCGGACGGCTTGCACCAGGCTGTTGAGGCTAAGGAGCACGTCAAGGTCGAGGCTGCTACGCAGACCTTCGCCACCATCACTCTGCAGAACTACTTCCGCATGTACCACAAGCTGGCTGGTATGACCGGTACCGCTTCTACGGAGGCTGGCGAGTTCTGGGACATCTATAAACTCGATGTCGTTGAAATTCCCACCAATCGTCCTGTTATCCGCGACGATATGGACGACCGCATCTATAAGACGGCTCGCGAAAAGTATCGCGCTGTTATCGAGGAAGTCGTTCGTCTGCGCAATGCAGGCCGTCCTACCCTGATTGGTACCACCAGCGTCGAGATTTCTGAGCTACTGTCCCGCATGCTCGATATGTACACCAATCCTGAGACTGGCAAACGCGAGGGTATCCCCCACCAGGTGCTGAACGCCAAGTTGCACCAGAAGGAGGCCGACATTGTGGCTCTCGCTGGTCAGCAGGATTCCAACGGAAGAGGTGCTGTCACCATTGCTACCAACATGGCTGGTCGTGGTACCGATATCAAACTGTCACCCGAGGTGAAGGCCGCCGGTGGTTTGGCCATCATCGGTACTGAGCGCCATGAGTCTCGTCGTGTAGACCGCCAGTTGCGTGGTCGTGCCGGACGTCAGGGTGACCCAGGTTCGTCACTGTTCTTCATCTCGTTGGAAGACAAACTGATGCGTCTGTTCGGTTCTGAACGAATTGCTACCGTGATGGACAAGCTGGGCTTCAAGGAGGGCGAGATGCTGGAGAGTCCTATGATTTCCAAGCAGGTAGAGCGCGCCCAGAAGAAAGTGGAAGAGAACAACTTCGGCATCCGTAAGCGTCTGCTGGAGTACGACGACGTGATGAACAAACAGCGTACCGTCGTCTATGGCAAGCGTCGCCACGCCCTCATGGGTGAGCGTATCGGCATGGACATCTCCAACACCATCTGGGACCGTGTGGTTAACATCATTGAGACCAACGACTACGAGGGTTGCAAGGAGCAGTTCATCAAATTGTTTGCCATGGAGTGTCCCTTCACCAGCGACGAGTTCATCAACAAGAACCGCGAGGATCTCTGCGAGGAGGTCTTCCAGATAGTGATGGGTAACTTCAAGCGCAAAATGGAACACGTCCAAGAGGTCGCCATGCCCGTCATCAAACAGGTCTATGAGAACCAAGGTCAGATGTATGAGCGCATCGTTGTGCCCCTGACCGATGGCCGTAAGATGTACAACATTCCCTGTAACCTCAAGGAGGCTTACGACACTGAGTGTAAGTCGGTTGTCAAGGAGTTCCAGAAGCAGATCCTGCTGCACATCATCGACGAGGCTTGGAAGGAGAACCTCCGCGAGCTCGACGAGTTGAAACACTCTGTACAGAACGCCTCTTACGAGCAGAAAGACCCGTTGCTCATCTTCAAGCTGGAGTCTGTTAAGCTGTTTGACAACATGGTGAACACCATGAACAACCGCTCCGTATCTATCCTCATGCGCGCTCAGATTCCAGAGATGCAGCAGGTACAGGAAGCTGCTCCCGAACAGCACACTCAGCGCCAGCAGTACACCGAGTCTAAGCAGAACCTCTCACAAGAGCAGATGACCGACCCGAACCAGGCAGCAGCTGCCGCTCAGGACACGCGCGCCCGTCAACCGCAAGCACCTATCGTCAAGGACAAGTTGCCCGGCCGTAACGATCCCTGTCCCTGTGGCTCTGGCAAGAAGTTCAAGAACTGCCACGGCCGAGGTTTAGTATAAAATCAGCAAGGACTACAGGACAGATGGAACTGCCCAATTATAAGAGTCCGTTTAATCCTGTAGTCCTTGCAAAAAAAATAACAACCATGATTAAGATTGAGAATCTCAAGAAACAGTTTGGCGAGACTTGCGCCTGCGACATTCCATCATTTCAGATCAACAACGGTGACATCCTCGGTCTCGTAGGTAATAACGGAGCCGGCAAGACGACCCTTTTCCGCATGCTCCTTGACCTCCTCAAAGCCGACGAAGGAACTGTAGAGTACGTCTTTGCGCCTACTCTAGACGGTACCCCGTCGAGTATAAACCCCGAAGAGTCCGAGGCCTGGAAGCAACATGTCGGTGCCTATATCGACGAGGGGTTCCTCATCGACTTCCTCACCCCCGAAGAGTACTTTGCCTTCCTCGGCAAGGTGTCGGGCATGACCCAACAGCAAGTTGACGAACGTCTGCAAGACTTCGAGCGCTTCTCTGGCGGCGAAATCTTCGGACAGAAGAAATTGATTCGCAACCTCTCCGCAGGTAACAAGATGAAGGTAGGCATCATCTCCGCCCTACTCCGCAAGCCAGAGATTGTCATCCTCGACGAGCCCTTCAACTTCCTCGACCCCACCTCACAGTTGGTCTTGAAGCATATGCTCACCGACTATCAGCAGCAGACGGGGTCTACCATCCTCATCTCCAGCCACAACCTGCAGCACACGGTAGACATCTCTACCCGCATCGCCCTTCTGGAGCATGGTGTCGTCATCCGCGACTTGCCTAACAGTGAGGGCAGCGCACGTACCGAACTTGAAGCTTACTTTGGTGCAGAATAATCACCAAAGCAACGCTGAAACTCATTCTCGAAGTTAGGAGTCAGGACACCCTGACCCATAGCTTCGAGAATTTCTTTTATTGTCCAGAAGCGTCCGCCATCCAACTCGTCGGCAGAGGGTGTGATGGGACCGTCGTATGTGGCACGGTTTACGTACACCAGTTCGCGCTCACGCTGACTTTCGAAAACATATTTATCTACGAATTCAGGTACGAAGTCCGTGATACCCAATTCCTCGCGAACCTCACGGCGCAACGCCTCTTGAGGTGTTTCGCCATAGTCTATGTGTCCGCCAACTGCCGTGTCCCACTTGCCTGGTTGTATATCCTTCCAGTCAGGTCTGCGCTGCAAGTAGATGTCGCCCTGTGAGTTAAACACATGCAGATGTACTACGGGGTGCAACAGTTTTGTACCACTATGACACTCGCCACGAGTGGCAGAGCCCACGACCCTACCCTCGTCATCCACAATAGGAAATATTTCTTTCTGATTGTCCTTCATCATCTATCCTGCCTTTATTTATCAGCGAGCAGACTGCTGGCGCTGACGAACAGCTTCAAACATAAGGATGGCAGCAGACACGGAGACGTTGAGAGAGTCGCCAATGCCCAGCATCGGAATCTTAATATGAGCGTTCGCTGCTTGGCGCCACTGATCGGTTAGTCCAGTGGCTTCAGTACCCATAACAATGGCAGTGGGACATACCATATCGGTCTCATAATAATAATGGGAGTCTTGCAGCTGAGCAGTGAGAATCTGTATGCTATTGGTCTTGAGCCACTGGATGCACGTTTCAGAGGTGCACGCTACGGTAGGTACGCTGAAGAAGGCACCAACAGAGGCGCGGATAATATTAGGATTGTAGAGGTCGCACTGCGGGTCGCAGACGATGACGGCATCGACATGGGCGGCATCAGCAGAGCGGAGGATGGCCCCCACATTGCCTGGTTTCTCTACACTCTCCAAAACGACTATCAAAGGAGATTCGCTCAGATGAAGCTGGTCAAGCGTGTGCTGCCGGGCGACAACCTCTGCGATGATACCCTCGGTGCCTCCACGATAGGCCACCTTGTTATATATGTCGGCAGAAACCTGGAAGAGTCGGGCGCCATTTGTATCGGGCTCTACAGGGCCGTAAATGTCAGGACACCAGAAGAGGGTGTCAATCTGATAGCCGCTTTCGATGCAACGCTCTATTTCCCGCCTACCCTCTACGACAAACAGTCCGTGACGGCGGCGCTCCTGGGACTTCTGCTGCAATTCGAGCAGCAACCTGACCTTAGGATTCTGGGCACTTGAGATGATATCAAACATTAAACATTAAGCATTTAGCATTAGAGTTCTTCGCATTCTTGTAGCCACAGCGTGCTGCAGGCGTCGCTCGGCATGCGCCAGTCGCCACGAGGTGACAGGGAGATGCTGCCCACCTTGGGACCATCGGGCAGACAGGAGCGTTTGAACTGTTGCGAGAAGAAACGACGACAGAAGGTGGTGAGCCACTTCTTGATGGTGGAATCATCATAGATACCATCAAAGGCTCGCTGCGCCAGCATGTAAATCTTAGCTGGCCGGAAACCGAAGCGCAACATGTAGTAAAGGAAGAAGTCGTGTAACTCGTAAGGACCAACGAGGTCTTCCGTCTTCTGCTTGATGTTGCCTTCCTCATCAGCAGGGGTCAACTCAGGCGAGATGGGAGTGTCGACAATGTCTAACAACGTGTCGTGGACAGCAGCAAACTGAGGCAGTTGGGCATTGTAGCGCACTAGATACTGGATGAGCGTCTTGGGTACACCTCCATTGACGCCATACATCGACATGTGATCGCCATTGTACGTTGCCCAACCCAGCGCCAACTCGGAGAGGTCGCCTGTGCCAACCACCAGTGCATTACACTTATTGGCAAGGTCCATGAGTATCTGTGTTCGCTCGCGGGCCTGTGAATTCTCATAGGTAGCATCGTGGATGCTGGCATCGTGACCAATGTCTGCAAAGTGCTGTGTTACGGCAGCAGCAATGGAAATCTCCATCTGCGAGATGCCCAGCGACTGCATGAGTGAGGCGGCATTGTCGTGGGTACGGTCGGTTGTGCCGAAGCCCGGCATAGTAACTCCGATAATACCTTTTCGGTCGAGTCCCATCTTGTCGAACGTGCGAACACATACCAACAGTGCCAACGTGGAGTCTAGACCTCCACTGATGCCCAACACAACATGCTCGCAGTGGGTATGGATGAGGCGTTTGGCCAAACCCGAAGTCTGGATATTCAGTATCTCCTCGCAACTGTCGCTCATCTCCTCATCAGCAGGGATGAACGGATGCGGATTGACAGAACGCGTCAGCACGAAGTCCTTGCTAATAGGTGTCTTGGCAGGAATAATAGCTGCATGGGCGCCTCGCTGTGCATTGATGAACGTAGAGTTGGCATAGCGCTCTGTGCGCAGGCGCTCCACATCGATCTGGGTACTCTTCAACTGAGGCTGGAAAGAGAAGCGGTCGCCCTCAACGAGCAGTCGGCCATTCTCGAAAATCATGGCGTTGCCACCATAGACGACATCCTGCGTAGATTCACCAAAACCACTGGACGCATAGACATAGCCGCTCATGGTGCGTGCACTCTGCTGAGCCAACAGTGAGCGCAGGTAGCGATGCTTACCGATGAGCTCGTCACTGGCCGACAGATTGACAATAATGTCGGCACCTGCCATCGTCAGGTTGTTGCTGGGCGGAATAGGTGCCCAGACGTCCTCGCAAATCTCTACACCAAACTTCACGTCGCCCATCTGGAAGAGTTTGGGTTCAGCAGAGAGCGTAATAGGTGTACCTGCGAGATAGATATTTGTGGCGTTTAGGTCTTGCGAAGAGGCAAACCAACGCTTCTCATAGAATTCGCCATAGTTGGGCAGATAGGTCTTGGGAACCACACCAAGCAGTGCGCCACCCTGGATAACAGCAGCACAGTTGAGCAACAGCCCACCAGCCTGTACGGGCAGTCCCACCACGCAGACAATGTCAAGTTGGCGGGTGAAGTCTAGCAGGCGCAACAGTCCCTCTTCAGACTTCATGATTAACAGTTGCTCCTGAAACAAGTCCTGGCAGGTATAACCTGTCAGCGACAGTTCTGGGAAGCACAGCAACTCGACACCCTGACCATCGGCCAGAGCTATCAGTTTCTCTATCTCCTGCACGTTGTAGGCCACATCGGCCACACGTACTGCCGGCACTGCTGCGGCAACCTTGACAAATCCGTATTTCATCTTGTTATTGGACAATTTTACTATTGGACAATTGGACTATTTACTATTTGACTATTAGGGGATTAACAATGACGAGTCTCCATAGCTTAGGAAACGAAAATCGTGAGCCAGAGCATAGTCGTATATCTTGTGCCAGTCGCCTTTGACAAAGGCGCTGACCAACAGTAACAGTGTAGACTGCGGCTGATGGAAGTTGGTGATGAGCATCTTCACAACGTGATAGGTGTAACCTGGGGCAATGATAATCTGCGTGGACGAATGGAGCACGGAGAGGTCGTTGAGCACCATCCAGTCATATAGCGCCTGCAGCGCCTCTATACTATCTACATCCGACATCGTACATCCTACATCGTACGGCTCCCACTGGTTGACGTGCAACTCTTCTTCACGGATGCCTGGGTTCTGCATCACCTTTAATCCCATATAATAAAGACTCTCCAGCGTACGTACACTCGTGGTACCGACAGCGATGGCGTGACCTTCGTGAGCCAGTAAACGCTTCAACGTATGGCGGCGCACGGCAATATACTCGGTATGCATGGAGTGTTCGCCAATGGTAGCACTCTTGACGGGTTTGAAGGTACCAGCACCAACGTGCAGCGTGACCTCTTCGCGCTCAATACCACGGGCATCGACATCCTTCAGTACTCGTTCTGTAAAGTGCAGTCCGGCAGTAGGAGCCGCCACACTGCCCTTGATCTTGGAATAGACCGTCTGATAGGTGGTCTTGTCGCTCTCCTGGGTCTCGCGATTGAGATAGGGTGGAATGGGCAATTCACCCATCGTGTCGAGAATCTCGGCAAATGACACGCCCCCACTCCACTCGAAGTCTATCCATTGGCTGGTGCCGTGCTCACCACACTCTCTTGTGAGCGTGCCTTCTTTCCACTTCTTCTGGTTGCCCACCAGACAGAGCCACGAGCAGTGCTCCGTCTGCTGGAACATCTGTTCGTAGTCGGCAGGCTCAGCAGGTTCCAAGAGGAATATCTCGATGAGTGCTCCCGTTTCTTTGCGGAAGTGCAGACGAGCCTGAATCACTTTGGTATTGTTATACACCATCAGCGCACCTTGTGGCAGATGGTTTGGCAGGTTGTAGAAGACATCTTCACTAACCAGTCCCTTGTCGTAGACGAGCAGCTTCGAGTGGTCGCGCTCTGCTATTGGAAATTTGGCAATGCGTTCGTCGGGCAACTCGTAATTGTATTCGCTAATATGTATGTCTTTCGTTTTCACGTTGCAAAGTTAGCAAAAAAATTTGGTTTTTTGCTCACTTATTCGTAATTTTGCAGGCGAATTATGGAGAATAACAGTATTTTACAGAAACTCGACGGTTTGGAAGCACGTTTCGAGGAGGTTTCTACGCTGATTACCGACCCCGAGGTAATAGCCGACCAAAATCGTTTTGTGAAATTGACCAAGGAATACAAAGACCTGGGCGACATCATGGATGCTCGCAAGCGCTACATTGCTTGTCTGAATAGTATCCGTGAGGCCAAGGACATTTTGGCAAACGAGACAGACCCCGAGATGAAGGAGATGGCTCGTGAGGAACTGTCAGATAACGAGGCACTGCAGCCTAAGCTGGAGGAGGAAATCAAGATTGCCCTAATCCCCAAGGACCCTGAGGACGCCAAGAACGTACAGATGGAGATTCGTGCCGGAACGGGTGGCGACGAGGCCTGTCTCTTTGCTGGCGACTTGTTTAAGATGTACAAAAGCTACTGCGACTCGAAGGGTTGGCAGCTCAGTATCACCAGTGTCAGCGAGGGTGCTGTAGGTGGTTTCAAGGAGATTGACTTTGCTGTCAGCGGTGCTGATGTCTATGGTACGCTGAAGTATGAAAGTGGCGTTCACCGTGTACAGCGCGTACCTGCCACAGAGACACAGGGACGTATGCACACCTCTGCCGCTACAGTTGCCGTTCTTCCTGAAGCTGACAAATTTGAGGTTCACGTCAACGAAGGCGAAATCAAGTGGGACACCTTCCGAAGCTCTGGTGCCGGAGGTCAGAACGTCAACAAGGTGGAGTCTGGTGTTCGTCTACGCTACATGTGGAAGAACCCCAATACGGGTGAGACCGAAGAGATTCTCATCGAGTGTACGGAGACCCGCGACCAGCCCAAGAATAAGGAGCGTGCCCTCTCTCGCCTCTATACCTTTATCTACGATAAGGAGCACCAGAAGTATATGGACGATATTGCTTCACGTCGTAAAAGTCTTGTAAGCACTGGTGACCGATCGGCTAAAATTCGCACCTACAACTTCCCGCAGGGACGCGTAACCGACCATCGTATCGGCTATACCACTCACGACCTGCAGGGCTTTCTTGGTGGCGACATCCAACCCATGATTGACGCGCTGACCGTGGCTGAGAATGCGGAACGCATGAAGGAATCAGAATTATAATGTATGGACAATTGTCTTTTTCCTATCTAGATTTATCCTATCATAATAAAGAAAAGCATTTCATGACAAGAAAAGAATTAATAGAACAGATCCGCGAGAAGCAGTCGTTTCTTTGTGTGGGTCTGGACCCCGACATCAAGAAGATTCCACAGTGTGTGATTGAGGAGTGCAAGGAAGACCTTGCAGCAGACGACGAGGAGTATGACGAGTCGCTGGCCATCATTCTCTTCAACCAGTACATCATTGACGCTACAGCCCCCTACTGTGTGGCATACAAGCCCAACCTCGCCTTCTACGAGTCACTGGGTGCCAACGGACTGGTGGCTTACGAAGAGACTGTCAGCTACATCCGCGAGAACTATCCCAACCACTTCATCATTGCTGATGCCAAGCGTGGCGACATTGGCAACACGTCAGCTATGTATGCACGCTCATTCTTTGAGGGCGATGCGCAAGCTGACGCAGTAACGGTAGCTCCCTATATGGGCGAAGACTCCGTAACACCTTTCTTAGGTTACGACGGCAAGTGGGTGATCCTGTTGGCGCTAACCAGCAACAAGGGTTCGCACGACTTCCAACTGATGCAGGATGCACAGGGCGAGCGTCTCTTCGAGAAGGTGCTACGCGTCAGTCAGCAATGGGGTACGAAGGACAACATGATGTATGTGGTGGGTGCCACGCAGGGGCAGATGTTTGAGGACATCCGTAAGATAGTGCCCGACCACTTCCTGTTGGTTCCTGGCGTAGGTGCTCAGGGCGGTTCGCTTGAGGAGGTCTGCAAATACGGTATGACGAAAGAATGCGGACTGCTGGTAAACTCCAGTCGCGGCATCATCTTTGCCTCCAACGGCAAGGACTTTGCCGACGTTGCAGCCCAGAAGGCTCGCGAGTTACAGGAGCAGATGGCGGCAGAACTCGCCAAGATCGGCTAACAAGCACTGTCTGAAAAGAACATAAAATAAAACGGAGCAGCTAACCGATGGTTAACTGCTCCTATTCTATTATTATATAAGAATTATTCGAAATATTCAATAGTACGGGTCTGTTCCATCTCCTGTCCCATCATGTTGGTCTTACGACTGATCCAGTTGCCCTTAGCATCGTATTTGTAGTCGGTGTACTCCATCTCCATCTTCTGGCCACCCATATCCATAGACTGGCTGGCAACGGCACCTTTGTCGTTATAGGTGAAGCTGAAGGTCATAGCATTACCCATCATATCCATAGACTGGGTAGCCAACTTACCATCTTTCCAGGTGTACTTAATAGTTACATCCTGTCCTTGGAAAGACATCTTCATAGACTGCAGAAAACCGTTAGCATCGTAAACAGCATCCTTAACGCCGTCGCGCTGCATCTTACCATCCTGCGTAAAGGTCGTTACCTGATCGTGTCCCATCATGTTCTGGCTAATCTTCTTTACTGCGCCCTGAGCCTCGTTAGCCTCTACATCGTGGAACTTGGTCTGTGCATGCATGGCAAAAGGAATAGCCATCAATGCGAGCATCATCAATACTTTTTTCATACTTTGTTGAATTTTTAATAAATTGGTTAATGTTTTGTTTTATAAAAGATACATTTGTTAGACGTTTCTCAACAGAAAAAGATTAATCGGATAGGCATTTTTTTTCAATATTTTTTCAAAAAGGGCCCCAAAAAGGGACTGGTGGCGATTGGTGAACAATCAAGCCAACCAGTCCCTGTGGTTTCGTGACTGTGCGTCGTAAGTTTATCGCAGACGATCAGCAGCGCGCACCAATTTCTCGTCAGCAAGTACCCCGCGGCGCGCCATCAGACAAAGGATGGCAGCTATGATAGGCAACGAGGCTGTCAGCGGTAATGCCTCAGGCTGCAGACCATGCTGTATGAATACAGCCAGCACGATATACCATGCTAAGTTGACAAGGATGGCAGCGAGACATAAGGTGGCCTGCAGGGGACGGCGCTTATACAAGAAGATAGCTATCAGACTGATGGCTGACGCCAATATCTGTACGGCGAAAAGTGACCATGCCTGAAAGTGCACCATACCCAGTATGACTGCGATGAGCAGAAAAACGGTTTGCTTGCGCTGTATCATAACTCCAGAGCGATTAGTCGTTGGCAGTCTGCTGCTCACGAACGGGGTCGCGCCAGTAAATCTTGCCTTCTACAAACTCCTGAGTAGCCAGCAGAGAGGGCTTCGGCAACTTCTCGTAATAACGTGAAATCTCAATCTGTTCACGGTTCTCAAAGACTTCCTCCAGAGAATCGTTGTAAGATGCGAACTCAGCCAACTTCTTAGACAGGTCTTCCTTGATCTGAAGGCTGATTTGATTGGCACGTTTGGAGATGATAGCTACGCTCTCGTAGATGTTGCCGGTCTCTTCGCAGAGATCCATGATGTTTCTTGTAACGGTATTAACCGGTGCTTTTGATTTCTTGTAATCCATATTCTAAAATTAATCTTTTGTTATTTTCTTGCATTTCTCGATATACTCCTGAGCGGTCGGTGCTTCCTTAGACTCAGGAAACTCGGTGAGGAAGCCGTAGCACTCGTCTTCAGCATCGCGATAGCGCTCTACTTTCTTAGCCTCTGAACTATTCTTTGCAAGATAGTACTTGCTCTTCATGATGAGTATGGCAAAAGCCTCACGCTTGTCGGTGTACGGATAAGTCTTCAACGCATTCTGGGCAGTGATGATACAAGCCTCGTAGTTTGACTCGGTACCATCGTTGATATTGCCAAAGTAGCCACCCAGATTATAATACAACTTAGCAGAGAGATACTCTTTCTGTACCAGATTATCTTGCAACAGGAAAAGGCGCTTCTGAGCCGTTTCACGCAGCTGAGAATCTGGGAAGTAGTCGATGAAGTTCTGATAAGCGGTAATGGCTCCTACAGTAGGAGTCTGGTCCAGACGGGGCTCAGGAACACTCTCAAAGAGTGACTGACCAATATAGAAAGCGGCCTGCTCAGCATAGTCGCCCTTAGGATAGCTGGAAAAATACTTCTTGAACGTCTGACTGGCAGCCTCGTAGTCACGATTGTTGTATTCAGACAATGCCAACATATAAAGGCTTTCTTGTGCCGCGCTGCGCCCCTTCTGCGAAGTCACCACATCCTGCAACAATATAGACGCCTGATTGAATTTGCCTTTCGCAAAATACTCTTTGGCACATTCATATTTGTAGGCTATGTCAGTAGACCTGTAAATATTATTAAACTCATTGGAGCATCCTGAGAACAGGACGACAGCAAAAAGTGTGAGAAAAACATTCTTCTTCATGCGTTATTTCGAAATGGACGTGCAAAAGTACATAATTATATTGAGAAAAACAAAGTTTTTTGATAAAAATTAGGATTCAAGGCGTTGAATTAGGAATAATTTTGTAATTTTGCAGAACTTATGGACTATAATCTGACTTCTTCATACAAACCGACAGGTGATCAACCCGAAGCAATACGCCAACTGACGGACGGCGTTCAGCGTGGCGACAAGGCACAGGTATTATTGGGTGTAACGGGCTCTGGTAAGACGTTTACCATCGCCAACGTCATTGCCAACGTGGGTAAACCTGTGCTCATTCTTTCACACAACAAGACGCTGGCAGCTCAGTTGTATGAGGAGATGAGGGGTTTCTTTCCAGATAATGCCGTGGAGTATTATGTCAGTTATTATGACTACTACCAACCCGAGGCATACTTGCCAACCACCGATACCTACATCGAGAAGGACTTGGCCATCAACGAAGAGATTGATCGTCTCAGGCTGAGTGCGGTAAGTGCTTTGATGTCAGGTAGAAAAGACGTAATCGTTGTATCTTCTGTTTCATGTATTTATGGCATGGGGAGTCCTGTGGCGCTGAATGAAAACGTCATTGAGATTCATCGAGGGCAAATTCTCGACCGTAACGTATTGTTAAGAAAATTAGTATCAGCTCTATACACCCGTAACGACATTGAACTGAAGCGTGGCTGCTTCCGCGTAAAGGGTGATGTCGTTGACATCGCAATGGCCTATAGTGAGGCCGTGCTGCGCATTACCTTCTGGGACGACGAGATAGATTCTATCGAGGAGTTGGACAGCGTGGACATGCACCGTTTGGCACTGTTTGACGAATACAAGCTCTACCCTGCTAACCTCTTTACAACAACACAGGAACAAACCAACATTGCCATCCGCCAGATACAGGACGACCTAGTCAAGCAGGTGGCGTTCTTCGAGGAGTTGGGCGACAATATCAAGGCTCAGCGCATCAAGGAGCGTGTAGAGTACGACATGGAGATGATGAAGGAATTGGGGCATTGCTCAGGTATAGAAAACTACTCGCGCTACTTCGACGGCAGACAGGCTGGAGAACGTCCCTACTGTCTGCTGGACTTCTTCCCAGAAGACTTCCTGATGGTAATTGACGAGAGTCACGTCTCAGTACCTCAGATTGGTGCGATGTACGGCGGCGACCGTGCCCGCAAGACCAACCTCGTGGAATATGGTTTCCGCCTGCCTGCAGCTTTCGACAACCGTCCGCTGACCTTTGACGAGTTCAAGGAGTTAACGCCACAGGTGATTTACGTATCGGCCACGCCCGCCGACTACGAGTTACAGGAATCGGAGGGCGTCGTCGTCGAACAAGTAATACGTCCCACGGGACTGTTGGACCCAGAGATTGAGGTTCGTCCCACGGAAAATCAGATTGACGACCTCATGGACGAGATTCAACAGCGTATAGAACGGAAGGAACGTGTGTTAGTAACTACGCTCACCAAACGAATGGCTGAAGAATTGTCGGAATACCTGCTGAACCACAATATCCAGACGGCATACATCCATAGCGAAGTAACGACGCTGGACCGTGTGAAGATTCTGGAGAACCTACGCAACGGCACGTACGATGTGCTGGTGGGTGTCAACCTGTTGCGTGAGGGCCTAGACTTACCAGAAGTATCGCTGGTAGCTATCCTGGACGCCGACAAGGAAGGATTCTTGCGCTCTCATCGTTCACTGACACAGACGGCGGGTCGTGCTGCCCGAAACGTGAACGGCAAGGTTATTATGTATGCGGACACTATCACGGCATCGATGCAACTGACTATCGATGAGACACTACGTCGTCGCAGCAAACAGCTGAAATATAATGAAGAGCATGGCATCACACCGACGCAAATCAAGAAGGCGCTATCTGTCTCGCTGGTTGAGATAGAGCGAGCTGCCAATGGCCAACAGTCGACAGCCAACGACAAGGAGTCAACAACCGCCGCTTTTGCCGCTGACCCCATCGTCCAACAGATGACGCGGCCCCAGTTGGAGAAGAGTATTGCCCAAACCACACGATTGATGAAAGAGGCTGCCAAGAAACTCGATTTTCTACAGGCTGCTCAGTATCGCGACGAGATTGTCAGACTGCAGAAAGAACTGGAACTGAAGTGAGAGGACACGCAGAAATGAGTATTTTTGACCATTTCTGTTTATTGCGCGTACAAAAATATTAAAAATGTTTGGCTGTTTGCAAAAAAAAAGGTACTTTTGCAATCAATTATCCCTAAAAACAAAAGTATTATGACAGCAAAACAAACTATCGAGGCAGGTAAAGCCATTCTGGGAATCGAATTTGGTTCCACACGTATCAAAGCCGTTCTTATCGACCAAGAGAACAAACCCATCGCTCAGGGATCGTTCGAATGGGAAAATCAACTCGTCGATGGACTGTGGACCTACAGCATCGACCTGATATGGAAGGGTCTACAAGACTGCTATGCCGACCTCCGCAAGGATGTAAAGGCTCAGTACGACTGTGAGATTGAGTCGCTGGCTGCCATTGGTTTCTCGGCAATGATGCACGGCTATATGGCCTTCAACGAGAAACAGGAAATCCTGGTACCATTCCGTACCTGGCGTAACACGAATACCGGTAAGGCTGCGGCAGAACTCTCTGAGCTGTTCAACTATAACATACCCCTTCGCTGGAGCATCAGCCACTTGTATGAGTGCATTCTGGAAAACAACGAGCACGTGAAGGACATTAAGTACCTGACCACATTGGCTGGTTATGTACACTGGCAGGTGACGGGCCAGTTCGTGCTGGGTGTAGGCGACGCCTCGGGTATGATACCTGTAGACCCTGCCACCAAGACTTACGATGCCACGATGGTGGAGAAATTTGACAAACTGATTGCTCCCAAGGGCTACTCTTGGAAGTTGCTGGATATCCTGCCTAAGTCACTCAACGCCGGCGAGGACGCTGGTGTGCTGACGGCCGAGGGTGCTAAGAAACTGGATGTCAGCGGACATCTGAAGGCTGGCGTTCCTGTATGTCCTCCTGAGGGCGACGCTGGTACGGGTATGGTGGCCACTAATGCTGTGAAGCAACGCACGGGTAACGTGTCGGCAGGTACTTCTTCCTTCTCGATGATTGTTTTGGAGAAGCCGCTGAGCAAGCCATATGAGATGATTGATATGGTAACAACACCTGATGGCAGTCTTGTTGCCATGGTACATTGCAACAACTGTACGTCGGATATCAACGCCTGGGTGGGCCTGTTCAAGGAGTATCAGCAACTGCTGGGTATTCCCGTCGACATGAACGAGCTCTACGGCAAACTGTTCAACAAAGCACTGGAGGGTGACACGGACTGCGGTGGTTTGATGGCATACAACTACGTGAGCGGAGAACCCGTCACTGGCCTGGCAGAGGGTCGTCCTATGTTCGTACGTTCTGCCAACGACAAGTTTAACCTGGCCAACTTTATGCGTGCTCACCTGTATGGTGCCATCGGTGTGCTGAAGATTGGTAACGACATCCTGTTGAAGGAGGAGAAGATTAAGGTAGACCGCATCACAGGTCATGGTGGATATTTCAAGACGCCTGGCGTAGGTCAGCGTATGCTGGCTGCCGCATTGAACAGTCCTATCAGTGTGATGGAGACCGCCGGTGAAGGTGGTGCATGGGGTATCGCCTTGTTGGCT
This sequence comes from uncultured Prevotellaceae bacterium, assembly GCA_900313235.1. Lineage (GTDB taxonomy): Bacteria > Bacteroidota > Bacteroidia > Bacteroidales > Bacteroidaceae > Prevotella. The sequence continues at coordinate 4,618 of OMQN01000010.1, read as the reverse complement.
GGCTACCTCATCAACAAGAACGGCAAATCGCTGGCCGACTATCTCGAAGATGTGGTATTCGCAGGTAACACTGGTGTTTCTATCGCTCCTACTGCTGAAGATGTCGCAGGTTTCGAGAAGTATATCGAGAACTATAAGAACTGTCTGCCCATCGAGCAGGCTGCTGTAGACGCAAAGAAATAAGTGGGAAGAACTGGAAATTACACTATTTCGGTGGTCATCGTCGTACATGACCAAGCCGAAGCTCTTGAGCATAACTTGCCACAGTTTCTGACTGTGGCAAGTGCTTCACAGGGAGAAGTCATCGTTGTGGACGACTCATCGACAGACAACACCCCCGACGTACTTAAACTTTTCAAAGAAGGTACCCCCCAACTGTACACGACCTTCCTTCCGAAGAGCGTACCCAACAAGAGTCGCCTGCAATTGGCACTGAACATTGGAGCCAAGGCTGCACTGTCGTCGCGTATTGTCTTTGCAGATATCACGCGCCCTCCCCTCGTCAACGAGTGGCTCACCGGACTGGCAGAAGGCACGGTAACGGTGGTATATTGTCGCCTGAAGCACGGAACGCCACAAGTGCTCCATCAGTTGTTTGACGACATAGAAGAGGCCTCCAACGTGGTACTGAAGGCTGAACGCCGAGGTGGTGGAGGTCATCGTGGCCGTTGGTTTCGCATGCGCCGCGGTATGTATGACGCTATCGCAGTCAACAAAGAACAGATAGTGGATGCCATCAAACTCTTCGACCAACGACTAACTGCAGGCAGAAAGATGAAACTTGGTGTGGGCGTATTCTTTAAGAATCTGTTTTCATGAAGATACTACATTTCTACGCCAGCAATGCCCCTGACATCATCGCAGACTACGTCAAGGTCTTATGTGAACAGATGGGACAAGATGCAGACAACGAATCGACAACAACGGTTCAGGAGGCACTCCAATTGTTGCGCGACAGACATTACGACCTGTTGCACATACATGGATGCTGGCAGCATGCCGCTTATCGCGTGGCTCGTCTGGCCAGACGAAAAGGTACGCGTCTCATCGTAACGCCTCATGGACAATTGGAGCCGTGGGTGATGCATCAAAACTACTGGAAAGAGAAGTTGCCCAAGCGGATATTCTTCCAGCAAATCATGATCCGACAGGCTTATGCTGTTGTCGTACAGGGCAAAATGGAGGAAGAGTGCATGGCCAAATTAGGATGGAACCGCAGAACGGTCATCATTCGCAACAGTCTGATAACGAACACCATCAATGCCCAGGAGATGGCTCAGCAGACGTGGAAAGTATACCGGAAAATTATGGACTCCAATCCATTAGCCCTGATGAACGACAGCACAAAAGACACGCTGCGCCAATTGCTGAAGGTGGGTATCACAGGCGATGAACGCTGGTTGGGCGAATCGTTTGTCACCATCACGGACCAGAACCAGTGGCGCATGCTATACTGCTATGCCCATCAGGAACAGATTGCGGAGACGGTCAGACGAGGGCTGAACATCCTTCGTATCGACGCTCCCTACTTCGACATCCAACAGATGCCCAGCTTTATGCCCGACAGTTATGAGGCTCCCAAAAGCATCGAAGAAGCCATCGGCATGCAGTTTGCGACGGAGAACGATCGTCTCATGGCTACCTTCCGCCATCTTCGCCGACTGGCAATGCACCACAAGTTGACAGTGTCTCACCTGGTGGAACTGGACAAGGAGTTGCGTAACCACGACTGTGCTGAAGACCAGTTGTGTGATGCACTCAAAGAACGTCGCCTTTACAACTTCTCCCGTCGCATCATGCAGTTGGCTGGCGACCTGACAGGACTAGACGAGGGACTCATGCCGATGCCGCCACTCAACGACCGGCTGTCACGACATTTGAGAAGTCATATGGATAACCATTTGAAAATATAAGGTAGAAACTAAAAGGACAATACTATGAAAGAACAACTCTCAGAACATGACATGCACTATCTGCGGTTGTTGTCTACTTCATTTCCGACGATTGCTGCAGCAGCAACAGAGATAATCAATTTGGAGGCTATCCTGAATCTGCCCAAGGGTACGGAGCATTTCCTGGCAGACCTTCACGGAGAGAGTGCCGCCTTTAAGCATGTCATCAAGAATGCTTCTGGAAATATCCGCCGCAAGGTGAGTGAGTTGTTTGCTGGAGACATCCGCGACAAGGAACGCCGCGAATTGTGTACGCTCATCTACTATCCTGAAGAGAAACTGGAACTTATCAAAGCCGCTGAGAATGACGACCTCGACGACTGGTACCATATCACCATCCATCGGCTGGTGGCTGTCTGTCGCGACGTGTCATCGAAATACACCCGTTCGAAGGTGCGCAAGTCATTGCCCGAGGACTTTGCCTATATCATTGAGGAACTGCTTCACGAGCGAACGGACGATGACGACAAAGCTGCTTACGTCAGCGTCATTGTAGACACCATCATCTCTACAGGACGTGCCGACGACTTTATCATAGCCCTCTGTAATGTCATCCAGCGCCTGGCCATCGACCAGCTGCACATTCTGGGCGACATCTATGATCGTGGTCCAGGTGCACACATCATTCTGGACACGTTGAAGCAGTATCACTCATGGGACATACAGTGGGGCAACCACGACATGCTGTGGATGGGTGCCGGAGCGGGCAACAATGCCTGCATCTGTAACGTGCTGCGTCTCTCGTTGCGCTATGCCAATCTGGCTACCGTCGAAGAAGCATACGGCATCAATCTCGTACCACTGGCAACGTTTGCTATGGAGGTCTACGGCGACGACCCCTGTGAGGAGTTCATCCCTACCCTACTGGCTGGCAACACAATGGAAGAGAAGTACATCCGACTGACAGCACAGATGCACAAGGCCATCGCGATTATCCAGTTCAAGAAGGAGGCTCAGATCTTTAAGCGTCGTCCTGAGTGGGGCATGGAGGACCGCTGTCTGTTGGACCATATAGACTATGAGCGCGGCGTACTGGTCCTGGACGGTAAGGAATATGTGATGCGCTCCAACAACTTCCCCACCATCGACCCGAAGAATCCCTGTGAGTTGACGCCCGAGGAGCATCAGCTGATGGAACGTCTGCACCACTCGTTCCGTGCCAGCGAGAAATTGCAGAAGCATATCAAGATGATACTGTCGCATGGTTGTATGTATGCCATCTGTAACCAGAACCTGCTGTTCCATGCCTCGTGTCCACTGAATGCAGACGGTTCACTGAAAGAGGTTGAACTTTACAACGGTAAGCGCTATAGTGGCAAGAAACTCATGCACCACATCGGCATGCTGGTGCGTGCAGCCTTCGAGAGTGATACAGAGAAGGAGTTGCGCCTCTATGCACGCGACTATTTCCTCTACCTTTGGTGCGGCAAGGATTCTCCTCTCTTCGACAAGTCAAAGATGGCTACCTTCGAGCGCTACTTCCTGACAGACAAGGAGACCTTCAAGGAGGAGAAAGGCTATTACTTCCAACTACGCGACTCGGAAGAAGTAGTAGACCGTATTCTCGATGCTTTTGGCATCAAGGGAGAGCATAGACACATCATCAACGGACATGTTCCTGTACACGCTTCCAAAGGTGAGAATCCCATCAAGGCTAACGGTAAACTGATGGTGATTGATGGCGGTTTCTCGCAGGCATATCACTCTACGACAGGTATTGCGGGATACACGCTGGTTTACCACAGCCGAGGTTTCCAACTCGTTCAGCATGAACCATTTACCAGTGCATCAGAAGCCATCGAGAAAGGGACGGACATCAAGTCTACCACACAACTCGTGGAACTATCTGCACACCGCATGCTGGTGGCCGACACCGACCGTGGCGTAGAATTGCGTTCGCAGATTGAAGACCTGCGCCAGCTGCTCTACGCCTATCGTCACGGTATAATCACCGAATCGAAATGAAGCACCGCGTTATTATTGCATTAGGTTCAAACTGTCGACAGGCAGCACATATCCATTGGGCATCAGAACGCCTATCTTTTCTGCTGGACAACTGCCGTCTCAGCCGCATGTTATGGACGGCAGACATCAAAGGCAGCGGACGGTGGTATATGAACCGGCTGGCGACAGGCTATACAGAGCTGTCTGTAGACGACCTGCAACAGCTCTTGAAACAGACGGAGGCAGAGACTGGTCGCACCAAGGAGGCAGTAACCATAGACCTGGACCTTCTGCAATACGACGATCAGCGCTATCATGAGAAAGACTGGCAACGACCGTATGTCACCAGCATCATTAACGACATATTATAGAAATAGTTACGTAAAAATGTGGCGTATATCATTATTTTTTTGTAACTTTGCAGCCGCAAAATTTAATAAGGTAAAAGAAAAGAAATGATAACAGTCACAAATCTGGCTATCCAGTTTGGAAAAAAGACGTTGTATAAGGACGTCAATCTGAAGTTTACGAGTGGTAATATCTATGGAATTATCGGTGCCAATGGTGCTGGTAAGTCTACCCTATTGCGCGCCATCAGCGGTGAGCTGGAGCCTAACAAGGGCACCATCGAGATGCTCCCCGGCGAGCGTATGTCGGTGTTGGAGCAGGACCACTTCAAGTATGATGAGTTTACTGTGATGAACACCGTGCTGATGGGACAT
>OMQN01000097.1 GCA_900313235.1 uncultured Prevotellaceae bacterium | reverse complement strand
GAGATATGATTGCAGGTGCCCAGACGGTTGTAGAGCACATAAGCATCGTCTCCCGTCAGCGAACCATTGCTATAACCATTAGAAGCCATGACAGACACTGATGCCTCTTTATTATACTTAGCGGCCATAGCGGGAACAGCTCCTAGAGTCAGCGTACCGTCGGCGTGCTGGATAACCTTGTGGCATACCAACGCACCCGACCATGCCGGTTCGTTGCCGTCGCCAGCACCAACATTCGTATTCTTCTCGTGGATGTCAGCACCTATGCGGTAGGGACACCATCCCCAGATATATCGGTCGGTACCGTTCGAGGCTGTTTTGGCTGCATAGAAGGCACGGGTGTCGAGTACGCCCTCATGACCATCCTTGGGCCAGTTGGCGCCAGGGTCATTGAAGCAGGCCTTCAGGGCTTCAAGAGAGGGAGCCATCATATACTTCACCTTTCGGCTCCAACTTGTTTTGTAAGCCTCGCTATAGACCATGTACCACCAGTTGCCCATCTTGAATATATCGGCGCACTCCAACATGCGGTCCCAAATCATGGGGAACGAGCCTACATGCTCCCAATTCTTCAAGTCGCTGGACTTGAACTCAGCAAACTTCAGCTTTGAGGAGATAACCATGTGCCACAGGCCATCGTCAGCCTTGAATACCTGTGGGTCACGGAAATCGTTGGCATCGTAGCCAAAGTCGGTTCCCTTCAGTGTCCAGATATAATCCTTGGTCCACGTCTTGAAGTCGGCCGATGTGGCGCGCATCACTACCTCACGGTTTTTACAAAGCGGGTTATGACCCGTATAATAGATGTAATAAAGCTGATCACTCTCGTTATAGACTGCACAGCCAGTACCCAGGGCCGCATCCTGTTCGGATGTCGAGGTGCCAGTGGGCAACACCTCACCCAATGAGGTGTAGTTGGCACAGTCCTTCGTAGCGATGCCCCAGAAAGGATGATAACAAGCCCCATTGTTGTCGTATTCTTGCAAATAAAGCACCTTGAACTCGCCGACCTTTTGGTCGAAGAAAGGCATAGGATCGCCACAACGACCGATTGCGGGCATGTAATAGGTGTTGAAACCAGCATCATCGGTAGGAGTAAATACGGTCGCAGTGCCAGCCCAGTCCTTCGATGGGTCGGGTCCGTAAGTATCTTCGCTACAACTTGTCATGGCTGCAGACATACCACAGCATACGAAACAAGCAGAAAGGATATACATGATTGTTTTCATAACCATTATTTCATTAAGTGATTAAATGCATTCTGAGTCATAATCTCGATGTTCTTGTGGAACTTCTCGGTATAACCGGGCTCATAGGTATAGGAGTACCAGTCGTAGCAGCCAGAACCGATACAGATGATTCCACCCTTGCCATCCTTAGCAGGATACTCCCAGGCTACGACAGCACCGTCACCGCCAACGCCCAGAATCTTTCCTCCTGTACGTGTTTCCCAAGCGGCATGGTTGTCGTAACCACCCCAGTCGGTACCAATATGATACTGAGCAGTAGAGTTGGTGATGTGGTAGCCGGCATCGGTGCAGTAGACCTCCTGCGAGTTATCGCCCTGTACAAGACCTTGCCACATGGGATGATCGTTCATACCGTCGAAGATGCGGAATGACCATGGGCCACCACAAAGTTCGGCACCGTCCTCGTCCTGGCCCCAACAGTTATTAGGCGTAGTCCACTCGTCATCACCAGTCGCTCCGATGAACGATGGCAGATTGGTGGCATAGCGGGTGAGGAAGAATGCCCCGCCATTCTCATAATACTGACGAAGCTGGTTGACGGCAGACAATGCGTATGGTGCCTTGGCCACAAACTGGTCATGACCATCCACACCTCCATTGAAGTGGTAGTGCCACCAAATAACCTTACATTCTGAGAGGTCAACGGTATTAGCCTCTACATCTGCAAACGAAGCATAGAGCGTACCTGGCACATTGCCCAGCATCCACTGGCAAGCTGCCTTGGCTTCAGGATCGAGATCGTTCATTGAACTAGGTTCACCGATAAAGAGGGCCTTTGGCTTGTCGATGGCAATGACTTTGACAGTATAGGTTGCTTCAGCCGAGTTGTTCTTTACCGTATATGTGACAGGATTTGTGAAATCCTGAGCCACACCAGAAGCAGGCGTAATCGAAGCATTCTGACTATAGACAATAGTTGGCACAAGGCTTGTCAAACCAATAGAACCTGGCACATAGACCGTGATGGTTTTGGCCGTCTGATCGATGGTTCCCTGATAGATATCGTTGATGACAAACGAGGTGATACGAGCCTCATCGTGGAGTACACTTAGTGTCCAGTTCAAGAACACGTCGCCGTTCTTAACCTTCAGCACCTTGGCAGCATCCAGATTCAGTGTCTCACCCTGCTTCACATTACACGAGGCACCATTTGAGATGGAGAGTTTTGTCACCTGCATGGCAGATGTTTCGTATACCTCAGGCAGACGGACAACAATGCTACGAGAAGCCAAGTTGATAATTCCCTCATAATTGTCGAGTGCAATAGACTCAACCATGCAGTCACCGCTCAACTGTAGGTCGCTGACGTTGTCGTCGGAACACGACCAAAGACCGCAGACGATGCAGAGGGCGCAGAATATATTTATAATCTTTGTATTCATAACTTCAAATGTCTATTTGTTTATTACCAGTTACCAATGTTCTGAGTATAATGGCCATTAGAGGCGGAAATCTGTTCAAAAGGTATGGGCAGATACTCATCCTTATTGGCAGTGAAGTGTGCATTTCCATAGATAGCGCAATTGTCAATCTCCTCGGCATAGTATTTATTGAGTACAGTGGCAGCATCACCCCAGCGCACGAGGTCAAAGAAACGCTCACACTCCATACCCATCTCCAGACGACGTTCCATCTTCACTATCTTAACAGTCTGTTCCTTCGTGTACGAACCCTTGTAATTGGCAATGTACATCTTCACACCATACAGACTCGGGTAGTTGCTAATCATCTGGGTGCTGGAGGCTGCACGTGAACGAATCTGGTTCACCAAAGTGATAGCCTCTGCAGACTGTCCCAGTTGGGCATAAGCCTCAGCACGCATTAGCAGCACATCAGCATAGCGGAACACGATACGGTTCATGGATGATGCCCAGTAGGAACCCTTGATAAGATAAGAGTCGATAAGCGCTGGATCGACATTCTGTTTCAGTGAAACATGATAGCCATAAAGACCGTTGGAACGACTCCAAATGCTCGTTTCTTCCATCATGAAATTTTTGTTGAACATATAAGGAAGACCAGGCATACCAACGGTCAGGAACAGACGTGGGTCGGCATTATCACTGGCCTTGTCATAGTCCTTGGCGTTAAATGTATCGAGCAGAGGCAGACCGTCGGCTCCCGTGCGATAAGCATTGACCAGATTTTGCGATGGTTTGTAGAAGTCGCAACCGCCATCGGTAGCTCCTGGGATGTTTGGGGGGATCAAGCCGTAGCTCCAGTTCAGGTTACCATAAGTAGAACCGTCGTTGCGAGAATACTGGATAGCCCACAGGCTCTCAATACCATTCTCATACTGTTCCTCAGGACGGAAGTTGTTATGGAAATCACTCTCCAGACCATAGTTGGTATAGAGTGAAGGATTGGTAAACTCAATAACCTTCTCCAAGTCTTGCTGGTTAATGCTGGTCACCTGGTTTGAAGAAGCCTCATCCTGATGATAAGCTTTATAGAGATAAACCTTAGCCAGGAAAGCGGCTGCGGCAGCCTTGGTGGGGCGACCCTTCTCTACCTGTGCTTGTGGCAAGGTGTTATATGCCTCCATCAGGTCGTCGATAATCAGTTGCCAACCTTCATCGTTCGAATATGTACGGTTAGACAGCGTGTTATACTCCTCGTATGTGAGATTCTCGTTCTCTACGAAAGGAATGTTCTTGTACAGGCGTTTCAACAAGAAATGACCATAGGCGCGCAAGAACTTCATCTCTGCCAGACGCTGTTGCTTCATGCTGAAACTGTCATCGCAACTATTGAGCAGGGAAATAGCACTGTTCACACGAGACAGACTGTTGTATAGTCGTACCCACATATCGTTGATGTTCCAGTTTGTGGTCAACACACCCTGTTGAACCTCCAACTGATGAAACACATCGCCATCACTCGTTCCGCTACCACCTTTATAGGCATCGTCTGAGCGTACATCAAAGTTCCACATAGAGAACGAAGAGTTGATATCTTCTGCAGTTGTGAAGATGGCATAGGCGGATACCGCCATGGCTTCAGCATTCTCAGCCGCCTTCACTTGATCATCGCTGAGCGTTCCCTGTGGCGTATGCTCGTCGAGGAAGCTGTCACAACTGGCAAGTCCGCAAATGACAAGCATTGCATATATTATATTGAATATCTTTTTCATGATTGCTGCTGTTTTAGAATGATACATTGAGTCCGAAAGTCACGTTAAGAGGAATAGGATAACCAAAGTTTGCGTTCTCAGGATCAACTCCTGTGAAACTCTTGGACTTGATAGTCAACAGGTTCTGGGCTGACACATACATGCGCAGACGCTGCATATACAACTTCTCAGCAATGTTTTTGGGGAAATTGTAACCCAGCTGTATGGTACGCAACTTGGCATATGAGCCGTTCTCCACGAAGAAACTGGAGACTCGCTTCTCATTGTTATTGTCCATCGTGCTTATAGAAGGAATATTTGAGTCTGGATTATTGGGGCTCCATGCATCGAGCAGACGACGACCCTTGTTCAGATTCGAAATGTTCAGACCACTCCAGAGGTCGGTCTCCTTCTTTAAGTCACTGATTACGTCAACACCCTGTACACCTTGCCAGAACATGGTGAAGTCCCAGTTCTTGTATTGCAGGTAGATGTTTACACCCCAAGTGAAGTCAGGTACTGGCGAGTAGATCCATTTCTGGTCCTTCTCGTTGATCACTCCGTCATCGTTCAAGTCTTTCCAGCGAATACGTCCCAGTGCGGCACCGTTCTGAACGGCGTGGTTGTCAATCTCTTCCTGGCTCTTGAAGATACCATCAAAGACATAGCCTACCTGAGCACCCATGGGATGACCGATGACCGATTCTACACCGTTACCGCCAAATGTACCCTTGGCTGCTATGGTCTCAGGGAGTTTGGTCACCTTGTTGCGATAGGTACCAATATTTCCTGCTATATCATATTGGAAAGCACTGATTTTACCACGATAGCCGATATTCAACTCCATACCCTTGTTCTCCATCTCACCAGCGTTGATCCACTGACTGCTACCTTCACCCATCACACCGATACCTGGCATATAGACCAGAATGTCCTTGGTTTTCTTGAAGTACCATTCAAACGAACCGTAGAGGCTATTATGGAACAGTCCGAAGTCGAAACCAAAGTTGGTCTGCGTAGTAGTCTCCCACTTCAGGTCATCATTGCCTAGCTGGTCACGTTTGAAACCGCTGGGCAGCGTCTGGCCGCCGTTAGTTCCTGCTATATCATAGCTAGTACCATAGCTCTGTCCACCAAAACCGGCCTCACCATAGTTACTTACATAGAGTGTGTAGCGGGCCAGATTTGAGATCTCCTGGTTACCGGTCTGTCCCCACGATGCACGCAATTTCAAGTTATCCAGCCAAGTCATCTCCTTCATGAACTGTTCTTCGCTGATACGCCAACCGGCACTCACTGATGGGAATGTGCCATAGCGGCTGTTCTTACCGAAGCGGCTTGAACCATCATGACGCAGTGTGAAACTGGCCAGATAGCGGTCGTTATAAGTATAGTTCACCTTTCCAAAGAATGAGGTGAGCGTGTAGCCTTCGCCCAAGCCGTACGCCTCAGCCTCTCCGACACCGGCATTCGGCCACATATAGTCAGGATTCAGCAACATATAGTCATACTTCTTTCCGCTGAACCATTTGTCATCCTCACGGTTCAGCTCCACACCAATCATGGCGTCGGCACGGTGCTTGCCCTTCTCCAGATTATAGGTGGCAATGGCATTCCACATCCATTTGGTCCAGTGCTCCTGCTTGGCCTCAACTGCATTAGTCGAGTTAGCTACGGTACCCTCGGTCACAGGGTAGGTGAAAATGCGCTGTTCCTTTTGTGCATAGTCCAGACCGAAGGTTGACTTGATATTGAAATTCTTGAAAGGATTGATATTGATATATGCATCTCCAAAAGTGCGCCAATAGGTGTAGCGGTTGTCGCTGTTTCGCTGCAGACGGGCCACAGGATTTTCACGGTCGGGATAACCACCCACCGGACCAGCAAAGTCGCCATCACGGGTATAGACAGGCAGTGAAGGATTGAACTGCAATACGTTCTCCAGGAATCCTCCAGGAGCCTGTACCTCATTCGTACGGTTCAACGTGAAATGCTCACCCACCGTTACCAAGTTGCGGTCGCCAATCTTCACCAATTTGTATTCCGTATTTATACGGGCCGACAGGCGCTCGAAATCAGACTGTTTGATTATACCCTTATTCTTGTAATAGCCTAATGAGAAGAATGACGAACCTTTTTCCGAACCATTACTCAGCGACACATTATACTGTTGGATCAATCCAGTGCGTGTCGTCTGGTTAAACCAGTCGGTATCGGCGGCAGGTGTCGTTCCGGCTGCATCCAGATACTTACTCATGGAGATACCGTTCAGGACGGGAATTCCCTGCTGGTTGTACGTCCAATCATAGCGATAGCCAAGTCCATTAGCATTGGGGTCCAATCCGTCGTTCACGTAACCCTGCCACATCACCTGTCCGAACTCTTTGGCGTTCAGCACCTCCATCTTATGGACATATGTCTGCATAGCAACGCTGGCATCAAGGTCAATCTTGATTTTTCCGTCCTTGCCACCCTTAGTGGTGATAATAATCACACCATTGGCGGCTCGCGAACCGTAAATTGAAGCTGAAGCTGCATCTTTCAGCACCTGAATCGACTCGATGTCATTACCGTTCAGTTCGTGCATGCCAGCCTTGGTGGGTACACCATCAATAATGTAGAGCGGATCGTTGTTGTTCAGCGTGCCGATACCACGGATACGTACCGTTGCACTGCCTGAGGGCGAACCATCGGCTGCAATGTTCATACCAGGCACACGACCTTGAAGAGCCTTGATAGGGTTGTTCTCGTTCTGCTTGGCCAGTTCATCGACGCTTACGGTCGAAACGGCACCAGTCAAGTCGGCCTTACGTTGGGTAGTATAACCCGTCACCACCACTTCCTGCAACTGCTTGCTGTCTTCTTTCATAGCAACCTCCATACCATTGGCAGCAGGGAGTTCCTGAGTCAGATAACCCACATAACTGAAGACCAGCATCTTGCCTGCCTCCACCTTGAGTTTGAAATTACCGTCGAAGTCGGTCACTGTACCATTCGTAGTGCCCTTCTCCATCACCGTAGCACCAATGACTGGGCCAAAAGCGTCAGTCACCGTACCAGTAATCTCCTGTTGCGCGTACATTATAGTACTGAGCAGCAGGGTCAGGAAACTGAGTAAAAATCTCTTTTGTTCCATTTGCTTGTTTGTTTGGTTAGTACTCTATTA
>OMQN01000156.1 GCA_900313235.1 uncultured Prevotellaceae bacterium | reverse complement strand
TTATTCACTAATGCTATAAGTATGTACACTTGAACCTTGGGCTGATGGCAGGTAATTGATACCCCACCAACACATTTGTAAGAGTACGAACGATATGATGATTATCCAAAGGGCCAGCCGCTCACGATGGAGTTGTAACTGGCGGTAGTGGACGTAGATGAGGTAGGCTAGCCAAGTGATGGCAGCCCACGTTTCTTTAGGATCCCACGACCAGTAGTGGCCCCATGCCTCCTTGGCCCATAGGGCACCAAAAAGCATGCCTATGGTGAGGAAGGCAAGACCGACATAAACGAGGTTGTCCGTGATGTCAAACTCTTGGTCAGCGATGTCACTCTTTTTGATAAAGAGCAGATAGATAGCCATCACTGCCGCCGCACCGAGTACGGCGTAGGCGAACATATAGACGATAACATGTGGCGCAAACCAAGGACTCTGAAGGGCGGGCATCAGCGTCTTGTCGTGTATCTCCGGTTTGAACAGATTTACACAGATAAATACCAGGGCGAGAATGGTCGAGAACGACAGGATCCACTTGTACTTCCAGCGCGAATAGACGATGAGACCCGCCAACGGCAGGAAGAACGAATACCAGAGTCGCGTTTCGCCCATCGTGCGCAGTGGCGGTCGCTCCAGCGAGATCCACATAGAGAGGATGAACGAGAAGAAAAAGAGCAAGCCCAAGACAGTTGTCGCGTAGGCCATACCAGTTTTACTCTTCCACGCAGCCCATGCACCCACGGCCCAAAGCAGTACCGCTGCAATTGCGAAATATATAAAATGCTCCCAACTCATACGCGTTTCCTCCCACCAATAACAAACATACAAACCGCTCCTGCCAGCATCATATAAATACCTGTATAGACAAATGGCAGCCACGGGTCGCTCACCAGTTCGAGTATTGATATCTGGCTCTGAGCCCCCATCTGCGTGTCGTAGCCGTACTGATAGATTTTCCAGCCGTCCACCTCGTAGGGCATGTTCACATCAATGGTAGTCTCGATATTCTTGCCCGTCTTCGTCAGTATCTGTATCTCCGAAGCAAAGCGCTTGGGCGAGCCGTCGTCGTAGGTTTCCATGATGAACTTCTTCAGTTCGATGGCCAGATCCATTTCTTTGATAGCACCTCCTTGCTCCATTGCGCGCCATTCAGGTTCGCCAACGCTACAAATCATTTTTACGCGCTGTATGTCGGCATTGCCAAGCGTGGCAGTGGTCAATGCTATGAAAAGGCCGAGATGGTTCAATAAGAAAGGTACATCGCGCTTCATCGACCACTCACCTCTGAATATTTGACGTAATCTGCGATGGATGGTGAGTCCCAGAATCACCGTGATATACACATAAATAAGTACGAACGGCCAGAACGACAGCATATTGTTCAGCCACGTGCCGTTTGCTTGCTGTCGTGTCAGTCCCATGATAATGGTCAGCGCAACAGCATATACCATAGCTGGGATGGCTGCTTGATACGTTGTCATCCATTGGAAGGCATATATTTTTTTACGCAAGTACGCCATCGCTGTCAACATCACAAAGAATCCTGCCAGCACAATGGCGTTAGCTGGCCACGCAAATGCATCCCACATTACAGGACCCACGCTCAGTTCCAGCATCAGTCCTGCAAAGATAAGGCCTCCTCCAATGAGGAAGCCTTCCTTAAATGTCCAGGGTTTCGTCCACATCAGATTTCAATCAGTTTTCCGTTCTTTTTCGCCTCTTCAATCCACTTGGGCTCGATTTCCTGCAGGAAGCGTTGCTTGTTCTCGTTCAGCTTCTGCATGTTGAGACCGATGGCAGCCTGAGCCTTTGCCTTGGTGCTATAATCAGGCACAGGGATGGCTTCGGTATGTCCGTGCTTGGCGGCTACGCGGGCGATGAGCAAACGGGCCTGCTGGGCATAGTCGACAGAGTGGGAGAGCAGACGGGTAACTTCCTGAGGCGCATGGAAAGTAGCACCATGAGAGGCGATGGCATAGTCCCAACGCCACTGGCTCTTGCGCAACAAAGCCTGGATAGGAGCCATCTCAGCCTCTGTAGCTCCCTTGTCGATGATGAACTTAGCCTCGAAATGGGCACGGGCCAGTTCCTGCTCGGCACGGTTGCGCACCTCGTTGCACTTCTCCTGACGGTCGTACACATTCTGGCGCAGCACCTCGGCATCCTGACGGTGACAGGTCTGACAAGTGCGGTCAATCTTGGCCAATGGCGACTGAATCTGGTGGTCAGAGAACTTCACGCCACCTTCCTGCTTATAGGGCATGTGACAGTCGGCACACGATACGCCGCGCTGAGCATGGATACCGTGCTGCGACATCTCCCAACCCGGATGCTGAGCCTTCAGAATCTTCGTGCCAGATAGCGGATGGATATAGTCGTAGAAACCAATCTCGTCGTAGTATTCCTCGGCAGCCTCGCAGGTTAATCCCTTGTCGTGCGGGAATACCAGATAGTTGGCCTTGCCGGGATTCTTCTCGTCGTTAGGCTTGATGAAGTAGTACTCCACGTGGCACTGAGCGCATACCAGCGAACGCATTTCCTGATGGGTAGCATTCTTCACATCCAGACCACGACGGGCAAAGGCCTCGTAGAGGGCAGGACGGGCAGGGCGCAAATCCATGGTGCGGGCATCGTGACAGTCTGAGCAGCCGATGGTATTCACCTCTTCAGCTCCTAACTCACTCCACTTCTTAGCATAGAAGTTAGCAGGATCAAATTGATCCTTACCATTACCCAGTTCGCGCATCATGCGAGGCACATCGGGTCCCTTACACGTCCAGCAGGTGGCGGGCTGCATATCTACGGCGATAGAATCGCTTCCATCGGCAGTCTTTACCATAATGCCTGGATTACCCGTACGCAGAATCTTGCGCATATCCTCAAGGGCGTGCTTATGTCCACGAGGGGTATTGTAGTGGCGCGAGAAGGCATAGCCAGCCCACAGCACCACCATCTCAGGACGCTGCTCGAGCACATCTACCTCCTGCGACGAGTTGTACTTTGATTTGAACGTGGTGTCCTCTGTCATCGCCCACGTCTCGTACTCACGCGGATAGTCAGCCTTGAACTTCTCGTTC
>OMQN01000025.1 GCA_900313235.1 uncultured Prevotellaceae bacterium | reverse complement strand
ATGGCGAAACCCGTCACCAACCCATGTTGGTGATCCACATGCGCCCCCAGCGGACAGACTCTGTACGGCGAATAGATATGATACTGATATTCCTTCATGTTCTTTCTTATTTTGCTTTGGATTGCAAAGTTAACACTTTTCTTCATAGCCACCAAATTCTTTCGAAAAATCTCACTTCTGCCAAAGGATATTCTTATTCCCATGTAGAAGCCTTTCTCAAAGAAGATGAAAAAAACAGGGAAAATTGTTGTGATGTAAAGAAAAATGTGTATCTTTGCCACATCAAATGACTACACAATCGAAAACCTTCAATCTCCAAGGGACGATACTGGCTAAGAAAAACAAAAGAAGTTTGACTTTCATCCACCGCTCAGTATCAAAATAGAATATAGACCAAGACCTACAATGAAATATCGGTTTATTTATATCTTTGCGGCATTGTTTCTCATCGTTGGTATAAGACCAAGGGGTGGAGAAATTGGTGTTCGATGCCACTAATCTGACCTACCTTTCCAGTAGTGGAGTCCGTGCCATTCTTTACTGCAAGAAATACCTGAGCAACAATCTCGAGATTGTATTCGTGAACTGTAACGAGGATATTCTTGACGTGCTTGATTTTGTCGGCATACGTCCCTACATTACTTTTGTAAATCAATAGCATCACATTAAAAAATAGATACATTAGGAATGAGGAACCTTTAGCTCGACGGAGTCAATGAGGAATTGAATGTGGCTGTCCGCATGGGAGATTAAATTGTAAATTGTCAAATTGTATATATAATTCAGCTCCTTTAACTCCAACATAATAAAACATACGAATCATAAAAAATATAATAGATGAAAGTCACAGCGCCTTTAACTAAATTGCAGTATGGCATCTATGCCGAATGTATTGCTCATCAAGGTGAGGTTTGTTATAATCTGCCTTATCTCTTTGTGCTCGACGGTAGTCTGAATGAAGAAACACTCAAGACAGCAATTGAGACTGCCGTCAGGGCACACCCCACCCTGTTCACACGCATCGCTTTGAACGAACAAGGCGACCCACAGCAGACTATCGATGACAGCGAGACCTTCACTCTCCAAGTAGAACACATTGCCGACATTGAAGCAGAAAAGCGGAAGATGGTTGTGCCGTTTGACATCTACAGCGACCGGCTTTTCCATATCCGACTGTTGAAGGATAGCAATCATTTCTATCTTCTGCTCGACATCCATCATCTCATCTGTGACGGAGTAAGTCTGAACGTGATGCTTACAGACATAGAGTCAGCCTACAGCGGCAAGGCGCTGGAGGCCGAAACAATGACAATGCAGGAACTTGCCATCGCTGAAGACGAGGCGCGTAAAACACCCGTTTTTGAGAATGCCAAACAATGGTATGCCCAGAACTTTGACTGTGGTGACACTTTCACCCAGCTCATTCCCGACCGTGATGAGCCAGAACGCTCGGAGGCCAGCCTGACTCGTGTTCTCAGCACCAACAAAGAGAGGGTTGAAGCCTTCTGCAAAGCGAACGGTCTCTACAAGAACACCCTGTTCACAGCTGCATACGCCTTCCTCTTGGCGAAATTCAACAATGAGCAGGAGTCACTCTTCACCACCGTGTATAATAGTCGCACTGACCAACGATTCCTCCATTCGGTAGGAATGGCGGTGAAGACGCTCCCTGTCTTTGCCAAGTTTACCAACGAGACCTCGGTGCTTGACTTCCTCATGGCATGCCAGACACAGCTGACTGGTTGTCGCGAACATGATATCTACACCTATGCCGACCTGATGGCAGACCTCAACCTTCAAAGCAACTCCATGTTTACATGGCGGGGAAATATGTTTGACGACACCTTATTTGCGGGCAAGCCCATGCAGACCGTACAGCTCCGTAACCTCACTTTGGAAATGTCGCTTTGCTTGATGGCTTTCAATGTCGGCAATCAATGCCGTCTCAAGGCAGAATACAAATCCAACGAATACTCCGAGATGCTAATCAGCCAGTTCATGGAAAGCTATGAGGCCGTGTTAGAAGGATTCCTCACTGAAACGTATCTGCGCGACATCAATATGACGACGGCTTCACAGATAGAACTGCTCGACAGCTTCAACCAGAACGATGTCGATTACGACACCACGCAGACCATCGTCTCGCTGTTCCGCCAACAAGCCAAAGCGACACCCGACAACATCGCTGTGGTCTATAAAGACAGACGTTTCACCTACGCTGAGGTTGACCAGATGAGCGACCGCATAGCCGGACACATCGCCTCAAAGGGGCTGGGAGAAGAAGATGTCGTCTCTGTGCTGATATCCCGCTCAGAGTGGATGGCAGTGGTATCAATGGGTGTGCTGAAAGCAGGTTGTGCCTACCAGCCCCTTGACCCCTCCTATCCCAAGGAGCGACTGAACTTCATGATGCAGGATGCCAACGCAAAACTGCTCATTGCCGACGAAGACCTGCGTCCTATCGTGGACGACTACCAAGGCGACGTTCTCCTCACCAAGGAACTGGCAGGTCTGCCTGCCGTCACAGAATTGTCCGAAGGCCCCAAGCCCGACAGCCTCTTCATCATGCTCTACACCTCAGGCTCAACAGGTGTGCCCAAGGGTTGCCAACTCACCCATGGTAACTTAGTAGCCTTTATCCATTGGTATCATCGCTATTACGATCTGAAGTCTGAAAGCAGGGTGGCAGCCTACGCCAGCTATGGCTTCGATGCCAACATGATGGACATGTACCCTGCCCTTACGTGTGGCGCCACAGTGTATATCATCCCCGAAGAGATGCGTCTCGACCTGATTGCCCTGAACGACTATTTCGAGCAAGAGCACATCACCAATGCCTTTATGACGACTCAGGTGGCTTACCAGTTTGCCACGAGCATCGAGAACCACTCGCTGAAGCACCTTTCTACCGGCGGCGAGAAACTGGCATCGCTCACACCGCCAAAGGGTTATAAGATGCACAATCTCTATGGACCAACGGAAACGACGGTTCTTGAAACCAGTTATCAGATAGACAGGAAGATGAATAATATTCCTATCGGCAAGGCCATTGATAATATGCGCCTCTATATCGTTGACCCTCAAGGTTATCGTCTGCCCGTAGGTGCTGTAGGTGAATTGTGGGCGAGTGGCCCTCAGGTGAGTCGAGGCTACCTGAACCGCCCAGAGAAGACCGCCGAAGTATTCATCCCCAACCCGTTTGCTGGCGATTCCGAGAAATATGCCCGCATCTACCGCACGGGCGACATCGTCCGCTATCTGCCCTCTGGCGACATAGAGTTTGTAGGCCGTAAGGACGGACAGGTGAAAATCCGTGGTTTCCGCATCGAACTGAAAGAGGTGGAAGCTGTCATCCGCGACTTCCCGGGCATCAAGGACGCCACCGTACAGGCTTTCGACGAGGAAGGTGGTGGCAAGTTTATCGCTGCTTACATCGTCAGCGACGAGCAGGTGGACATCGAGACGCTGAACAATTTTATCTTAGACCAGAAACCGCCCTACATGGTGCCTGCCGTGACCATGCAGATTGATAAGATTCCATTGAACCAGAACCAGAAGGTCAACAAGAAAGCCCTTCCGAAGCCCGAAAAGAAAGCCGCTGAGGTGGAGATGGACACCAATGTGCCGATGAATGTGCTGGAGAAGGAAATCCACAGCATCATCTCACGCATCATCAACACCGAAGACTTTGGTGTGACAACCGTGTTAGGCTATGTAGGTCTCACGTCCATCATGGCCATCAAACTGGCCATCCAGATTAACAAGCGCTTTGGCGTGACGTTGAACTCCAAGGCTTTGGCAAAGACAGGCAGCATTCAAAGCATTGAGAACGAGATTCTGACGGCACTGATGAGTGGAGGCGCTGCAAAACAGGAGGAAGCCGAGACGGCACATGCTGACATGAGCAGCATTCCGCTGTCGTATGCCCAGATGGGTGTGTATGTGGATTCCATCAAGAATCCCGAATCCACCATCTACAACACACCGGTCATTGCCCGTTTCCCCAAAGATGTGGACATCGCACTGCTCACCAAGGCTGCCGAGACCCTCGTCAAGACGCACCCCATGCTGCAAGCTCACTTTGGAAGCGCAGGAGCAGACATCATCCAGATTGTTGACCTCGAACAGCCTGTTGAGATTGCTCAAAGCCAGTGCAAGGAGGAGGACATTCCTCATTACAAATGGGAATTTGTCAAGCCCTTCAACCTGAGACAAGGGCCGCTTTATCGTATGGAGATTGTCACCACCGAACAATGTGTGTATCTAATGATGGACATCCATCACCTCGTGGTTGATGGCGGTTCCTTCGACGTGCTCCTGTCACAGTTGTTTGACCTGCTCAACGGTCAGGAGATTGAACCCGAGACCTTCACCTACGCCGATTTCGTGGCAGCACAGAAAGCCGCAGAGAGCAGCGAGGAATATGCCGCAGCACGCGACTTCTTCCACACTCGTCTGTGCAAAGTGGAGGGCGTCACGGAGATTCCGTCAGACCTGAGCAACCCCGTGGAGCAAGGCACGGTGGGCACATTATACACGCCATTGGATTTTGCTGCCATCGACAGTTTCTGCCGTCAGCACAACATCTCTCCGGCACATCACATCCTCGCTGCCACCTTCTATGCACTTTCACGCTTCGCCAACAACGAGCAGCTGTGCATCACCACCATCAGCAACGGGCGTTCCGACTTGCGCATCAGCAACACCGTCGGCATGTTCGTCAACACGCTAGCACTGAGTGCCACCATTGGTGAGCAGAGTGTCATGGAATTCATCAAAGACACCAGCAAGAATTTCGACGAGACGCTGCAGCACGAGACCTATCCGTTCACGCGCATCGCTTCCGACTACGACCTCACGGCTGAAATCATGTTCGCCTATCAGATGGGTGTCATTGACGACTATCAATACAAAGGCGAGAGCATTGCCGTTGAAACCTTCGAATCCGACACACCGAAGTTCCGCATTGCCTTCTTCATCATGAACGATGAATCGGGCAAGCCGAGCATCTGCCTGCAATATGATAAAGGACGCTACAGCCACAAGTTGATGGAAAGTTTGTCACAATCCATCTGCAATGCTGCCAATGCCTTCATCAGCCATCCTGCCTCACCCTTGAAGAGTGTGTCGTTGCTCGACACCCAGCAGGTGGCACTGCTCGACAGCTTCAACCAGAACGACGTCGATTACGACAATACGCAGACCATCGTGTCCCTGTTCCGCCATCAGGTTGAACTGCATCCTGACAACATTGCCTTGGTCTATCACGATGTCCATCTGACCTACAAGCAGGTGGATGAACAGTCAGAGCATATTGCCCAATACGTTCAGTCATTAGGTCTTGACACCGAAGATGTGGTTTCCATCCTGATTCCACGCAGCGAGTGGATGGTCGTGGCATCAATGGGTGTGCTGAAAGCCGGTTGCGCCTACCAGCCACTTGACCCCTCCTACCCTGCCGAGCGTCTGAACTTCATGATGCAGGATGCAGGTGCCAAGTTGCTCATTGCCGACGAGGCACTGCGCCCTATCGTGGATGAATACCAAGGCAAGGTGCTGTTGACCAAGGACATTGACACCTTGCCAAAAGCTACGGAACCCGTCAAGGCAACCATCACGCCATCCTCCTTGTTCATCATGCTCTACACCTCCGGTTCCACAGGCACACCGAAGGGTTGCCAACTGGAACATGGCAATCTGGTCTGCTTCTGCCACTGGTACCATCGCTACTACGACCTGAAGCCTGAAAGCAAGGTGGCAGCCTATGCCAGCTACGGTTTCGACGCTTGTATGATGGACATGTACTCCGCTCTCACTTGTGGTGCTGCCGTCTATATCATTGGCGAGGACATCCGTCTCAACCTGCCCGACCTCAACGACTACTTCAACCGTGAAGGCATCACCCATTCGTTCATGACCACGCAGGTGGGCTGTCAGTTTGCCATCAACTTCGACAACCAATCCCTGGACCATCTCTCCGTCGGTGGCGAAAAGGTGCTGCCGCTCACCCCTCCAAAGAACTATCAGTTCCATAATGCATACGGACCTACCGAGTGTACCATCTTCACCACCATCTATCCAATGCACGAGTTCGAGCAGAACGCCCCCATCGGCAAGCCGCTCGACAATTTCCGCCTGTACATTGTGGACAAGCAGTTGAACCGCTTGCCCGTAGGTGCTGTGGGTGAACTATGGGTCAGTGGTCCACAAGTGAGTCGTGGCTATCTCAACCGTCCCGAAAAGACCGCAGAGACTTATCTGCCCAATCCGTTCACAACCAACGCGAAATACAGCCGTGTCTATCGCACGGGCGACATTGTCCGCTATCTGCCCGATGGCAACATCCAGTTTGTAGGCCGTCGTGACGGACAGGTGAAAATCCGTGGTTTCCGCATCGAACTGAAAGAGGTGGAGGCAGTCATCCGCGACTTCCCAGGCATCAAGGATGCCACCGTCCAAGCCTTCGACTACGAGACAGGTGGCAAGTATATTGCCGCCTATGTGGTCAGCGACGAGCAGGTGGACATCAAGGAACTGCATGCATTCATTGGCAAACAGAAACCGCCTTACATGATTCCTGCAGCCACCATGCAGATAGACAGCATCCCGCTGAACCAGAATCAGAAGGTCAACCGCAAGGAACTGCCCGCTCCTGTCATTCAGGCAGCAGACCACGAATACGTGGAACCCGAGAACGAACAGGAACGAATGTTTGCCAAAATCTTCGGCGACATCCTGTCGTTGGACAAGGTGAGTGCCACCGACAACTTCTTCGAGTTGGGCGGCTCCTCACTCATGGTGACCAAGGTCATTATCGAATGCGACAAGGCTGGCTACCACGTCATCTATGGCGACGTGTTCACGCATCCTACACCGCGTCTGCTGGCTCAGTTTGTGACTGGAGATGCTCCTGCTGAAGAATCAGATGCCAAATACACCAACTATGACTACTCAGGCATTGATGCCATCCTGAAGCGCAACAACATTGCGACGTTCCTGAAGGGCGAACCTCAGCAACTCGGCAATGTCCTCCTTACCGGTGCAACGGGTTACTTGGGCATCCATGTGCTGCGCGAACTGATTGACTCCGATGCCGCAACCATCACCTGCTTGGTGCGTGGTGCCAACCAGCCTTCCGCTGAGCATCGCCTCAAGAACCTGCTGTTCTACTATTTCGAGAAATCATTCAAGGAACTCTTCGGAAGCCGCATCTTTGTGGTCAATGGCGACGTGACACAGGAAATCAAGGTAGACCGTCCTATCGACACCGTCTTCAATTGTGCCGCCAACGTGAAACACTTCTCCAAGGGCACCGACATTGAAGACGTGAACATTGGAGGTGCACAGCGCTGTGTGGATTTCTGCATCAAGAACGGAGCACGGCTGGTGCATGTCTCCACCACCTCTGTTGGCGAAATCTGGGTTATCCATAACGAAGGTGAACAAGTGCCCATGCTGACTGAGAACAAGCTGTGGTTCGGACAGTTCCTCGACAATCGCTACATCAGTTCCAAGTTCTTGGCTGAGCGTGCAGTGCTCGATGCCGTTGCCCACCACGGATTGAATGCCAAGGTGATGCGAGTAGGCAACTTGGCACCACGCAGCTATGACGGTGAGTTCCAGGCAAACTTCAACAGCAACAGCTACATGGGACGCCTCAAGGTCTTCCACGTGCTGGGCTGCTGTCCTTACGACAGTTACGACGAACTGACCGAGATGTCCCCTATCGACCAGACTGCCAAGGCAGTGGTTGCCCTTGCCGCCACCCCCAAAGAGTGTACCGTGTTCCAACCCTTCAACAACCACACAGAATTGTTGGGCGATGTGCTCCAAATCATGAAGAAAGTAGGCAAGGAAATACGATTTGTTGAAACTGACGAATTCGAGAAAGCCATTGCCGAGGCAGGCAAAGACCCCGAAAAAGCCAAGTTGCTCTCAGCCATTCTTGCCTATCAGGATGTTGCCCATGGGCAAAAGGCTGCCATCATCGAGCGCGACAACCGCTACACCTGCAATGTCCTCCACCGTCTTGGTTTCCATTGGCGAGACACCTCATGGGACTACGTGGAACGTATGCTGACCGCTATCGCCGGCTTTGGTTTCTTCGAATAAACAAAAATTTAACAATTTAACACCGAAAATTAGGATTAGGGAAAATGCGGGTGAGTGACATGTGAACACCTACGTGTTACCCACACATCCGTACAGGTGTCCCCCACAAGCACCAACATCACTGTTCCATTGTGTGAAACTTGGCTATTCCACACACCACAAGTTGCGTATTCAATAGACCAAGTAAAAGAAAGCCTTCGGATATGAACCCAAAGGCTTAGGGTGGTCGTCCATCAGCTTTGGTTTTGCATCCAAAGGCAATGGATAAAGATTTTTTTGGAGATTTAAGAAAAAAACTGTATCTTTGTCACCAAATTCGAGTGATGCACTCGATTTAGTGCAAAGTTAGTGACTTTTTTTGAAATATACAAACATTACACAGATTATTATTATGGAATACACATTTAGGGAAATGCCCGACATGAACGGGACAGGAAAGCGGAGAATGTATCCGAAAGTGAATCACTGCAACTTGATGAGCCAGAAGGACTTCTATGAGCTGATGGAAAAGATTACTCACCTCAATCGCGGAGTGACTGAAGCTGTCATCACAGGATTGGCCACTACCATCGAAACAGCATTCATCAGCGGCGACTCCGTGAAGGTGCCAGGATTGGGCGTATTCTCCTTGGCATTGGGCATGAAGAAAGGAGCAGAGACACAATATTTGCAGAAGAGGGGGGAACACTACGACACGCAAGACGTGGAAATCAAAACTGTGAAATTTCTGGCTGACCGTCAGTGGGTGAAAGGAATGCGCCGCGGCTTGGATTTGGTGAAAGCTGACGGGGTGAAAACCATACGAAAAACGAAGAATACGGAAGAGGAACGCTATCAGATGGCGCTGGAGTTCTTGGAGTCTCAGCCATACATGACAGTGCATCATTATGTGCAGTTGACAAAGTTAGGACGCACAAAGGCTGCAGAAGAACTGAAGGCATTTGCAGCCGATCCTGAACGGAAAATCAGAAGAACAGGAAGGGGCAGTCATGTGCTGTATGTGAAGAAGGATGAGACATAAAGACAATTTTTTCTATTTTCTATATTTTTTGAAAAAAATCAGTTTTTTCTTTGCAGGGAAAAAATAAATGTGTATCTTTGCGAAATAAATCTACTATACAATTGAAATAAACCTTCAATCTATGCGTGTAAAATAAAGACTTTTGGAAGTGACGAAGTTAATGGAGTTAACGAAGCTAGCGACGACACCTTGCAAACAGGACTCTAACATCCCGCATGGCAACTCCTAATTTCTAATTCATAATTCATAATTTTTAAAACAACCTACCTAAACAACCCTAATAAACGATGAAAAAGACTCAAATTTGGATGCTCGCCGCCATCCTTTCCATCTGCGGCACAGTGGCTGTCGTGACAGCCTGCGAGAAAGCTAATGCACAAAATGACGACCCCAACAATCAGGTGCAATCTGTCGAGCTGATTCGTACCGACAAGAGCTGGGACGGTGTTGATTTGCCTGAATATCTTCAGGGACGCCCCGAATTGGTGGCTGTGAAATATGTGTTCCCTGCTGGCAAGAAGTTGGGATGGCACCACCACCCCGTCATGAACTACGGCATACTGGTGCAGGGCGAACTGACTATCATAGGACGCGACGGTAAGGAGAAGGTCGTGCATGAAGGCGAGGCTGTCGTGGAAATGGTGAACACCATCCATCACGGCGAAAACCGAGGCACAAAACCTGTCATCCTCTACATGTTCTACCTCTCACAGAAGGATCTGCCACTGGCTGTACAGCACCCTGAAATTCCACTGGATTAGCAAGTGGGAATTGAGTTGTAAATCCCCTCAATCGTTCCGCAGGAACTTGTTTTTAGCATGACATATTCCTTCGGGATGATTAAGCAGATTCAGCTGATTGACAGGATATATGGATGCTCTTATCTGGACATCTATTTGTAAGAATTGAAATGATTTGTTCTATTAAACTCCGTCGAGCTAAAGGTTCTGTGTGAAATAAATTCTCCGAATGCGGAACGCCCGTCATTCGTTCTCCTTCGTTACCGTTCCACGGCATTGAAAAGAAAAAAAGATTCGTTCCATTAGTTCTATTCGTTGTTATAAAAAATCCGTGAATCTGTGGTTTCTATAACTTCCGAAAGTTGAGTTAAAAACTATACCATACCATGATTCGGTTCAAGAAGAAATCCAAAATCTTTGACATTGGCATCACCGCAGTGGCTGCCATCGTCTCGGTGGGTGTGATGCTTTATGCCATTGGTCACTTCGGCTTGCAGAATGCATGGCCCGAATTGGTGCTCAACCTGTTTTACATCGCCTGTCTGGTGATGATCGGGATGTATTTCTTCAACCGGCTGGACACGCATCACTTCAACTACTGGTGTTCCATCTCGGTGGGCATGACGGTGTTGCTGCGCGACATCCTCTTCCCGCCGCCCTTGTCCTGCCACCCTTTGCATTTCGTCTGCCTCACCCTGTCGGTGTTGCTGCTCTGCATGCTCACTTTCTTCTATGCGCGCAAGAACTGGCAGAGTTACACCAAGCGCAACCTGTGGGCAATCTTCATCATCGACATGCTTATTGCTGCATTCTATAATTACGACCTCTACATTCAGCCCATCAACGAATACACCGATTATCTGTTGACTGAAATCTGGATACGACCCACCATCACTTACAGTCTGGTGGCTTGCTTCGTGACGGAAAGCGATGGTTGAAAGTTGAAACAATAACAATATTAATCATAATCTAAATCTATTTTGTATGAAAAAATCTACTCACATCTTGCGAACGCGGCCGTGGCTCGTGCTACTGGCGCTCTTCGCTTGGCTGCTGCCTCAGAGAGCGCATGCAGTAGCCTATTTGCATGACCCCGACAACTACTCAGTGTCGCTGGGCGGAACGAACATCGTGTATTTCGAAGCTCCGGTCTATGACTGCAATGGCTTGGACCAGTGGATTACCGATGGTAACCTGAAGGTCTCTGTAGATGGCGGTACGGAATACACCGTCTTCTCATGGCATTCTGCAGAGACGGACATCAACAACTCCAACACGTCGCTGTCGTGCTACTTCAGCACCACTACCGACGGATTCTTCGACATCACGCTGGGCAACACACACAGCACATCCAGATTGACGAAGAGTAACGCAGGCAACCGCACCCTGCAGCGCAACAGCGACGGACTGCGCTTCAGCTTCAGCGCCGAGTGGGTGGTGCCCTACAACCTGTTGGGCAAGACGCTGAAGTTCACTTGGGAAGTGAAGCGCGATGGTAACGGCTATGATAACATATCGGTGACCGGTCTGAAGTCGGCGACCATCAAGATTCCGGAGGCCAGTGCCAAGATGACGCCCTTTGTCTCGCCAGCCATGCTGAACAACAACAACCCGGGCAAGCTGGAAGTGCCTTGGTACATTCCCGCTGACGACCTCGTCAAGGCTTCCTACGAGTATGACGACGGCTATGGCAAGCACCACAGCGTGGAAATCAAGGACATGAAGAACGGTACCATCATGCTCGATGCCAACGAGCCACACCGCAACTTCTGCCTGATGGTCAGCTACAACGAGAAAGGTGAAAAGGGAACCTACCTCATCGAGAACCAGAAGTCTGACGTGCAGAACATTGCGATGATTCACGCCCCCACGGGTCTGACGCTTACCCCCAGCTATGGCAACAATGCCAAGGTGGAACTGAAGTGGAGCGTACCTTATATGAATGACGAAGACCTGACGCCCACCGACTTCTTCGAGATTCAGCGCTCGCTGACGGGCAAGGAGGAGGACTTCGTCACCATCTTCGAGCAGTTCTATGCCAAGACCGACAAGAAATCTGTCTATACCTACACCGACAGCACGCTGGTGGAGGCGATCACCGAACGTATGCTGAAGAACGGCGGCACGTTGGACAATGTGACTTATCGCGTACGCCGCGTCATCACCAAGGAATGGGGCTGGAGTTCACAGAACAACTGCGCCACCACCGCCTCATGCGCGCTCGACAAGATGCACCTGCTGCGCATTGCCGACTACACGTCGCGGTGGGAAGACCAGCGGGCCTACACCGTACGCGTGTCGTGGGACTATGCTGCCGACCGCAGTGCCGTGTGGGACGAACGGGCAGAGATGAAGGTGCTCGTGCTCTCGCGCAACCGCGACGGTGAGCAGGTCGATAGCACCGTCATCACCCTCAACCCCACCGAGCGCCAGCAGCGCTACACGGTGGTGAACCTCTCGCGCTCGTGCGTGTACTATGATATAAAGGTATATGTGGAGCGAGGCGAGTCGCCACTCCAGCTGTTCGACGGCGTGGAGGAAAACTTCTTCCCCATCCGCAATGCCGATGACTGGAAGGAGTTCAAAAACAGGGTTCAGGTGGCTGAAGGCAAGTACGACGTGAACGCCCGCCTCTATGCCGACATCACCACCGACCAACTCATCAGTTGGGAGTCACGTTATGCCTATCGTGGTGTTTTTGACGGTAACGGCCACACCATTACCTTCAACTTAGCGGACACCAAGCAGGAAATTATGGCGCCCTTCCGCTATGTAGGCAATGCCACTATCAAGGACCTGCGTACGGCAGGCACCGTCAATACCAGCGAAAGATATGCAGCAGGTCTTATCGGCAAGACCATGGAAGGGACCACGGTCAGCATTGAGAACTGCCGCTCGTCGGTTACGCTCAAGAGTTCTGTATCTGGAAATGTCACGGGACGTCTCGCCGGCTTCATAGCACGCCAGAGTGGTTCCAATGCCCTCATCCGCAACAGTAAGTTCGACGGCGGTTTCGAGGGTGCCAATGCCACCCACAACTGCGGCTTTGTTGCATGGGTTGCCCGTGGCAGCAGTCTGGCCATAGACAACTGCGTTTTCGCCCCCGACCATATTACCACCAAATTCGAAGGCTGTCAGACGTGGGCAGACTTGGACACTGAGGATGTCAAATACTCGAACATCAACAGTTATACAACCCGTGAATATTCAGCATTTATAGTCATTAGAAGTGCTGCAGACTGGCATCAGTTCGCAGTCATGGTAAATGATGCCACAAACCGCTATTGGGTGGATGCTGTCCTCGATGCCGACATCACCGTCAGCGAGCATGTGGGAGTATCTGATGGCGCTTACTACCGTGGTACCTTCAACGGCAACGGACATACCATTACCTTCAACAAGTCGGGCTGGTCGGAAAGGTATATTGCTCCCTTCCGATACGTAGGCAATGCTACTATCAAGAACCTGCATACAGCGGGAACCATCTCGAGCAGCAATATGTATGCTACCGGTCTCGTGGCTTATGTCGTCAGTGGTGGTAATCTGACCATAGAGAACTGCCATTCGTCGATGACCATCAACAACAGCGGAAGCAGCGACATGACCAGTGCCGGTTTCGTGGGACGCGTCAGTGGCGGCAACGTCACCATCCGCAACAGCAAGTTCGACGGCAGCTTCGAGGGTGCCAACAGCTACGGTCACGGCGGCTTCGTGTCGTGGGTAGCCCCCAACAGCAACGTCACCATCGAGAACTGCCTCTTCGCTCCCGACCACCTCAGCGTCAAGTTTGACCTATGCGATACCTGGGCACGCAAGGATGCCGATGCATCGGCTAAGGTGACGGTAACGAACAGCCATGCCACCAAGCATATGCCATGTGAATTCATAGAGATCGGCGGCCAGTGGTTTATGGTGCTGAAGAGCACCACTGACTGGGGATATTTCGTGGAAGCATTAAAAACGAATCCCGCCACCAACGCTATCATGGATGCTGATTTCGGAATTGTCACCTCTGCGGACAACTTCAACGGTATTTTTGATGGTAACGGTCATATACTGAATATTAATATCGATGGTGGATTAACTGAAGCAATCGCCATTTTTAAGAATGCCCCAGGCTGCACTATCAAGAACCTGCATGTCACCGGCTATATCAAAGGCGGTAACCACTTGGCAGCTCTCGTTGGCGTGGCAGGTGTGGCGAACAACAAGTGGACTGACATCTTTAACTGCCGCATATCTGCCAATATAGTGAGTTCAGATTGGTTAGTTGGCGGCTTCGTCGGCCGCGGAACCCATGCAAACATACAAAATTGTCTGTTCGACGGCCGCCTTGAGTGTCAAAAAGCACAGGTTGATGGCAGTCAGAACTGGGCTGGTGTGTTTTTTGGTTTCAAAGATGGCGAACGAGGTGCCAAGGTTACCGATGCAGCCGTAAGCAATTGCGTGGAGAACACAACATGGAGAAACATTATTCACATGTACACAAACGTCTCACCATGGCGCAGATGGGGTAATGACGAGAACGAATGGACTAAAAACAACTATACATATAACGATCTTTGGGTTGCCACCGACTGCAGTAAAATGGCAGCCAATGACTTGGCTAACAAATTGGGTAGCAGCGAATGGGAAGCCAAACAGGGTGCCAGCAATTGGATAGAACCAGGCGTATATGTCTATCCCATAATGCATAAAACCGCTATTCCTGAGAATCCTTGGTTAGCACTAAGCGCAGCCCAGCAGGTAGAGGCCTTAGGCAATGGCAACTGGACGGTATCCGGCGGCAAGGTGGTTCCCATCATGCCTACTAACACGATAGCAACAGTAACCAACGAGGAAAGTTTCTTAAACAAACTCGGCAACGGCTGGACGTTAGAAGGCGGCGTGCTCGTGCCCGTTGCAACGGCAACGACGGTGGAGACCAACCCCACCATCACCACGCACACGGCAGCCGACTTCACGCAGTACTACCACTCCAGCAACGGTAAGATTGACCCGGAACTGCTGACGGAGACCCGCCAGAGCAGTGTGCTGCTGACCTGGAACACAGACGGCAACCCCATCGACTTCTACACCGTTCTGCGCCGCAACAAGGGACAGGGTGATGACAAGTGGGAGGAGATTGCCACCAACCTCGACCAGATGAGTTACGAGGACGTGACCACGTCACCGCTGTTAGAGTATGAATATAAGGTGCGCGCCACTAACCAGTGCGAAGGCATCACCACGACAGAGACGCAGGTGAAGGCTGGACGCTGTAAGGGCACGGGCCGCGTGGAAGGCTATGTGCGCTTCAACGACGGCACAGGTGTGGCAGGCATCCAGGTGGAGATAGAATACAACGGCACGAAGGTGAACGCCACCACCGACGAGAGCGGATACTACGTGGCAGACGAATTGTCGTATCAGGGTAAGACGGACATCACCTACAACGTGACTCCAGTGGCCAAGGGTGGCGTCGAGATTAAGCCGACCTCATCTACCGTGAACTTCAACGCCCACAGCAACAACGAGACGATGGGCGAGTTCACCGTCAACAACGGCAAGCGCTTCTCGGGCTTCGTGATGTACGAAGGCACCAGCATCCCGCTGAAGGGTGCCAACTTCAAGGTGAACGGAGAGTTGGTACACAGCGCCAATGGCAAACTGGTGGAGACCGACTACGACGGCTCGTTCTCGTTCCGCGTGCTGCCTGGTGTGAACACCATCCAGGTGGTGAAGGACGGTCACAAGTTCATTGATGACGGCTACTACAAGAGCCCGGATGGCCACAACTTCACTGCCGACGTAGCCAACACCTACCTGTATGACGATACGAAGGTGAAGCTGACTGGTCGCGTGGTGGGTGGTAACGATCAGGGCAAGATGCCGCTGATGAACAACCTGTCGAAGAACAACCTGGGCGACTCGCTCCAGATTGTGCTCACGCTGGAGGGCGACAACACCTCATGGCTGGTCTATGAGAACACGAACCCCAACAAGACAGAGCGCGACACCATCTATCAGCACCGTCTGGCAAAGGGCGGCGAGGTGCACAAGACCGAGGTGAACACCACACGCAAGCGCATGGTGATATGGCCCGACGTGAAGACGGGTGAGTATGAGGTGCTGCTGCCTCCTGTGCGCTGGAAGGTGATGCAGGTATATTGCAAGGGCTATCCCACACTGTTCCAGGAGGGACAGGTGAACGACATCATCGACCTGACCGACTGCCTCACGGAGAAGGACACCACCTACGTGGGCTCCTTCAAGGATGTGGACCAGAAGGTGGTCACTGACCCTAAGGCCAGCTACAATGCCATCTACAACCGCATCTACCACTCACCAGTGGAGGTGACCTACAAGCAGATGGGCTACGACAACTTCGACTACTTCGGCGACAAGAACTACATGGCCAGCTCCCTGGACGGCAAACAGCACGAAGTGCCGCTGGCGTACCAGAACCCTGCCGACACCACGCAGGCGCTCTACACTTTCAACTATCCCGTGTTCAGCATGGAGCGCAAGTACCGCATCCAGCTGCAGGTGGCTGAGAGTTATCTGTATAACAACGATCCCAAGTATAAGCCAGACCTCGTCCGTCTGGACGGTGGCATTGCCTACATGCAGAACGGCATGAAGGGCGACTCCTACAAGGTGCCACAGGAACTGGACAGCCTGGGACAGACTATCTTCACCGTGCTCGCTGACCAGACGGTGACGCTGCGCACGAACACGCCAGAAATGATGACGGGTGAGAATGCCCTGAAGACGGTGACCTTCACCGTGCTGCGTGACGGCACTTACTACGAGGCAAAGCCGCTGCAGGGATTCGTGCTCAACATGTTCCCATTGGGTGCCAGCCAGGACATTCTGACCGAGGGTGTGCCCCTCCTCTACGACATCCTGCGCGACCCACCGGGCGGCTACAGTACGAACACGCTCGCCAAGGGCGCTACGCTCAACTACACCTACATGATGAACCTGTCGGCAACAGCCGGTATCTACATGAACTTTAAGGGAGGTACGAAATTGGAGACCTTTACAGGCACCGTGGCAGCGCCACAGGGTGTCGGTACTGCAGCGGGTCCGATCAGCATCTCCGACACATGGAATGCCGACGTTGACATGCTGATGTATAATGCGCAAGGCAGCAAGGCTTTCTCGCACACGATGGTTATCGGCAACAACATCAGCACCAGCGGTGACCCATCGATGGTGGGTGCAGATGCCGACCTCTACATCGGTACCGTGCAGAACGTAGTGGTGACACCGATGTCCACCATCCGCGCCGTGCCCGACAGCATGTATAAAGTCATGAGTGCCCGTACAGGCGCAATGGCAGGTATGACTTCCGATGTGGGCAAGTACGACCAGTATGGTACGGTGATTAAGCTTGCCGAGGGCGAAACCATAGATAAGGACGGAAAGAAAAAGAAGTTCCACCTGATTCGCGATGTATCGTTAGGCTATGGTCCGAAGGTCAATTCGCAGTTCGTCTATTCGCAGAAGCAACTGCTGAATCAGATTATCCCTGCCAAGGCGAAGGAGATTGTCGATATGATGTACTGTGGCACCAAGGACGAGGCACAGGCGATAGCCAACAACACGCAGAAGCCAGTCTATCTGTCGCTGCGCGAGCCTACCGACCCGAAGTTCGCCATGGTGAACAGTAAGGATAAGCTCAAAAACCATGCCTACAACGACTCCATCGACAAGGCTGAGGATGGCATCAACTACCTTGTGGTGATACCTAAAGACAGGAAGGCAAGCGAATTCAGTGACGAGGTGGCAGAGAAGTATCAGGTGATCAAAGCATGGGTGGATATGATTGCCCTGAACGAGAACGAGAAACTGCATGCCCGCGACCTGCTGGCCAACTACGACATCGCCGGTGCTGCAGGTGTGAACTACAGCGAGACCTTCGATGCCAGCTACTCGAACTCGTTCACACAGCATTTCCCCATCGCCACGGAGGTTGACTATTTCGAGCTGGGCAAGGGTGCCAGCAATGCCTTCTCGGCAGTAGGACTGGCTGGTACGATAGTCGGTGGCCTTGTTGCCTCTCTCGCAGAAATGAAGTCATGGAAGGTTCCCGATTCTCAGGTGCATGTGGGTACAGACGAAAACGGATTGAAAGCAGAGGTTTTATTCGGGGGAAAATTCTCGCAGTTTACGATTGTCCCTGTCATCTCTTACACAACGATTGGCACCGACAGTGAGACGAAGTCGTACAACCGCACGGAGTCGTTCACCATTGCCTGCGACCCGAACAGCCATCTGAACGTGGATGTTTACCGAGTGGGCGGTGAATACACCGGCAAGAAAAAGATAAATATCAGCAACGTCTTTGTCAACGACAACTTCAACCAGTATTATGACATGGTGAAGGGACATATGGAGAAAACACTGAGAGGTGACAGCATCCTCGGCCCTCGCAGTTTCGTCTTCCGCACTCGTGGCGGCGCGACGCAGAACCCGTGGGAGGACAAGCGCGTGACGAAGATTACCGACCCAGGCGCCCAGTTAGATGCTCGCACACTGAAGATTGTCAACCCAGTGATTCGCCTTGACAAGCAGAGCGTGAGCGGTGTGGCTATCGACGATGCTGCCAAGTTCACCATCTATGTGAGCAACGAGAGTGAGAAGCCCGAGGCCACCGACGGCTTGACGGCGCTCCAGTTGTTCGCTCCCGACCAAGCGAATTGGCAGGGTGCCAAAATCAGCGTCAACGGACAACAGCTGACTACTGGCGGTATGACCATCTCCGTTATTCCGGGCCAAGAGACGGCACTGCAAATGGAGGTACGCGCTGGCCAGGGCTTCGACTACGAGGGTCTGACTGTGGGTGTGATGTCGCCCTCCGATATGGAGAACGCATTGGCACTCACCACCTTCGACGTACACTTCCTGCATGAGGCGGGAGGCGTGAGCATCGCAACGCCGGGCGACAAGTGGGTGATGAACACCGAGGCGCAGCAGGATCCTGAGCGCGGATGGTACATACCTGTCATCATCAACGGCTTCGACCGCTATCAACATAACTTCGACCATGTGGAACTCCAGTATAAGGAGTCGCAGCGCGGCGACGACGCTTGGACGAACCTCTGCTCATTCTATTGCGACTCAACACTGATGGCGAATGCCAACGGTGTGAAGAAGATGATGCCGACGAACGGCAACATCGTGACTGAGTTCTTTGGCGATGGCTGGGTGACCGAGAAGAATTACGACCTGAGAGCCGTGCTCTTCTGCCGCAACGGCAGCGACTTCTTGACTACACCATCGAAGATTATCAGCGGTGTGAAGGACACGCGCCGTCCGCAACTGTTCGGCACACCTGAACCCAAGAATGGTCTGCTGACCAGCGGTGACAACATCATCTTCAACTTCTCTGAGGACATTGAAAAGAACAACCTCTCTGCCATTACCAACTTCGAGGTGAGGGGCGAGGTGAACAATGCCGACCTCCAAGAGACCGTAAGCGTGCAGTTCACCGGCAAAGGCAGCATAGAGACCGAGGCTAAGCGCAACTTCAGCGGTAAGGATTTGACCATCGACCTGATGGTGAAGCCCGACACGCTGGCAGGACGTGACATGCCGCTGTTCTCACACGGCAGCAACGGCCAGAAGCTGCAATTGTGGCTGACCAAGGACTTCAAGCTGAAGGCTGTGGTCAACAACGAGGAATTTGTCAGTGACTCTGTCATCAACAAGATGGGCTTCTCGCAGGTGGCTCTCGTCATCCGACAGGAGGACGACTCGCTTACATTCTTCAATGGAGGTGTACAAGCCGGCAAGAAGTACAAACTCAGCGAGAAATACACCGGCACGGGTACGCTCATCTTCGGTCGCACCAACGACCTCGACCGCAGCAAGAGCCAGTACTACCAGGGTCGCATGATGGAAGCCCGCCTGTGGTATAACGCCATGAGCGGCGGACTCATCGGCACGACCTACGGCAGCCGCCGACTGACGGGCTACGAGAAGGATCTTGTGGATTACTACCCAATGAACGAAGGCTCGGGCGACTACGTGACCGACCATACTCAGGGCGCCAACGCCAAGCTGATCAATGCCTCATGGGCGATCCCACGCGGCATGTCGCTGCACGTGGAGAAGGCGGACAAGGGTGTGCTGCTCAACCAGAAGGCGCTGAACCGCACCAGCGAGCATGACTACACGCTGATGTTCTGGTTCAAGACCGACGCAGAGGGTCGCGGCACACTGCTCTCCAACGGTCGCGGACTGAAGGAGGACAACGGCGCCAAGAACCAATTCCACATCGGATTTGAGGGCGACAAGCTGATGTACCGCACGAATGGCTTTGCCATCGAGGTGCCAGGCGACTGGAGCGACAACAAGTGGCACAACTTCGCCATGACCGTGAACCGCGGACGCAACGTGGCCAACATCTATATGGATAAGGAACAGGTGACGACCTTCGAGGCCGACAATCTCGGCGGCATCAGCGGTGGCTATCCGCTCATCGGTGCTACCCGCTACGACGTGGTGAAGGACAATGGCGACGCTGAGGTGATGGACGGTGATGCACCGCTGAAGGGTAACGTGGACGAACTGCTGTTCTTTGCTCAGGCACTGCCGCAACAGCTCATCAACACCTATGCGACGAAGAGTCCTAACGGAGACGAATCTGGACTGCTGACCTATCTTGCTTTCGACCGTATTGAGCGTCAGAAGGACAACGATCTCGAACTGGTGCCTTACGCTTACAGCAAGAAACTCTATTTGGACGACAAGGGCAACCCACGTTATCAACTCGACCCGTTGACGAAGGAGCTGACCGACACGCTGGTGCGCGACTACCTGTTCGTGGATGAGATGGATGCTGTCATGAAGCACTTCGACAAGACACAGGCAGCCCCCGTGGTGCCTTACGAGGAAGTGAAGAACCTGAAGTTCGGCTTCATCGGCAAGGGCAACCAGTTGCTGGTAGAACTTGACGAACCAGCTGCCCGACTGAACCACCGTAATGTCTATGTGACGGTGCGCGACATCGAGGATTTGAATGGCAACACGATGGCTTCGCCACAGACGGCTTGCTACTATGTGACTAATAGCAGCTTGCAGTGGCTGGTGAACAAACTGGACGTCACCATCAAATATGGTAGCGATGAGCAATGTGAACTGCCGTTCTACAACAACGGTGCTTCGAGCCACAATTACACGATCGAGAACTGCCCGAAGTGGCTCACGCTCGACAAATACACTGATGTGGTGGCACCGCAGTTCTTAGAGTCTGTCACAGCTAAGGTCAACAAGGACCTGAACATCGGTACGTATAACGAAATCATCTATCTGACTGACGAGGATGGTATCACAGAGCCGTTCTACCTGAACCTGACGGTGGAAGGTGAGCAACCCGAGTGGGCAAAGAATGTGAATGGTGACCTCTTGGAGCACTCAATGAGCATTGCTGGTCAAGTCTATCTGTACGATGAACTCGACAGCGATTCGCGCGACATCGTAGGTGTATTCGACAATGAGAATGTATGTCACGGCTTTGCCAACATCAGCCATTCGGCACAAACTGGCGAAACGGGACTCTACTTGACTGTTTACGACAATCAGACCAGCGGTCGTGAGCTGCACTTCAGATTGTGGCAATACAGCACAGGACGTGAGTTGATGCTGACACCAAGCATGGACATCACGTTTGAGAAATCTGCAGTACTGGGCACCGATACTCCAGTGCGCTTCGACGGCGGTGAGGGCTTCGTTCAGAACTTTAGCCTGAAGAAGGGCTGGAACTGGGTATCATTCAATGTGAACAGCGAACAACTGAATGACGTGAACAAACTGCTCAGCAGCATGCCATGGAAGGAAGGAGACATCCTGACCGACATGAACAGCGACATGACGCTTGTCTATAAGAATAAGCAATGGCTGGCATCTGACAACATGGAGAACATGGTCATCTCCCCGAAGAAGTCGTACGCCATCAAGGTTCAAGAAGATTGTACATTCCCAATCGAAGGAACTGTCATCAAGGAGAAGGATGCGCGCACTATTGAGCTGATTCAAGGTTGGAACGGCATCGGCTACACTCCGATGGTTAACCTGACCGTAGAAACTGCTCTGAGCGATTACTACGACCATGCAGAGCCAGGCGATGTGATCAAGAGCCATACGGAGTTTGCTTACTTCACGAAGTCGGGCAACACAGGACAGTGGCGTGGTAGCCTGCAATACATGAAACCAGGCGAGGGCTACATGATGCTTCGCAAGGGTGCTTCAGATGCCTCGTTCACCTATCCGTTCTTCGAGATGGGCAGCAACTTCCGTGAGGACTGGTCACAAGCTTCAAGACGCAAAGTCATGCAGTCACGTAGCACGATGACCGTCTCTGCCATCGTGGAAGGCTTCGAACCTGAGGATGGCGACATGCTGGTGGCATACACCAATGGTGAAGTGGTTGGCGAGGGAGAACTCTCCACTGATTCAGAACCAGCCTACCTGAGCATCGCTGGCGACACACAGCAGTCTATCTGGTTCGCCATTGAGCGTGACGGCGAAATCGTTGCTTCGACTGGTGAAGTCATGATGTTCAAGACGAATGCTGTCATCGGCAGTCCTGACGAGCCAACGGTCATCAACTTCGTGCATGCTGAATACGAGGATGGCAAGTGGTACACTCTCAGCGGCCTGCAACTGCAGCATAAGCCAACAGAGAAAGGCGTTTATATTTATAATGGTAAAAAAATAATCATTAAGTGATATGAAGAAGATATATTTATCACTCGTTCTGCTGACAAGCCTCCTTTTAGGGGCTTGCAGCAGCGACGATGACAATAACGATGCTGCCTACACTGAGACCACACAAAGTGAAGCTCCTGATTGGCAGATAGACTGGAGCAACAACCAGGAGCGCCCCGACTGGGAAGAACCAGACGGAACACTTTACGAGAACTGGACCATCCTGATGGCACAGATAGAAGAGGAACTGCAGCCGTACGTATCAGAGGGTGACATGATGGCTCTCTTCTTGAATGGTGAACTGCGTGGATTGGCAAGCCCTGCCATCACGGTAAACAACGACCAGACCAGCAGTGTCACGTTCTTGATGAAAGCCTACGGCAACGAATCTGGTTCAGAACCCATGCACATCTCGTTGCAATACTACAACCAGCGGTTGAAGCATATCTTCACATTATCTGATGATATCATATTGAGTTCAGACGAGAGTATTGGCATTGACGATGACTACATTCCCGAATTCACCTATGGGTCTGCCAAATATCCCATAGTGAAGACAGTGAATGTGGAGAGTCTCCTAACCAAAGCAGGCGTCACACCTACTACAGGCGTCTTAGTGGGTGCTTTCGTAGGTACAGAATGTCGTGGCAAGGTAACACTGTCTGCATCGGGTGTAACATTACTTACTATCTACGGCCGTAACGCAGGAGAGTCAGTGACGCTGAAGTGTTATGATGCGACATCAGAACGTTTATTCACCATCGCCAATGTCATGAAAATGTAAAAGGGATAGCGAACAAACATAAACTACCTATAACAGCCACTTACAGAGATATCTCAAGATAAATCCGTAAGTGGCTGATATTTTGTGACCACACGAGTTCCGAACAACACAATTCAAAAAGGTGTACTGCTGTCGGGGTTCTTCTTGATGACACGATATTCATTACTGTCACAATCCAAGAAAAGAAGCCCATCCTTTTTACCCAACGCGATGCATGCCTGATCAAGCAAACCATTGTTCAATCCGATGTACTCACGCTCAGCCCCCGAAGCAATCTGCACCACCTCAAACGGCCGCAATGTGATTCCGTTCGCCTTCGCAAATGCCATCACATAGGCAATCAGCACTGCAGCGCTCGACGACAATCCACCCACAGGCAGACTTCCCTGAATCACACCATCGACACCCCGCTTCAACTCAAACCTCTTCCGCAGCGCATACTTCGCGCCACGGGCATAGTCACCCCAATGGTGCTCCTTCACCTGTGTGGGCACATCAAGCTCAAAATCCACCTCACCCTCAAACGAGCGAGAAGCCAGATGCACATGTGCGTCCTCCCTCACGTTGAACCACAAGTCCACACCCTTATTGA
>OMQN01000031.1 GCA_900313235.1 uncultured Prevotellaceae bacterium | reverse complement strand
AATGTAAACCTTGTAACCCTTACCAGGCTGAGCAGATGACTGGGTAATCTGTACACCAGGTGTCATACTCTGCATAGCTTCAAGTGCATTGGTTGTGTTCATCTTGGCGATGTCATCACCCTTAACCTGAACGGTAGCACCCGTCACAAGCTTTTTCTTCTGAACACCATAACCGATGACAACCACGTCATTCAGCGTGGTGTTGTCTTCCACCAAGGTGACGGTAATGTTAGACTTACCATCGACCTTTACGGTCTGAGTAACATAGCCCACATACGAGATGTTGAGCGTAGCATTAGAGGAAGCCTTCACGGTGAAGTTACCATCCAAATCGGTAATGGCTCCTTCATTGGTTCCCTGCACTTTGACGGAGGCGCCAATTACTGGTTCGCCAGTCTCGTCGTTAACAGTTCCCTTGATCGTGCTCTGTGCAAACGACATCCCGAACGGAATAGCACAGAACAAGAACAACAAAACAAAATGTTTTTGTAGTGACTTAAAATTCCACATACTTTTGTTTAACAGTTAATAATTAGGTTTGATATAAAAATAAGAATTATTTTAATTTGTTTGGTTAATATGCGCTGCAAAGGTATAAAAATTTACAATTCACCACTTTGCCAAATGTAACAAAAACTTTGCAAGAAGACACATCTATTGGGCACAAAAAAAGTACCCTCTTGTTTTGAGGGTACTATCGGGATATTATAAGGACGCTTCCGGGTTTGAAAACATTCTTTAACAATTCACTGGTCTGGGTTCTCAACAAAGCCTTGATACTTCGGATCGAGAGCTGACATCACACTGTCGTACGCTTGGTTCATGGTGGCCTGAATGTTTTGTGCCCCCTGCCCTATTGGATAGACAGGTTGGTGGATAGTCAACGACATAGGATGCCATGTGGCAAAGTGCCAGTCGCGCATGCGGGGCATAATATCGAAAGAGCCATTGATGGTCAGCGGAACAACAGGCAGCTGGAGTTCGTCAGCCAATGCGAAGGCTCCCTTCTTGAAGGATCCCATATGACCTGTAAACGAACGAGCGCCCTCTGGAAACACAACGACGGAGCAATTACCTGTCTGCAGGGTATGGCGCGCAGCCTCGTAAGTAGCCTTTACCTTGCTGGGGCCTCGCTTGTCGACAAATATCTGGTGAGACTTGCGGCAAGCATAGCCCACAAATGGTATCTTATTCAACTGATACTTCATCATCCACTTGAAGTTACGTCCCAAGGAACCATAAATGAGGAAGATGTCAAAGGCTCCTTGATGGTTGGCGACAAAGACATAGGACTGGTTGGGCTCCAGATGTTCACGACCTTCTACCTTAACAGGTAATAGGAACACGCGCGTAATAATGCGTGCCCACCAACGTCCAGGGTAGTAGCCCCAGAAATGGCCGTTACCAAGGGCACAGCCCACTCCCACCTCTATGGCTGTAATAATGGTGACAATCACTGTGACAGGCAGTGCGACGAACAGTTGATAGAGATTATACAAGTATTTCATTTCTTTCTAAGTGTTATAACAACGATTTCTCTAGGTTGATTAAGACGGAAAGGGATAAGCGAGCCAGCACCTGAAGACACATAGAGCGCACGTGCCCCCTCATAAGACATGCCATGCCAGTCACGATAAGACAATGCCACGGGCGACCAGCCGAAGAGCGAGAACTGTCCGCCATGGGTATGGCCGCTCAGCGTCAGCTGGGCGTTACACGCCGGCAATATCTTCTCACGCCAGCAAGTCGGGTCGTGCTGAAGCATGACTACGAAGGATGATGGATGATGGTTGATGGAAGATGGAGAATTGAGTGTCTTCTTGACATCGCCGTATTTGGGCATACGCTCGGCAAGTCCCCAGTTCTCCATACCCGCCACTACGATGGAGTCGGAATCTCGACGGATAATGCGATGTTCATTCAGCAGCAAATCAAAATTCATCTTGCGAATAATATCCTTTGTCAACTGACAGTTAAGTGCTTTCTCCTCATCGCCGCATGCCTGATAGACATCGTAGTCATGGTTACCCAGTACAGCATAGACACCATCGCGAGCATAGAGCTGTCGGAAATAGAGCATGGAAGGTATGAGTTCTTCGGGCTGGATATTCTGCATATCACCCGTGAAGACTATCATGTCGGCCGCCTGTCCATTGATGCTGTCGATGAGCTCTTGCACCAGCTTCTGGCGTGAACCCGTCAAGGTTCCCACATGGACGTCGGAAAACTGCACGATACGATAGCCGTCGAAAGCTGCTGGCAGGTCAGCAGATGCATACTCTACCTGTCGTACCACCAACTGGTTGAAACCTGCAGTCATACCATAAGCCACCAAGGCAATGATGACGACAGCAAGACCTACACCCACCTTGCTTCCATAGCGTTTGGGCAACAGCCAGCGACACAGCACATAGGCGATGGCTGGCAATAGCAGGAAACCTACGAGAAGGAAGAATGGTATGGCGAAACGGGCAATCATTGTTTAGAGATTAGAGGTTAGAAACTTACGCATCACTTCAACGGGCAGTCCGCGACGACGGGCATAGTCTGTCAGCTGGTCTTCTCCAATGGTACCCAGAGAAAAATAGTGAGCCTCCGGATGGGCCATCATCAGACCAGACACACTGGCATGGGGCTTCATGGCTCCACTCTCTGTCAGTCGAATGCCTATCTGATGGAAGTCGAGCAACTCATTGAGCACAAAGTTCAGACTGGTGTCTGGCAGCGACGGATAGCCAACAGCAGGACGGATGCCCTGAAACTGTTCTACATGCAATTGCTGCATAGTGAGCTGCTCGTCGGGGGCATACCCCCAATAGGTTTTGCGGACGGCTTCGTGCATGCACTCTGCTGCAGCTTCTGCCAGACGGTCAGCCAACAACTGTACCATCATCTTCAGATAGGTATCGTTG
The DNA here is from genome assembly GCA_900313235.1 of uncultured Prevotellaceae bacterium. Taxonomy (GTDB): domain Bacteria; phylum Bacteroidota; class Bacteroidia; order Bacteroidales; family Bacteroidaceae; genus Prevotella. Next base: position 28,593 of record OMQN01000031.1, on the reverse strand, counting down.
TCGAAGTCCTTTTCCAGTCCCATATCAACGGTGGTGGCAAAGAGACCTATCTTAGAGGTAAGAGGTGAGGGGTTAGAATCTATAGGTTGAATGAAGTCTGCCAGACACAGGAACTCGCTACCCGGCTGTTGCTGACGAAGTAGCGGAATACGGCGACCATCGGCTAACACGATGTCGTCACCTTCACTATGGGCATCCATCAACAAAAACAGTGCATGGGCCTTGTACTTGCCTTCGAGGTCGGACAAGACAGCCACAGCCTCCTCTTGCAACTTCTGTCGCTCGGCCAAGGGTTTGTTGTGCATGCCCCAGGCGTAGAAGAAGTAGTCCCAATTGACATAGGGCGTGAGTTGGTGGATGTCGTAGTCGATAATCATGAGTGGGAGAAAGTAATGGCTTCGCCAAGGACATCGGCAGCGACTTGACCATCAGCATAGACCGTTTGTCCGTTACACAGCGTGCGCTCTACACGCCACTGGTACTGATGTCCTTCCATAGGACTCCATCCACACTTGCTGAGAATGGTGTCAGCAGTGACTGTCCATGGACACTTAGGACGTACGATGGTGATATCAGCCCGATAGCCCTTGCGCAGGAAACCACGTTGTTGGACACCAAACAGACGGGCAGGATTGTGGCACATCAGTTCAACAAGTCGTTGGATAGTGAGAACACCTTCATCAACAAGTTCGAGCATGGTGACCAGCGAGAACTGAATCATAGGCATACCTGAGGCTGCCTTGGCACACCCACCCTCTTTTTGACTAAGCAGATGAGGGGCGTGATCCGTAGCCACAACACTGATACGCCCATCGGTAAGTGCCTCGCGGAGCATGAACTGGTCAACAGGGGTCTTGATGGCTGGGTTTACCTTGATGCGAGCACCCAGGCGCTCATGATCGAGCTGGGTAAAGAAGAGGTGACCAACACAAGCCTCGGCGGTGATGTTTGTCTCAGCCGAGTCGCGGCATGCAGTGAAGAGCTCCAGCTCTTCAGCCGTGGAGATATGCGCTACGTGCAGGCGCGTACCATATTTATTAGCAAGGGCAACAGCCTTGCGCGTTGACTCCACACAAGCCTCCTCCGAGCGTATCATGGCATGCAAATTGACAGGAGGATCTTCGCCCCACGCCTCTTGGGCACGGGCCATATTCCGATTGATGATGTCAGTATCTTCACAATGCACCATCAGGGGCAACTTGCAACACTGGAAGATTCGCTCCAAGACTTCTTGCCGATCAACCAGCATATTACCTGTAGATGAGCCCATAAAGAGTTTGATGCCCGGTATGCGAGTAGCGTCAAGTTGGCTGAAGGTATCGATATTATCATTGGTGGCGCCATAGAAGAATGCGTAGTTGACATGACTTTTCTCGCGGGCCACCGCCTGTTTCTCTTCCAATGCCTTGAGGGAGGTGGTCTGCGGATTACAGTTTGGCATGTCGAAATAGCTGGTAACGCCTCCTGCCGCTGCTGCACGGCTCTCCGTATCGATATCTGCCTTTTCTGTTAATCCTGGCTCACGAAAGTGTACATGGTCGTCAATGATACCTGGAAGTATGTAGCAACCCGAGGCATCTATCGTCTCGTCGAATGATGCTTCGGGTTGATGTTTGCTTATCTCGATGATGTTGCCGTTTTCGATAACGATGTTACCCTCAGTAACACGGCTTTCGTTGACAATATGTCCTCCCTTGATGAATATCTTCATGGCTGTGGCACATTGGTCAGTGGAGCAGCAGGTTGGACAGTGGTAGAGTCAGGCAGTGGTGCTGCTACTTCGTCCATATCCTTGGTGCCGTTCATGCGCGCCTCATTCTCCTGGGCAGCATGATAGTAGTCGCTCACATAGGAATCATTCTTAAACTGATCAGTAGCCTTCGACATGATCTCTTCAATCTGAGGAGTCAGAATGGGATAACGGTACTGACTGGTAATCATCATAAAGACGCCAGGACCCAGCACATTGTCGAAGTTGTCACAGATAAACTTTGTAACCAACTGATCTTCCTCAGCAGCTATCTCGTTAGCCTCGACAGAGAGCTGGCGATTGATGACTTCTTCGTCAATACCGTCCAGCAACATCTGGCTCTGACGGTGAGAGAGCTCGGCCATGCGGTTCGACAGTTGGTTGTGCTTGTCGACAAACACATAAAGAGTGTCATTCAGAGGAGTGCCACTGACACGCTGCACAGCATTCTCAATGCGAATCTCGATTTCACCCTCTTCCAGCACCAGGGGCATGATGCTCTCATCGTCCATGAAGAGGCTGACCAAGCGGACGGTATCTAACAGACCAGCGAAATGGAATTCACCATGTACCACCTCACAGGAGTCGATATTCTTGAGGTCGTTATTCTTTACAGCCTTCAGATAGAGTTTGCTACCATCCATTGCTGACACAGATGACGTACCCCGCACATTGTAGGAGCTGGCGCAAGAGGTTAACAAGACCGTCATTACGGCCAAAATCGTGTATATACTTTTACTCATAGCTATCGCTTTCATCGAATTTAGACGCAAATGTACGATGATATCTTGAAAAAAGAAAAATATTTGCGCAATTTTAAACTTTTGCGCAAATATTTAGCATTTATTTGGTGTCTTTATCCAATTCGCTGGCGATACGGTGGCTGGTGTACAACTGCAGTACTGCTGCCATCAGCAAGACGACGACCCAGTTGTTATGTACATATTTTATGTAGCTCAACTGGTCGATAGACAGAAAGTTCGACTGATTGGCTATCATCAGCAGTCCTGCCGAAAGGAACAGCACGTCACTGATAATCTGGATGCGCCGCAGACGACGGATGGTGAAGTCCTTACCCTCGTAGCGCTGACGCAACTGCATAGCGACAAACAACAGGCAACCTGGGGCAAACACATAGGGTGCCCACGAACAGAACAGGACGTTCGCTCCAGCACCCACCACCATCAGCAGACCGCCCAACAGCATCACATAGCTTTCCCACTTACTCAACTGTCTCATCGTTCAATATACTTTTACCATTTTTCGGGTCGTCACTGAGGACAAAAATATCCTCATCGTCAGCCTTCATGAAATAACGCTCACGGGCAATCTTCTTGATGGCCTTAGGATCACTGTCAAGCATCTTAATCTGCGCCTGATCGTTTTTATTCTGCTGAGTATAGCGGTCTATCTCATCCTGCAACTCACTGATTCGTTGCCTGTTAACTATATGATGCCAAACGCTGTTTTCGTCAACAAAACCAATCACAATAAAACCCACCACTGTCACGACGATGTACTTCAACGCCTTGACATGATAGATTCGAAGCAACCAGGATTTTATCTTTTTCATACTTTTCTGTCTATTCGTTTGCAAAGTTACAATTTTATTTCGTAACTTTGCACCATAATTATCAAAAAATATGGAATACATTGTATCAGCACGTAAATACCGCCCGACGTCATTCGACACGGTGGTAGGTCAGCAGGCGCTTACCACCACCTTGAAAAATGCTGTCAGCAGTGGTAAACTGGCCCATGCTTATCTCTTCTGCGGGCCACGTGGCGTGGGCAAGACCACCTGTGCACGTATCTTTGCCAAGGCCATCAACTGTATGTCACCAACGGCAAACGGTGAGGCCTGCGGACAGTGCGAGAGTTGCCAGGCCTTCAACGAGCAGCGGTCATTCAACATCTTTGAGCTCGACGCTGCTTCCAACAACTCCGTTGAGCACATCAAGACGCTAATGGAGCAAACCCGCATACCACCGCAGGTGGGTAAGTACAAAGTATTCATCATTGACGAGGTACACATGCTGTCGACTGCAGCCTTCAATGCCTTTCTGAAGACGCTGGAAGAACCGCCCGCACATGTCATCTTCATCCTGGCAACAACGGAGAAGCATAAGATCCTGCCCACCATCCTGAGTCGTTGTCAAATCTACGATTTCGAGCGTATGACGGTACGCGACACCATCGACCACTTGAAAAAGGTGGCCCAACAGGAGAACATCACCGTCGAGGAAGAAGCACTGGCCGTCATTGCCGAGAAGGCTGACGGTGGTATGCGCGATGCCTTGAGCATCTTCGACCAGGCAGCATCATTCTGCCAGGGCAACATCACCTACCAGAAAGTCATTGAAGACCTCAACGTGCTGGATGCAGACAACTACTTCCGCATTATAGACCTCGCCCTGGAAAACAAGGCGATGGACATCATGGTACTGCTCAACAACGTTATCAACAAAGGCTTCGATGGTGGCTTGCTCATACAAGGTCTTGCCAAGCATGTGCGCAACGTACTGATGGCTCGCGACGCACAGACACTGCCTTTGTTGGAAGTCAGCGACCAACAACGAGAGCGCTATCAGCAACAAGCTCAGAAATGCCAGATACCTTTCCTCTATCAGGCTCTGCGACTCATCAACCAGTGCGACATCAACTACCGCCAGTCAAGCAACAAACGCCTGCTGGTGGAACTGACACTCATCGAGATAGCGCAGATCACACAGCCTGACGACTGTGTTGGCAGTGGGCGTAAGCCCAGAAGATTGAAATCCCTGTTTAAGCAACTGACATCAACCGTTCAGCCAAAGAAAGCAGCTCCGCAGGTAGCTGCTGCTGAGCGTGTGGTGCCTAGTACCACGCCAACAAGTACAACAAGTACAGCAAGTGCTCCTAATCCTTCCAGCCAGTCCGCTTCCAAGCGCCCGACGCTAAAGTCGACCGTCAGCATGTCGTTCAAGAACGTATTGCAAAATACGCGCCCCAAGAAGATGACGGTCATTCCTGGTACCTTCGATGCATCCGACCCCAATGCGGCGCCCAAGGACGAAGAGCACACCTTCAGCCAGCAAGACCTGGAACTACAATGGATGCTCATGTGCAACCGCATGCCACAGAAATTGAGCGGCATCGCCACGCGTATGAAGAACATGAATCCTGTCATTACCGATTTCCCCAATGTAGAAGTGACGGCAGACAATCAGGTAGCCCTCGACCAGTTGGAACAAATAAAAGGTAGCATCATTGCCACCCTAAAGACCTATCTGCACAACAAAGCAATCACCCTCAGCCTTTGTCTTGCGGACAAAGAAGAGGTAGCCCCTATCCTTTCACGTCGCGAACAATACGAACAAATGGAAAAAGAAAATCCCTCAATCGCGAAATTGAGGGAGCTTCTAAATCTTGAGTTAGCCTGATATCTTACATCAGCCTTCTGACATCTTACATCATATCAGCGTCATCCCAAGTTTCTTACACTCGTCACGCATGTCTTCAGGCCAGATAGAGGCTTGTATCTCACCGATGTGGCCCTTGTGCAACAGCACCATGCAGAGACGACTCTGACCGATACCACCACCAATAGAGAGTGGCAGTTCGTCGTTCAGCAACTTCTGGTGGAAATACAGGGTCTTACGCTCTTCTTTGTCTTCGATGGCCAACTGGCGCAACAGACTCTCCTTATCCACACGGATGCCCATGGACGACAACTCAAACGAACGTCCCAACACTGGATACCAGATAAGGATATCGCCGTTCAGACCCTGCAGGCCATTTTCGCCCACCGTCGACCAGTCATCGTAGTCTGGTGCACGGCCGTCATGCTTCTCGCCATTCGACAACTTGCCACCTATACCTATAATAAATACTGCGCCATACTTTTCACAGATAGCATCCTCACGCTCTTTGGGAGTCTTGTCAGGAAACATCTGCAGCAATTCCTCAGCGTGTATAAAGTGAATCTCCTCAGGCAGGAAGGGCTTAATCTGCGGATAGGTCTCGCAGGTCAGATACTCCGTACGACGGATAGCAGCATAGATGCGTTTCACTACATTCTTCAGGAAGCTGATGGTACGCTGTTCCTTAGTAATAACCGCCTCCCAGTCCCACTGGTCGACATACAGCGAGTGCAGGTTATCCAACTCCTCATCAGCACGAATGGCATTCATATCGGTATAGATGCCATAGCCAGGCTCCACAGCATATTCCGCCAGTGACAGGCGCTTCCACTTTGCCAATGAGTGCACTACCTCAGCACGTGCATCACCCAGGTCCTTGATGGGAAACGTCACTGCACGCTCAACACCGTTCAGGTCGTCATTGATGCCCAGTCCCTTCAGCACAAAAAGCGGAGCCGTCACGCGACGCAGACGCAGTTCGGTGGAAAGGTTCTGCTGGAAAAACTCCTTGATCATCTTGATACCCTGCTCCGTCTGCTTGGCATCGAGCAGAGACTGATAGTCGATTGGCTTAATCAGTTGACTCATCTTGTATATTTACTATTTAACGATTTACAATTTAACCTTTTTACATTTTGCGTCTGCAAAGGTACTAATTTTATATTGACAAGCAAGCAAAAAGCCAAAATATTTTGCAAAATGACATAAAAAGTTATTTACCGGCTATCATTTTGCACTTTTCACCAACACTTAAAAGAATATAATTCTCCAAACTTTTCACTTCTGGCTTTTCACTTTTCACTTCTTTTTTGTATCTTTGCATGCAATTTTGCAAACATACAATTATTGCAGGTCCCGTAGCTTAGCTGAATAGAGCGTCAGATTCCGGTTCTGAAGGTCTTGGGTTTGAATCCCAACGGGATCACAAATGAACGAAGTCAAGTCCGCGAATCAACAATCTCTGAACTTATTCATAATCGTCAATGACGGAGTTCATAAAGTCCATCATCGGTTTGGCTGCGCGGAATATGCGCTCCATTTCGTCAAGCCAGTCGTCACCCTCAAAGAAACTGTTTGATACTGCGTGCCAGGCACAATAGTCCTTCAGGCGCAAGTAGTTAACGTAAGGCCAGTCCTTAGGGAAGTTTGTTGGACATTTTTTCAACTTGGCCAAACCAAAGCCCTGTGGTTGATCCCAACTGTCAATATCGGTAGGAGCACAGATACTACCGGCCTCGTCACTTCCAAAATACCTCTGGAACTCCTCGTTCTCCACACACTTCAGCCATCGGTCTGAATATGCCATCATCTCGTTACGGCACGAGGTCAGTATATTCGTCGGCAACCAATAATTACCTACAGCCAACAGACAATGGTCGGGTTCCAGGTGCAGGTAATAACCACCCCTCAGCGCCTTTTTGCCTTTAGCGTTGATATAGGCACCCAAATGATTCTTATAGGGTGACTTGTCAAGGGAGAAACGTGTGTCACGATTGAAGCGGTAGGTGCAGTCTTTAACCTGTACGTGAACTATCTCAGAGTCGAACGATATGATTCGTTCTATTGCCTGCTGCACACCCCTCTCGAACTCAGCCCTAACAGCAGTGTATTCCTTTTTATGCTCCAGAAACCACTCGCGGTTATTGTTAGCCATTACCTGGCGTAAGAACTTCAATATCTTTTTCTGATTCATCGTAGTATCGTTTTCTATGACGCTACAAAGATAGTCATTTTTAACCATATCAGCAATAAAGACATGGAAAAACTTATAGGCAACAGAGCATAGCAGTTTTACTACGGCTCTATTTGGTTAAATCATGCTAAATTTGATATTCACAATTGTTTTTGAGAGAGTCATGAGGGCTGCAAACAAAAAAAAGTCGTACCTTTGCCATGCGATGACATCTACTTAGAGTTGAATGAAACTATCAAGGTGTTCGAAATGAAAAAAGACGTAGCATTAGCATTATCGAGCGGTGGTGCAAGAGGACTGGCACACATCGGAGCCATAGAAGAGTTGGAAGAGCAGGAATACCGCATCAGCGCCGTTTCTGGCTGTTCGATGGGCGCGCTTGTTGGCGGCGTTTATGCTGCCGGCAAACTGAAGGAGTTTAGGGAATGGATGAAGACTATCGACCGCAAGAAGATGCTTGAGCTGACCGATTTCTCATTCAGCCTGAGCCATCTGGTGAAAGGCACGCGCATCATCGAAGCCATCATGGAGTTTGTACCCGATATGCCCATCGAAGACCTTCCTATTCCTTTCTGCTGTGTAGCCACCGACTGGAAAACCGGGCGCGAGATTGTCTTCAACAAGGGCAGTCTGTTTGAAGCCATCCGAGCGAGCATCTCCCTACCCTCGTTCTACGAGCCTGTACAGAAAGACGGCATGATACTCATTGACGGTGGTGTTGTTAACCCCATCCCATTGAACCGTGTCAAGCGCAAGGCTGGCGACATACTGGTGGGCATTGATGTCAGCGGCCACGATTACAAGAAGGAGAATGTGAACCACTTCAACTACTATACCATGCTGTCGCGCACCAGTTCGATTATGATTCGTCAGAACTCCATTCTGATGACAAAACTGACAAAACCCGACATGCTTGTGGACATCCAGATGAGTCGCTACGGCAGTTTTGACTTCGACAAGTCTGAAAAGTTGATAGCCATTGGCAGGCTGAAGACGTCGATAAGCATCACCAAATACGAGAACAACGTATAAAAAGAGTAAAAAAAACAAGCGAATGTGCTTGTTTGTCAAAGATTATTTGTAACTTTGCATCCGCTATCGCTAAGTTAGGGGCATAGCCCAGTTGGTTTAGAGCGCTGCAGTCACATTGCAGAGGTCCCCGGTTCGAGCCCGGGTGTCCCTACTAAAAAAGAGACTCCGTTGGGAGAGCCACTGAGCGTGTCTCGCGGATAACGGTAATCTTCACCTGACCAGGATAGGTCATCTCGTTCTGAATCTTCGATGCAATCTGTCCGCTGAGTGCCTCAGTCTCGGCATCGTCCATCTTGTCGGCACCAACGATGACACGCAACTCACGACCAGCCTGGATAGCATAGGTCTTGGTGACACCAGGATAAGACATAGCAATGGCCTCGAGATCGTTCAGACGCTTGATGTAAGCCTCGACAATTTCACGACGGGCACCAGGACGTGCACCAGAGATAGCATCACAAATCTGTACGATGGGCGCCAGCAAGGTCTGCATCTCCATCTCATCATGGTGAGCTCCGATGGCATTGCAGATATCAGGTTTCTCCTTATATTTCTCTGCAATCTTAGCACCGTAGATTGCGTGTGGATCGTCCGTATCCTCGTCGGGCACCTTACCAATATCGTGCAACAGTCCGGCACGCTTAGCCTTCTTGGGGTTCAGACCCAACTCTGCAGCCATTACAGCACAGAGGTTTGCAGTCTCACGAGCATGCTGCAACAGGTTCTGACCGTATGAAGAGCGATACTTCATCTTACCCACGATACGAATCAGTTCAGGATGCAGACCATGGATGCCGAGGTCGATAGCGGTACGCTTACCCGTCTCAATAATTTCGTTCTCCAACTGCTTTTTCACCTTGGCAACAACCTCCTCAATGCGTGCGGGGTGGATACGTCCGTCGGCCACCAGTTGGTGGAGAGCCAGACGACAGGTCTCACGGCGTACGGGGTCGAAGGCCGATATGACGATAGCCTCGGGGGTGTCGTCAACGACGATTTCTACGCCGCAGGCAGCCTCCAATGCACGAATGTTACGACCCTCACGACCAATGACGCGACCCTTCACGTCGTCGTTGTCGATGTGGAACACGCTAACAGAGTTCTCTACAGCAGTCTCTGTAGCTACACGCTGAATGGTCTGGATAACAATCTTCTTTGCCTGGGCATTGGCGTTCAACTTGGCCTCGTCCATGATTTCGTTAATGTAGGCTTGTGCATCAGTCTTTGCCTCGTCTTTCAGCGACTCTACCAAACGAGCCTTAGCCTCGTCGGCACTAAGTCCAGAGAGCTCTTCCAACTTAGCACGCTCCTGCATCTGCATCTTCTCCAACTCATCCTGCTTCAGCGTCAGCAGTTTCTTCTCGTTGTCAATGCGCGTCTGCTGGTTGTCCAGTTCGTTCTTGCGACGTCCCAGTTCCTCTTGGCGCTGGTTCAGCGATATCTCACGCTGTTTCAGTTTGTTCTCGCTCTGCTGGATATGTTGGTTGCGCTGCTGCACCTCCTTCTCCAGTTCCGATTTCTTGTTCAAGAATTTCTCCTTGACTTCCAGCAGTTTCTTTTCCTTGATAACTTCTGCCTCTTTCTTGGCAGCATTGACAATCTCATTATATTTCCCTTTGATAACAAAGCGGAAAACTAAAAAGCCACACACGCCTCCCAGAACAAGGGCGGCAGCAATGGCAATAATCGCAACAATAATGTCCATAAAAATTATATATATGTAGTGTTAATGTTCTTTCTGACTCTTGGGGCCTAATCCTTCAGTGCCTCTTCTATCTCAGCGGTCAGACGGGCAAGAACATTATCGTAGGGTGACGTATCATTATGTGTATGCTCTTTCTGATACAACAGCGCGACGTCGATAAGCGTCATCAGCGCTATTGTATGATCACTCTTGCGTCCTTTATAAGCCTGTGAATAGGCATTAAAGCGTTCGGTGATAAGCTTTGCAGCTGCACGATAGTACTCTTCTTCTTCGCGTTTGACGACGACTTCTATTTCTTCATCGTACACATGCAGCGTGATACGTAATCTGTCCTTCTCGAGTTCTGCCATGAATTGTCTTTCCTTAGTTACTGATCATCGCTGAGGATATCAATACACCTATTGACTTCGCGGATAAGTTTCGACAACCGACTCTTGGCATCTTCCAAGTTGCCGTCGGTAATCTCCATCATCTTGGCCATCTTGAGTGAGTCGTAGTCAGACTGCTGCTGATTCACTTTCTCTTGCAACTCTTTCACCGCCTTCTCCTGATCCTGTAGCATCACATAGAGTTCTCCATTTTCTTTCTTCAGTTCCTGAAAACGGAGTATCATCTGGTGCAGACGGGTTTCAAATGTTGCTAAGGTTTTCTCGTTAGCAGTCATACCTTTCTCACTTTATTTCACAAAGGTAATGAATTATTACCGACAATTGATAATTGGCAATTGATAATTATTATTTTTTAACGTTATTCCTTGGGTTGCTTCTCTTTTTTTGCCAACATCACAACACGGAAAATAAAGTCGGTAACCCACTGCTGCGAGAAACCCAACTTCTGGTCGTACTGACGAATGGCAACAACCGTTTTCATGACAGCAGGATCTGTGAAGTCGTTTTTAGTAAAGATGTCGTTCACCGTCTTTTCCGTCATATTACGGATGGCGCTCTTGAAGAAGCTGGGCAGACGCAACTTAAACTTCATCAGGTTACCAGTCAGCATCAGCAAATCCTGAGAGAAACCCGAGAACTGGTACATATAGGTCTGCACATCCTGAGGTTTCTTACAACGTTTGCGGATGCTCTGGTCAATCTCCTTAGTGAAGTTGTCGTCCATCTGGTAGAGTTCCTTGAGCATCTTCTTACAGCGCGACTTCTCAGCCAGTCCCAGCTTGTTATTCTGGGTAGGCACCTTCAGCGTAGCCTTAAAGGTACGCAGGTCGGGCAGTGCAGCCAGATTGGTGATGCCCAAATCGGCAGCCATCACTGCTTGGAAATATACGCGAATCAGCGTCATGAAATCCTCCATGCCGCCAACCTTCTGTTCCTCCTCTTTCTTACCGAAAATTTTATTCCAAAAAGCCATATTATTTCGTTATTTACACTAATCGTCTGCAAAATTACAAAAAATTCTCCATTCTCCATTCTCAATTCTCAATTATTTCGTATATTTGCAGCACAAACATTAAAAAATATGAAAGGTATCGTATTAGCAGGAGGCAGTGGAACACGCCTCTACCCTATTACCAAGGGCGTCTCGAAGCAGTTGATTCCCATCTTCGACAAGCCCATGATCTACTATCCCATCTCCACTCTGATGCTGGCTGGCATCCGTGAGATTCTGATTATTTCCACCCCCTACGATTTGCCCGCCTTCAAGCGTCTGCTGGGTGACGGCAGCGATCTGGGTGTGCGCTTTGAGTATGCTGAGCAGCCTTCACCCGACGGGTTGGCCCAAGCCTTCATCATTGGCGAGAAATTCATTGGCAACGACTGTGCCTGCCTTGTTTTAGGCGACAACATCTTCTATGGCTCCGGTTTCACAGGTATGCTAAAGCAGGCTGTCAAGAGTGCCGAAGAGGACGGTCGCGCCACCGTCTTTGGCTATTACGTCAACGACCCCGAGCGCTATGGCGTCGCTGAATTCGACAAAGACGGCAACTGCCTCTCTATCGAAGAGAAGCCAGCCAAACCCAAAAGCAACTACGCCGTGGTTGGTCTCTACTTCTATCCGAACAGCGTTGTCGATATAGCAAAGAACATCAAGCCATCGGCACGTGGTGAACTGGAAATCACGACTGTCAACCAGCGTTATTTGGAAGAACGCACCTTGCTGGTGCAGACCCTGCAGCGCGGCTTTGCGTGGCTCGACACAGGCACCCACGACTCCCTCTCGGAGGCATCCACCTTTATTGAAGTCATCGAGAAACGCCAGGGATTGAAGGTTGCCTGTCTGGAGGAAATAGCCTTCAAACGCGGATGGATAGACCGCAGCCAACTCCGCAAGCTCGCTGAGCCCATGGCCAAGAATGACTATGGCAAATACCTCCTACGCATAGCAGAAGAGAAATAATCTATTGTGACATACGACAAAAAAGGAATGCGATAGTGCATTCCTTTTTTTGTTTATTCGGAGAATTGCTGTATACAGCGGCGGAGCGCATTGGGGTTGCCCATGTCGTACATATAGCCATTGAGACGCACGCCCATCATGCCACTCTTCTGGCGCACGCTGTCCAGAGCTGCGGTGAGTTCAATCTCACGGGCGACATCCCCTGCAGCATCGGCTTGTGCGATGTCGCTGGCCAATTGTGCAAAGACATCAGGTGTCAGAATGTACTGTCCGAAGACACTGTAGTACTCTTTCTGTCCCTCACTATTGCGCACGCCTAAAAACTCCTCGGCATAGCTGGCCTTAGGTTTCTCATTCATGACAGAGACATTCAGGACGGTACGCTCCTTGTCCTCCCAGACACCGCTGAGGATGCCATAATGGCTGACCTCTGTCAACGGCACGGAGTGGATGCTGACGAGCAACTGATTGTAGCGCTCATACCGTTCAATAAGTTGCAGGGCGCAGGGCTTATTGGTATTAGAGCGGTATAGCGTGTCGCCCAGCATCAAGAGTACAGGTTCGTTGCCCGCAAAGTCAGCAGCCTGATAGACGGCATGCCCGAAGCCACGCTTCTCGGTCTGATAGACATAGCGCAGGCGCTTACCGATATCGAGAATGCGGTTCTCATACTCCTGGGCCTCGGCATTGAGCTTGCTCAGGTGTTCCTCAGAGAGCGGTTTCTCGAAGAAGTCCTTATACAACTGGCGTTCCTCTTTTGAGCCCAGAACCAGGCAGATTTCCTCGACACCACTCTTCACCAACTCTTCCAACAGGATGAGAATGACAGGGCGTACCATTCCGTCTGCACAAGGAATGGGGAAGAAATCTTTCTTGAAGTTACGGGTGGCAGGATAGAGACGTGTGCCGAAGCCTGCTACAGGGATAATAGCCTTGCGAACAGTATGAACAGGATGCAGCGTAAGCGAATAGGCACGCATGCCCTGTGCATTCAAATAGTCGATGAGTTTTTGCTGACTCTCAGCACTGCGTGCCAGGAACTGCACAGAACCATCGCCATGCGAGCCAACACCCTTACCGCCATAAACCAGCGGCAGGATATTCGGGTCGTGCAACACCTCATGAAGTTTTGGGGCCCACAAGGCTGGTGACATGGGAGCAATATATTTGTCAAACTGTTCCTCAGCCTCAGTCATCAATTGTCCTAATGCCTGTACGTTACCTTCAGCCATGTAGCGGATAGCACGGTCCACAATTTCGTGGTTCCATTCGCCCAGCGCCTTGTGCAGGTTTTGCTCAGCCTCGGTAGTGGCAAAGGGGTACGACTTGTTCAGGTCGGACAGGATGCGGATGGTATCTTTCTCAGCACACAGATCAGCAAAGACCCAATAGAGTATCTTCTTCACGTTCAGCGTCTTCACTTCAATCTCGTCGCCGTCGAAAGTCATCAGATTAGGTTTCACGCCAAAGGCACACGCCTGGTCCAGACGACCACAACGGGAGGAGGTACGCAACTCACCCAGATAGGCAATGTTCATCTCGCCCAACGTGTTGAGGTTCAACTTATATAATTGATTGAACGCACGTGCAACCAAAACGCAGATAGCGGCAGACGACGAAAGACCGCTCTTCATGGGCAGTGTCATCTTCGTGATGCGAATTCGCACGCCACCCACCTTATACCATTCGAGCATATAGCTGGCCACACCTGCACAGTAGCAGAAGAAAGAGCCCGACTTGGCCACCGACTTCAACTCTGTCTCGTTCATGCGACAAGAGAAGTCATTCCAGACATTACTGATTTCGGGCGCGTCACTATACAACTCAAAGATCGACGATTTCTCAACTTCAGCATAGATACCCTGTTCGATACCTGTCACAATAGAGGCACCTGGCAGGATATCGGCATTCATCGTACGATAGTGACCAGCCCAGTCAGTATGTTCACCAAAAAGGCACAGACGGCCCGGCACAAACAACTTTATCATATATTTTTAGTAGTAAATTGATAATTTTACAGCACAAAGGTACACTTTTTTCATGAAAAAGGGCATTTTTTCCAAAAAAAATTTTGCAAGAATGATATTTTTGGTTACTTTTGCAGCGATAAAACAAAAAATTAGTTAATAACTCATAACATTATTGCCTATCGAAAAAGCTCTACTTCATAAACAATAAAGACTATAATATGAAGAATTATGCAAGTTGTACCGACGAAGCGTTGGCACTACTTTACATAGACGGAGACAACAAGGCATTCGATGAGTTATTGGCTCGTAATCAGCAAAAACTCTTCTCGTATATCATGTTCGTGGTACGTGACCCAGAAATGGCCAACGATGTGTTCCAGGAAACCTTCGTCAAAGTAATCACAAAATTACAGGAGGGCAAATACACCGATTCCGGCAAGTTTGCTTTCTGGCTGACGCGTATTGCTCACAACATCATCATGGACACCTATCGCCAGCAGCGCTCAGCACACATCGTGGAGCCTTCAGAGGACAACGATCTGAACAAGCTGAGCGGCAGTCAGGTGATGGATCTGAACCGCGAGAACGAATATGTCAACATGCAGGTGATGGACGACGTGCGCCATTTGATGGATGCACTGCCTGCCCCACAGCGTGAGGTGGTCTATATGCGCTACTATCAGGACTTATCGTTCAAGGAGATTGCTGATATGACAGGCGTTAGCATAAACACCTCATTGGGACGCATGCGATATGCACTCATCAATATGCGTCGCATGGCCAAGAGCCACCATATTCAGCTAAATATGGAACTTTAGTGTTGGCTGTTAGCACTTGGCTGTTGGCTAAGAGCTAAAGGCTATGCAGGTCATGAATAACTTGCTCAGGCTTGGGGCTATGAAACACATAGCTACCAGCAACGAGCACATCCGCCCCAGCCTCAACAAGACGAGGAGCTGTTTCATGGTTTACGCCACCGTCAATCTCTATTAGCGTCTTGGAGCCATGTTCGGTAATCAACTGGCGCAGTTGGCGTACCTTCTTGATGGTATTCTCGATGAAGGTCTGTCCGCCAAAGCCTGGGTTAACACTCATCAGCAGCACCATGTCGACATCGCAAATGATGTCTTCCAAGACACAGACAGGCGTAGCAGGATTGAGCGTCACTGCAGCTTTCATTCCCGTCTGGTGAATCTCCTGAATGGTACGATGCAGATGGGTGCATGCCTCGTAGTGTACATTCATCATCATAGCACCCAGCTTAGCAGTCTGCTGGATGTAGTGCTCGGGGTGCACAATCATGTAGTGTACGTCGAGGGGTTTCTTGCACTTTTTGGCAACAGCCTCCAACACGGGGAAACCAAACGATATGTTCGGCACGAAGACACCATCCATCACATCCAGATGGAGCCAGTCGGCCTCACTACGGTTAATCATTTCTACCTCTTGTTCGAGATGCAGGAAGTCAGCTGCAAGCAGCGACGGCGAAACCATTGTAGCCATTTGTCTGATTCTTTTTAGCGTTACACATACGGGCAAACTGTTTGATAAACAGGATGGTCGATGAGTTGGGCTGGAATTCGTTTTGAGTAAAATGTTGCATAGGCATTCTGTTTTGAGTTTCTATTGTAGAAACGTACAGAAATACCCATTTATTATATCAAATGCCAAAAATTATTTTACGCGACTGTCTGCGACCTGTTTCATACCGTTCAGGAAGTCGCCAGCCTGCATGCGTTTCTTGCCTGCCAGCTGCAACTCGCAGATTTCAAGCCACTCGTCAGTGCAAGCCACCAAGAGCGACTTGCCATCCACGAGCAAGGTACCACTCTCCTGCCCTGCAACACGCCCCGTCTTGCGGGTCTTGTAGACTTTCAGCACGGTTTCTTTAGCATCAGGAGTCACCAGGGTTGTCCATGCTCCAGGATAAGGACTCAGGCCACGCACAAAGTCATAGACCTGCTTGGCAGACTTTGCCCAGTCTATCTGACAGGTCTCCTTGAAGATTTTCGGGGCGTTCTTGATAGGGGATCCATCAAGAACGTTGTCTTGGGGGATGCTAACGGGATGGCCATCGGCAGCGATGATAGCCTCAAGAGTCTCCAGACAGATCTGTGCACCCAGATGCATCAGTCCGTCGTATACATACTCCACGTCAGCCTCGTCGGGAATAGGAAAATGCTTCTTCAAGATGATACGGCCCGTATCAATGTCATGATCGAGGAAGAAGGTGGTCACGCCCGTTTCTGTCTCGCCATTGATGACAGCCCAGTTGATGGGTGCCGCCCCACGATATTGGGGCAATAAGGCAGCATGCACGTTGAACGTGCCGTATGCAGGCATCGCCCACACCACCTCAGGGAGCATGCGGAAGGCCACGACGACTTGCAGGTTAGCATTGTATGAGCGCAGCAGTTCGATGAACACAGGGTCTTTCATCTTCTCTGGTTGTAGCACGGGTAAGCCGTGTGCTACAGCATATTTTTTCACCTCCGACGGTTGCATCTCTGTCTGGTGGCGCCCAACAGGTTTATCCGGCTGTGTCACCACTGCCACCACGTTATATTCGTTCTCCACCAGTGCCTGCAGTGTCTCTACAGCAAACTCCGGTGTTCCCATAAAAACGATTCTTAAATTTTCTTTCTTCACTCTTATCTCTTAACTTTCTTTCTTAACTCTTAACTCTTCACTCCTGACTAAAGTCATGTACCATCTTGCGATACATATTATACATACGCTTGCGAGAGATATAGCCCTTCAGATGGTTGTCAGCATCAAGAACGGGGAGCCAGTCGGCCTGTGTACGCTCAAAGGTCTTCATGACTTCCGTCATTGGTATGCCGTCATTTAATACGGCAGCAGGTTCTGCCATCAGCTGGTTTGCTTTGAAGTGATGATACAGTTCTGTACGGAACATCACATGGCGAATCTTACGGATATCTATCTCGCCCAACAGCATTCCTGCCGCATCAGTCACTGGCAACACGTCGGTATGTGAACGACTGATCTTGTGCACCATCTGCCCCAGTTCCATATCCGCATCGACACATTGGAAGTCGCGATCGATGACAGAGTCCAGACTCATCAGCGTCAGTACTGCATGGTCCGTATGGTGCGTCACCAGTCGGCCCTGTTGAGCCAGACGAATGCCATAAATACTGTGTGACTCAAAGATGTTGATGGTCAGATAGGCAGCCACAGAAACTATCATTAATGGCATGAAGAGGTTGTAACCGCTGGTTATCTCTGCAATGAGGAAAATGCCCGTCAGCGGAGCGTGCATCACGCCCGACATTACACCAGCCATACCCAGCAGGGCAAAGTTTTTCTCTGGCACATAGACACCTATCTGATTCATGTTCCACAGTCGCGAGAACAGGAAACCCGTAAAGCAGCCTATGAACAGCGAGGGTGCGAAGGTACCGCCACAGCCTCCGCCACCATTCGTCGCTGAGGTAGCAAAGACCTTCGTAAAGAGCACCAGCGCCAAATAGAGAATGATGTATTCACTGTGTCCATAGAACAACGAGCCATCGAGTATCTGGTTCCAGTCTGCTTCTGTCTTTCCGTTGAGCAAGAGATTGATAGAATGATAGCCCTCACCATATAGCGAAGGGAACAAGAAGATGAGTGTACTCAGTATGATGCCGCCCATGAGCAGTTTGATGTAGGGCTTGTTTTTGAAGCGTGCAAAAAGATTCTCGCAAAAGGTCATCGTGCGGATGAAGTATAGCGAAATGAGTCCACAGGTGATACCCAACAAGATGCAGGCAGGTACGCGCTCTACCGTCCAGTCACTGTCCAGATGGAAGGAGAACAGCACGGCATTGCCGCTAAACAAATAAGTAAAACACGTTGCCGTCACGCACGACACCAGGATAGGCAACAGTGCCGACATCGTCATATCAATCATCAGCACCTCCAGCGTAAACACCAGTCCTGCAATAGGAGCCTTAAAGATGCCAGCAATAGCACCTGCGGCACCACAGCCCACCAGCGTCATCAGCGTCTTGTTGTCCAGTCGGAACAGCTGTCCCAGGTTAGAGCCGATGGCCGAACCGGTAAGCACGATTGGCGCCTCGGCACCCACCGAACCACCAAAGCCGATGGTGATAGCTGAAGCGATGACGCTCGACCACGTGTTATGTCCTTTCAGACGTGAACGGTTCGACGAGATGGCATAGAGGATGCGCGTGATGCCGTGCGAGATATTGTCTCTGACCACATAGCGCACAAACAGCGACGTCAGCCAGATACCCACCACGGGATATACCAAGTAGAGCCAGTTGTAGGTGTCTGCATGGAAACGACCTGTCAGCAGTGCCACGATGGTGTTGATGAGTCCGTGCAGCACAAAAGCAGCCACGGCAGAGAGCACACCCACCACAAACGCCAGGACAAGAAGAAATGTCTTGTCGCTCACGTTCTGCACACGCCATTCGTGCAGTCGCTGTAACCATTGTGGATATGCAGTCTTCATCTTAACTCTTAACTCTCAACTCTTAACTCTTAACTTCTAATAACGCTCACCTCCCCGTCCTGTCTCAAGCGAATAATGCTACTGGGCGTGTGGGGCTTATGCTCCTGGCGACGACTCCAGCAAACGTAGTCGACCTGTTCAATGATGCGAGGGTCTATGTCGCAATAGTTCTGGGCAGCAGGTTCGCCACTGATATTGGCAGAGGTGCTCACCAGTGCTTTTTGGAAGCGGTAGCACAACTCCTTGGAGAAGGCCTCCTGCGTAATACGAATACCCAGGCTGCCATCTTCAGCAATCAAGTTGGGTGCCAGATTGATGGCACCATCCAGTATCAGTGTGGTAGGCTTGGCATCGCCTTCTTTCAGACTGTCTATCAGCTGCCATGCCACATCGGGAACCTGACGGAAATAGCGCTGCATGCGGGCATCAGAGTCCACCAGACAGATGAGCGCCTTCGAGTCGTCGCGCTGTTTGATGTCATAGACACGCTTCACGGCTTCTGCATTCGTGGCATCACAGCCGATGCCCCATACGGTGTCAGTAGGATAGAGTATCACCCCACCCTTTCGCAGCACTTCCACTGCGTTCTTTATATCTTCTTCTCTTGTCATTAGAATTCCGATGTAAAGTGAAACTTGATATGTTCAAAGTCTTGCTGCGCCATGCTGAGCACATAGCCGGAATCTGCGAGAAACACGTCGCGTCCCTCCTTGTCCTTTGCCATATACTGGTATTTGCGCTTCTTGAAGTTGTCCAACTCTTTCTCGTCGTCGCTTTCTATCCAGCAGGCCTTATACAGGTGTACGGGTTCCCAGCGACACTTGGCATTATACTCGTTCTCCAAGCGATACTGAATGACCTCAAACTGCAACTGTCCGACAGTGCCGATAATCTTACGGTTATTGAACTGGTTGACAAACAACTGAGCCACACCCTCGTCCATCAGCTGGTCGATACCTTTCTGCAACTGCTTCGACTTCATGGGGTCATCGTTCTCGATATATTTAAACAGTTCGGGCGAGAACGAAGGCAGACCACGGAAGTGGAGCTGTTCACCCTCGGTGATGGTGTCGCCAATCTTGAACATGCCACCCGTATCGGGCAGACCAACGATATCACCTGGCCATGCCTCGTCAATGGTCGACTTGCGTTGGGCCATAAACTGCGTAGGACTGGAGAAGCGCAGCGTCTTACCCTGACGTACATGCAGGTATGGCTGGTTGCGCTGGAACTTTCCTGAGCACACCTTGCAGAAGGCGATACAAGAGCGGTGATTGGGGTCGATATTAGCGGTAATCTTGAAGATAAAACCCGTAAACTTCTGCTCGTCGGGCTGCACCATGCGCTCTTCAGCCTTGGTGGGCTTGGGCGACGGGGCTATCTCAACGAAACAGTCAAGCAACTCCTGCACGCCAAAGTTGTTCAGCGCAGAACCAAAGAATACGGGAGCCACCTCTGCTGAGCGGTAAGTTTCTACGTCGAACTCAGGGTAGACGCCATCTACCAGTTCCAGGTCTTCGCGCAACTTCTCGGCATCCTGTTCGCCGACGCGGGCATCGAGGTCGGGTGAACCGACCTCTACGCTGACCTTCTCGGTGACGCGCTGCTTGTCGGGGGTAAACAGGTTGAGTTGCTGCTCATAGATATTATAGACACCCTTGAACTTGGCACCCTGGTTGATGGGCCACGATAGGGGACGTACCTTTATTTCTAACTCCTGCTCCAACTCGTCCAACAGATCGAAGGGGTCGCGACCCTCGCGATCCATCTTGTTGATGAAGATGATGACAGGGGTATTCCTCATACGGCACACATTCATCAGCTTCCTCGTCTGTGCCTCCACGCCCTTGGCACCGTCAACCACGATGATGGCAGAGTCTACGGCTGTCAGCGTGCGATAGGTATCCTCGGCAAAGTCCTGGTGACCTGGTGTATCCAGAATGTTCACCTTGTATTCTATGTCGGACCCTTCGGGCGTGTAGTCGAACTCCATCACAGAGGTCGACACTGAGATACCACGCTGCTTCTCGATATCCATCCAGTCGGAAGTAGCAGTTTTCTTAATCTTGTTATTCTTTACGGCACCAGCCACCTGAATCTGTCCGCCAAAGAGCAGAAACTTCTCTGTCAGCGTGGTTTTACCAGCATCGGGGTGCGAGATAATGGCGAATGTTCGCCTGCGTTCTATTTCCTGATTCACCTTATTATATTTATTTGAGCGTGCAAAATTACAAAAAAGTGAGCAAAAAAACGAATTTATTTGGATTTTTCTGTGATACTGACACTTCCCGTCTGCAGTTTCTCGCCCTGACAGCGTAGCACGATGGTCGATGGCACCTCACCGCTCTGCACCAGCACCTGTGCCAAACCGTTGAAGGCCGGTATGGTGAACGTCTTGCAGTCCTTTTCCTCGGGATGGTCGGCACCCAGATACATCGGGTCGCCATTGCCGATGCCCAGTATACGACCATTACCTTCCAGCGTGAAGGTCAGCAGCGTACAGGCATCGGGCACCACGCGCCCTTTCTGATCCTGAACCTCTACTGTCACCACAGCCACGTCGCGCCCGTCAGCCGTCAGTTCCTGGCGGTCAGCTTTGAGCACCGTCTTGTAGGCGGGTTTGGTGGTTTCTATGGTCTGCGTCATCGTGCGCTTGCCGTTCTTATAGCCGTAGGCCACCACCTTGCCTGGCTGGTATGTTGCCTTCCACTTCAGATGTCCGTTCTTCGGCATCTGTTGGCGTCCTAGCTTTTTACCGTTCACGACGAGTTCCACCTCGTCGCAGTTGCTATAGGCCCAGAGCTCCACCTCCTCGCCTTCGTGTCCCTGCAGGTTCCAGTGGGGGAAAACGTGCAGCACGGGCTCCTCCGTCCACCAGGCCTTCAAGTAGTAGGCCTCATCCTTGGGAAATCCGCAATAGTCTAAGATACCAAACTCCGAATCGTGGGCAGGATACGACAGCGGATTGGGTTCACCACGATAGTCAAAGCCCGTCCAATAGAACAGTCCGGCAGCCCAAGGGCGCTCAGCATAGAATTTCCAGCCACGCTCAATGACATTGGCTATTGGCTGTTGGCCATTGGCTATTGGCTCACGGTTCAGACTAACCATGCGTCCTTTGCAGTTTTCCTCGTTGAAGTACCAGCCACGTGTACCGCAGCCGCTGGTTTCCTCCGTGCCCACAATCTTCCACGAAGGGTTGTTCCGCTTGCGATTGTCCACATCGTTCTGCACGATGTAGTTGAAGCCCACCACGTCGAGACCCTTGATGAGTTCCGTACCTCCTGCATTGGCCACCGTACTGGGACGTGTGGGGTCATACAGGCGGGTATATTCACGCATGGCCTCAGCCAGTCGGGTACCCTGGATGCTGTTCTCCAATCCCCACTCCTCATTGCCGTCGCTCCAGAGGATGATACAGGGATGATTGCGGTCGCGTCGTATCATACGTTCCAGCAGTCGCAGGTGTTCATCGTTGATGCCCATCAGTCGGTTCTCGTCGATGACCAGCATTCCCTCGCGGTCGCAGATATCCAACAGGGCTGGCGTCATGGGGTTGTGCGAGGCACGATAGGCATTACAGCCCATCTTCTTGAGTTGCTTGATGCGCCACGCCTGCAGGGCATCGGGAATGGCAGCGCCCACGCCAGCATGGTCTTGGTGCATGTTGACACCTTTCAGCTTCAGCGGCTGGCCGTTCAGCAGAAAGCCGCGCTCGGCATCAAACAGGATATCACGGATTCCCGTCGTGGTTGTATAGACATCTGTCACCTTACCCGCCACACGAATCGTGGTCTCCACCTGATAGAGATAGGGGTCGGTGGTACTCCAGAGGTGCGGACTATTCACGAGGAGCACTGACTGTGGAGCATTGAGCGTTTGCTTTGCCTTTAGCGTCAGACTTACGGGAGCAGACTTAGCCACCTCCCTACCCTCGGCATCCAACAGACGGTGAGTGACCTCACACGGACGAACTGTCAGCGAGGCATTGTGTACCTCGGTTTCCACATGGAGGGTGGCAGTGCTATAGGGCTGCTGCATTTCGGCATAGACAAAGGTGCCGAAGGGGGCTACGCTGACCGCTGCCATCTTCTCCAACCACACGTCGCGATAGATGCCGGCACCCTCGTAGAACCAGCCCTCCTCCAGCGAAGCGTCGGCACGCACGCAGATGAGGTTCTCCTCGCCATACTTCACATAAGGTGTGATGTCATACACCTGCGTCACATAGCCGCTGGGCTCCGTACCCATATAGAAGCCGTTAAACCACACGGTGGCATTGCGGAAAATGCCGTCAAAGCGCAGCAGCAGGCGTTTGCCCAGGTCACCAGCAGGAATCGTCAGCACCTTGCGATACCATCCCACGCTGGTCTCCGGATATTTCCACCCCACCGTCTTGTAGCCATGAGAGTGGCTGGCAGCCCAGTCGTAAGGCAGCGTCGTCACCCAGTCGTGCGGCAGCTGTACCTCCTGCCATTTGCTGTCATCAAACTTCTGGGCATATGGTCCCTCGTTATGGATGGAGTTGGCCTTTGTCAGGTAGTTGAAATACTCTGTGCCACAGCCGAAGTCTTTCTGCGGATTGGCAGCATGGCCCAGCACGAATTTCCATTCCTTGTCCAGCAATACCGACTCACGCACATGCTGAGCGCCGACAGTCAGCACCTGTAGCAGGATGGTTGTTAGCAATAATAATTTCTTCATCGTATGTTGGTTTTAGTTTTTCCCTTTGTTGATAAGATAGATGCCGAGAGCCGCAAGCCCTCCTGCCAGGGCGTACTTCAAGTGGAACGTTTCGCCCAGACACAGACACGAGGTGACAGCTCCCACCACGGGTATCAGCGAATTGTATATGGCTATGCGCCCCACAGGATTGCAACTGAGCAACTTGTTGTAGAGGGCGAAGCCAACGGCAGAGATGGCGATAAGCAACAACAGACAAACGATGCCGAGTATGTTGACACGAGGCAGCATCCCCCCCAGCAACAATCCTGGAAGGATGAGCAGCAGACCTCCTATCGTCAGACTGTAGCCCGTTCCCACAAAGACATCTACCCTCCGGCTCAGTCCACGGGTCATCAAATTCGAGAACGCCGAACAGATGGCATTGAGGATAATCATTCCGTCGCCAAGCCATGTAAACTGCCCGCTCTCCGCACCTCCCAGATTCAATGCAAGGATGCCGCTGAAACCTACGACACACCCCAGCATCTTTCGCGTTGTCAGCTTGTCGCTCTTGAAGCAAGCACATGCCAGGAGAACCACAAGGAAAGTACCCAACGAGTTCAGGATAGCTGCCCGCGACCCTTCGCTATGCGACATGCCGACATAGAAGAAGAAGTAGTGTAGCGTCGTGTTCATCAGCGCAAAGGCAAGAACAAACCACCAGTCGCCAGCCTTGCCCGTACGAAACGAGCGGCCATTGCTACGGGCTACGGACAATACTATCAGACCAGCCGCAGCAAAGCGGATGCCAGCAAAGAGCATCTTGCTGCCCGTCATGTCCGACGTAATGCCAAAAGCACCGAATCCCACCTTGATAAGCGGGAATGCCCAACCCCATGCTATGGCTGCTGTCAAGGCAAACACAACCACCCATATGGGGCGCTGAAATATGGATACACTATGATGGAAAACCTTGTTCATCTACCTTTCGAATGCAAAGGTACAAAATTCTTTCTTTATAACAATGACATTTTGCAGAAAACATCAGAATAAATCCAACATAAGGTTTTGCGCTCTACGCAGAAAAAACGGTGTCACTGTCACGCCTAATATTCAGTCTTACAGAGCGTTAGGTGTGACACCTGTTTTTATATCCTATTGTCCAGTCAGCCTAAACATTCATTTATCAGCCATACTTAGCAAAAATTCTCTAGTGAATTCTTCACTTATACAGCTAATACGAACACGAGATAAGCTAATACGAACACGAGATAAGCTAATACAGGTATGAGACAGGCTGATACGGAAAAACCTTCGTTTGAATGACTCCCCCTTGAAAAATGGTATCACGCCTAACATTCTGTAAGACTGAATATTAGGCGTGACAGTGACACCATATTTTCTACGTAGAGCGAATAACCTTATGTTAGATTAGAGGAAGGGCTGCTAACCAGGCCTCGATGCGCGTATCGGTCTTGTCGTCCTCGTTAATGTCGTCAAGGGGCAGACCAACGAACTTGCCGTTGATGACGGCCTCGGAGTCGTCGAATGTATAGCCGTCGGTCTCTACGCTGCCGACGAACTTGGCACCGCTATCCTTAATGCCGTTGTACAGTTCGCCCATGCCACCCACGAAGGTGTCACTGTATGTAGAGCAGTCACCGCATCCGAAGAGGGCGATGGTCTTGCCGCTGAGGTCGGCAGCCTGGAGCATCTTCAGTCCGTCGTACCAGTCATCTTGCATCTCTCCTGCTCCCCATGTTGAAGTGCCGAGAATAAGGTTCTTGTTGGCTGCTACGATGTCGGCTGTCAAGTCCTGTACGTTCAGGGCCTTGCAGCCCAGTTTTGAGGCTATCTTCTCTGCGATGGCCTCGCAGGTTCCTGTCGAGGAACCATAGATTACAATTGTTGTGTCCATTCCTTAAAAATATTTATGTGGTTAATTCTTGTTGATACAGTTCTCGTCACACAGGCCTTTACACCCATTCTTACGCTTGCAATAGCGTTCGCACTGTGCGCAGATGTCGTAGCCAAGCATGGCTCCGAGGATAAAGTCCTCTTCAGGAGTGAGCAGGTTTAGCGGGCGGGTGACAATAAGTCGGATGGCCTCCAGACACTCGCGTCGCCCGAAATATACGTTAAGATTCTGCTGTCCAGCGGGTTGCAATAAGTAGGGAATACCCTGACTCTCGAGTCGCTGTATAGTCTGTTCGCTATACTTCTTGTTGCAGGTGAACAGCACCATGTGGCGCACACCTTTGTGCAGTTCGTAGATGTGGTTCATCAGTACCTTGAGTTCCACGGGAGTAGTTGTCGTTCTCGTTCTCATTCTTATTCGTTTTCTAATGGCGGTGCAAAGGTACGGCAAATCACCAAGGTGCGCAATACCTAAAAACGAGGTTTTAAGTATAGCGCACCTTGCAAAATGCATCAAAAGCAGATTAATCAAAAGTAGGTATGTGAAACCACCATCTTCTTGCCACCGCGGAAGTAGAGACCTGGACGCTGGGGACTGCTGACAGAACGTCCGGAAAGGT
Source organism: uncultured Prevotellaceae bacterium (assembly GCA_900313235.1). GTDB lineage: Bacteria > Bacteroidota > Bacteroidia > Bacteroidales > Bacteroidaceae > Prevotella. The sequence continues at coordinate 2,510 of OMQN01000031.1, read as the reverse complement.
CGAAGAACGTGGAAGGGTGAGGGCTGAGGGTTGAAGGTTGAAGGCTGACGCTGCCAATGCCGGTAGGGATGTCTTCCTCTGGGAAGGAGCCACGGACGAAGACGCGGTAGCCCTTGGCCTCGAGGGCGAGAGTTTGTGTGGCAGAGAACTGCTGTTGGCGGCGACTGGTACCCTGGCTGATGGTCTCGCTGGTGAGCCACTGACTCCAGGAGCCTGCGGTGAGACCTGTGAGGGTGGCATTAGTGGCTGTGGTAGCCAGATTGAGAACGACGAGAACCTCACTATCGCCTTGTTTGCGAGTGAAGGCCAGCACATTGGCAGCACCAGAGGAGAGCGTCACCCAGTTGACAGCTACCTTGTCACCGAGAGCGGGGACGGCATGCTTCAGCGCTGTGAGCGTGCGGATGGTGTTGAGCATCTTGGTATCGGGGGACGACCAATTGATTTTGGTGTCGTTGAAATAGTCGAGGGCCTGATTGCCGCCCACCTCCTGTCCGTTATAGATGAGGGGCATACCATAGAGCGTATAGGCGAGCACGGTGAGGGGATAGCGGTTGAGACCATACTTCTGCGTGAGAGTCTTCTTGCTCTCGTTGAAGTTCTGGTCGTGGTTGGTGACATAGAGCATACGACTGAAGGAGACATTGGCAGAGGCGTTGAGCATGGTGTTAGCATTGGCCTTGAGCGAAGCGGAGTAGACGCCACTGCTGCCAAAGTTGGCCAGGCTGCTCTGATAGCCCCAAGCATAGTCGTAATCGAAGCCAGCCGTCTTGAGGCGCGTCACATCCTGTGCAATGTCGCCTTCGCCAAGGAAGGTGATGGTCTTGCCACTCTTGTAGTTCTTGATAAGTGGAATAGCCGTCTGCCAGTAGTTGGTGGGAATGCGCGAGCTGCTGATGTAGTCGCAGCGGTAGCCATCGACGTCGGCCTGGTCTATCCAGAACTTCAGACAGTCGTTCATGGCGTTGACCAGAGCGGTGTTGTTATAATCGAGCTGCCACACGTCGTTGTAGCCGTTAGGGTGAATCATCTGTCCACCGCTCTTAGCATAATATTCAGGATGGGTGGTTACCCAGGTGGCATTGGTGGCAGTATGGTTAGGCACCCAGTCGAGCCACACCTGCATGTTCAGAGCGTGGGCAGCGGCCACGAGACTCTTGAGGTCAGTGATGGTGCCATACTTGGGATTGGTCTGCTGGAAATCGGTGGCGGCATAGGGGCTGTTGATGCCGCCACCACGCGGATAGATGGGCATGAGCCACACGATGTCAACACCCAGTGTCTTGAGGTCAGCCAGTTTCTGCTGGGCAGCGGCAAAGGTGCCTTCAGCGGTGAATGAGCCTACGTTCAGTTCGTAGATAACTTGATGGCCTACTTCGTTATTGGCTGCACGATTGATGTCGTCCACATAGTCGGATGCCAGCAGGTGGTTTCCCATCAACTGACTGGCCATCAGCAACATCATTATCAGTACTTTTCTGCTAATCATACTTTTTGAAGTTAAGAGTTAAGAATTAAGAGTTAAGAAAGAAAGTGAAGAGGTAAGAGGTAAAAGGAGCGGCCGCTCTTCGCAAGCAGCCGACTCCAACCGAGTTAACTCTGCTAATCAGTAATCCTTTATTGATGAAGCAAGTAATTACTGTTTGACATATACGGCATAGCCTTTAGCCTCAAGGGCGATGGGCTCTGACGATGCGAGAGAAACCGCCGTACAGGCGGGAGCAATAGCAATGGTCTGGCTGTTGAGCCACTGGTTGTAGTCGCCCTCGTCCAGACCATCGACGAATACCTTAACATCCGTCTCAGCCAGGTTAACGACAGCCACCACAGCACCACGGCGCCATGCCAGCACACTGGCATTGTGGGTAGGCAGGAACTCCACGCCAGCATCGGCAGCCAGCGAGGACTGCTGATGGTGCAGGGCAATGAGCGTGCGGATGGTGTTAAGCATCTTGCGGTCTGTCCTATCCCACTTCACCTTGGCATCAGTAAAATAGTTCAGCGTATCGGGGTCACCAATCTCCTGGCCGTTATAGATGAGCGGCATGCCGTAGAAGGTGAAGTCGAGGACGGTGAGCGCATAGCGGTTGTCACCATAGAAGTCTTTCAGCGTATGCCCACCATCATTGTAGTTCTGATCGTGGTTGGTGAGGTAGACCATGCGGCGGTTCTTCACCTTGCCAGAAGCAGCGAGGAAGTCCTCGCAGATAACCTTCAACGAGTCGGCATTGGAACTATTCTTGAATTTCCACGCCAGCGTACCCTGAAAGTCCCAAGCGTAGTCGTAGTCGAAGCCACAACTGTCGATGCGGATATTCTCAGGATTGGTGATGTCCGTCTCGCTGAGGAACTCGACAGTCTTGCCACTCTTGCTCTTCAGCTCGGCAATGATGTTCTGCCAGTAGCTGACAGGGATGGTGGGACTGCTGACATAGTCGCAGCGGAAGCCATCGACATCGCAGGAGTCTACCCAGAACTTCAGCGCGCTGTTCATCTCGTTGACGAGGCCC